>JAVYAJ010000348.1:0-21600 GCA_032229885.1 Candidatus Anammoximicrobium sp. | reverse complement strand
CCAGTCCATCACCGCGTAGGCAGAGCCTGCGCCCCGAATTCGAGCAAAAACCCCAAAAAACACGGCAAAACTACGCGTTTCAAAAAAGGAACTTCAGTCTAGAAGACCGTCTTATCGGGTGCGGTGGCGATTGGTAGAGGTTTGGCGATCGATGCAATACGTGTGTTTTGGGCGTTGTGAGCGTAGGGGAAGGCTATGACCGTGGTTGCGTTGACGATTGCCGGCTCGGACCCGTCGGGCGGCGCGGGGTTGCAGGCGGACTTGAAGACGTTTCATCAGCACGGTGTGTACGGCGCCAGCGTGGTGACGCTGTTGACGGTGCAGAACACGCGATCCGTCGCGGACGTCTCGGTTCTGGAGCCGTCGATGGTGATCGCGCAGCTCGACGCGGTCACCGGCGACTTGCCCGTCGCCGCGGCGAAGACAGGAGCCTTGGGAAACGCGGCGGTTGTCGAGGCGGTCGCCGACCGCGCCACGGGATTGGGCTTTCCGTTGATCATCGATCCGGTGATGATCAGCAAACACGGGGCCACGTTGATCGATGATTCGGCCGCGTCCGCGTTGGCGGCGCGTCTGCTGCCGCTGGCGACGCTCGTGACGCCGAACCTGATGGAAGCCGCCGTGTTGTCCGGGCGGCGCGTCGAAGATCTGGCGGGCATGGAGGATGCGGCCCGCGCGATCGGCGACTTGGGCGCAAAGAATGTTCTGGTCAAAGGGGGCCACCTCGCGGGCGAGGCCGTCGATATCCTGTGGGCCGCAGGTCGGATACACCGTTTCACCAGCCCGCGTTTCTCGACAGTGCATACCCACGGGACAGGCTGTGTGTACTCGGCCGCGATCACGGCACGACTGGCGCTCGGCGAAGATCTACCGACGGCAGTCGAGCGCGCCAAACGCTTTGTTGCGCGAGCGATTGAAACCAATCCGGCGCTCGGCGGCGGCTGTGGACCGATCAACCTGTTCGCCTCGACTGGCGACGCGGATTGACGCGCGCGGCCAAATGCGGATTGTCTGCATCATCGCGAACCACTTGCGCGGCAGGCCATCGCCGGGTGCTGCGGATGGGACTGCGGTGGTTCGCGCCCCGGCGCCGACTTCAGTCGGTCCGAAGCTTTTCGAGTTCGTGGCGGTTCAGGATGACGAGGCTGTCTCCGTGACGCGCCCCCAAATAGACATAGTCGCCGCGGGCCGCCGAGCCGTACGTTCGCTTCATCAGCGGATGGCTGAACGACGTGACGAAACGCGGTTCGGCTGGGTTTGAAATATCGACGACCGCGACGCCGTCCCGCTTGACCATGGGCAGATACGCGCGGTCTCCGATCACCGCACAGCGGTTCGGTTCGCCCAGGCGCGGGTCGACCAACTTGCCCTCGATACGCGGCATGGTCGTGTCCGACAGGCCGGACAGGTTCAGGACGAGCATCGTGTTGCGAACCCAGCAGGCCGCAAACAGCCGGTCGCCGACAACCGCGCCGATCACCTGACACAGATTCGGCCCCTGCACTTCGCCGACGAGCCGCGGACGGGAGGGCTCGCGCACATTGACCACGGCCAGACGATTCTTCGAGCCGAAAACCGTTCCCACCAGCGCGTAATCGCCGTGCAACGTGACACAGTACGCGCCGTCGTCTTCGGTTGTGACCTGTACGTTGCCGACGACACGAGGATGGGCCGTGTCATGCACATCGACAACGTACATGCGTTTCTCGCGCTGATGCGACATATAACAAAAGCCGTCGCGATAGGCGATTTTGTACAGCGGGCCGGTGCTGTTCGGCTGGCCGATCCGAACCTTGCCGAGCAGATGCATGGCCGTCGGGTCCGACACATTCACGATCAGTAGATATTGGCTGTTCGCCGAAGCCAGATACACCGTGTCACCGTCTCGCGCGAATCCGGTAATGTGATCCAAGTCGGGATCGCGGAACGTTCCGACGATCCGCGGCCGAGTGGGGTCTTGGATCGAACAGACGGTCAGCCGATGGCCTTCGCGACAGGGCAGATACGCCAGATCGTCTCTGAGGAACACGTCCTCTACGCCGTTTAGCTGCTCGCTGTCGACGAGGTATCCGACGATGGGCAGTTGGGGTTGCGGCGGCTGACCCCAACACGGCCGCGCCAAATACGGGGACAGCACAAACACGAGCATAAAGATTCGATGCAGAATGCTCATCGGTCGTCTTCCCCGAAATCGTGTGGGATGATTGTTGCTCGGTTCTCCGATGGTCGCAACCGCCGATCGGTTGCGGCGGCCAAACGCGGCGAGGCGGCCCCGAGGGCCGCCGGGAAACGGCTCGCAAGTCACTCGGGCTGCGAGCCTTGCGCGGCGTTGTCTTCGAGCGTGCGGCGATCGATGACCACCAGGCTGTTGCCCTCGCGCGCTCCGACGAACAGCAGGTCGCCGCGAGCGGCAATTCCATACGTCTTCTTCAAAACAGGATGGATCAACGACCTCACGAACCGCGGCTGGGCGGGATCCGAGATGTCGACGACCGCTACCCCGTCGCCGGCGACCATCGGCAGGTAGGCGCGATCTCCGACGACTTCGCACCGATTGGGCTTTCCGAGCCGCGCGTCCTGCAGCGCCCCCGCGATACGCGGCTGGGTTATCTGCGACACGTCGATGACCAGCAGCGTATTGCGGTCCCAGCACGCTACGACGTACCGGTCTCCGATCAGCTTTCCACTGACCTGGCTGATCAGCGGAGACTGGAGGCTGCCGGCGAGTCGCGGCCTGAGCGGGTCAGCGATGTCGACGATCGCCAGCCGGTTGCGACGTCCGAACAACGTGCCCACGAGCGCGTATTGCTCGCGCAGCACCACGCTGAACGGCCCGTCGTCATCCGTCGTGACTGGAACCTCGGCCACAACCCGCGGCTGGGTTTTGTCATGCACGTCCACCACGTACATCCGCTTGGCCTGCTGAAGCGCCACATAGCAATAGCCGTCGCGGTACGCGACCTTGTACAGCAAACGTGGTCCATCCGCCGCGCCGATCGACACTTTGCCGATCAGCTTGATATTCGCAGCGTCGGACACATCCAAGATGAACAGTTGGTGGTTTCCGTTCGAGGTGACATAGGCCGTCGTTTCGTCCAGGGCAAATCCGGCCGCGTGGTCCAGGTCCGGGTGTGTAAAACAGCCGAGAATCCGCGGCTGGGCGGGATCTTCGATCGAGCAGACGGTCAGGCGATGCCCTTCGCGACACGGGAGATATGCCCTGTCGCCGTCCAAAAAGACATCCTCGACGCCGCGCAGTCGAACCGGATCGACCAGTTGGCCAATGAACGGCGAGTCGGCCCACGCCGGGCCAGATGTGGCAGTGATGAAGCCCACCAGGACAAGCAACCAAGCCGCAAGGTCACGCATGACGGCAAACCTCCGGAAAGAAAGGCTGTGTTGCACGGCCCGCACGCCGACCGATCGCGCTTTGACCGTGGCGAAATCCGCTGGTCGAGCTTGGCGCGGCGTCGCACAACGCGCTTACGATCGCGGGCAGCCGAACCACGGCACGTCCACACGGCTCGTTCGCTCGCAGCGCACACACGACGATGCGCATGGTCTGCAATCGCAGCCACTGACCGTGCGCGACGGCGAAGGCCACAGGGCGCAACGCTCGACACACCTAGGGCCTACCGCCCAGTCGCAGCACGCACGCGCCGCGGCCGCCCGCGGAACAACGCTGGATACGTTTGGGCGCACAGCGTGTGTTTGCTAAGAGGCATCCAGCTTAAAGTCGTAACTGCTTTTGCCAGCCTCGACGTCAGCGGTCAAACCGCTGGTCTGGGTAAGGTGGTATCGCTCGGGAATCGCCGCCGCGGCGGGGCTAGGCGTGACCGGGCGATCCATTTCGTCTCGTCCAGCAGGCGGCGAGACGGAGACAGTGTACTTTCCGGGCGGGATTCCATCCCCATATTGTGAACGCAGATGGTAACTACCATCCGCCTGGATCACGGCGGTCGCGGCAAAACCGGCGTTCGGATTCTCGAACAAGATCACCGCATCGGCTACGGGTTTGTCGCCCAATGTGACATGGCCCGCAACGGGGACGATGGATACGCGTGGGCCTCCGAAACAGCCTATCGCCACGCAGCACAGGATGATCCCGGCGGTTCGAGGGGTTGTGAACGTCTTGGCGAGGAATGTTCGTGGCATAGCGATACCGAGAAAGCTAGGGCGAGGCGGCGTGTCCGGACGCCCGCCGGGAATCGCCGGCTGCGCAGCGGCGCGCCGATCGGGAACGCGGACACTCGAGACGCATCAAGAACATCAAAAATCGGCTACGGCAAGGCCATCGTTTCGGGCCGCCAACAGACAAAGGACTTTGGCGACGTCGACGCTGTCCGCCAGGAAACGGACGCTGCCATCGGCCATCGCCACGAAGGCGCCGCCGGGGTGCGCCGACTGAATCGCATTGTTCGTGCCGTATTCCACCTGGCCTCCGGCGTCGTTCGTCTTGGTCTTGAAGTTCACGGCATAGCGAATCGTGGTGACATTGTGACAATCGTTCTCGATCGTGCTGGTCCAATTCGATGTGCCCGGATAGCCTCTCGAGCCGGCGCCCATCGCAAATCCCCAACGCCACGAGTTCCGCAGATCGACACGCGCGCCGGACGCATCGGTGCAAAAATCGGATTGCTCGCCGACGATCATCGTGTTCGACGTGCCGTCCTTGATCTCAGCGCCGCGGATCGCCAGGTTCGGCGGCAGGATTCCGTTCGAGCAGACATAACCGTACTTGCCCTGGATACACTTATTGCCGGTCGTTGTGGACGCCGTCAGAGTCGGCGTCGGCGCTCCGGCGATGCCCAGATAGTTGGCCGAACACCATCGTGGTGAAATAGCGTCGCGGCTCAGTATCTCGAGCGGACTCGACGGGCACAGGTACGTCGGAATCACTTGGTCAGCGAGGAGCGTTTTGTTTGCAGCCGGCGCATCCCGCGTCATTCCGCCACGATTCTCTACGAACAGAAATTGATCGTACAACGCGCGTTGCTCGACGTAGGGAAGGAGCGCCAGCAGCCAAGACGACGCGTAGTTGTATGCGCTGCCGATCGGAAATGTCTTGTGTGTGTCTAGGTAGTTCTGCAGCGCCAAGCCGATCTGCTTGAGATTGTTCTGACACTGGGTGCGCCGCGCAGCTTCGCGCGCCGCCTGGATCGCCGGCAGCAGCAGCGCGACCAGGATGCCGATAATCGCGATGACTACCAACAACTCGACCAGCGTGAAGCCGCGGCGCGGATGTCCGCTGCGCCAGGATCGGAAGTAAGAATTCGCCATGCCCACCCTCTCGGTCATAGAAAAAAAGACGCGTTCAGTCTGGATGTATTTGGACTCGCGTAGATTGCATCCATCGACAAGCCGCTGGCCAGGACCGAGACACGCCGTCGATCGTGCTATTGTCGATCAATTGTCGGCGTTTGCAAGCCACGCGCGAGAGCGGGCCGGACGGAGACAAACGGCGTGCTGCGGGGTGCGCGCGGACCAGCCGATGTTGAAGGCCATGTCAGGCTGCGAAGAATTCGACGGCATTCTGAAACAGTCGCAAACCATCGCCCTGGCGCGGCTGGGGGCGTCGTGTCCAGTGCGGATGGTGCAGCGGGTCGATGTTCCGTTCGGGGTGCGGCATCAGGCCGAGCACGCGGCCTGTCTCGTCGCAAATGCCCGCGACGTTGGCCTGCGAGCCATTGGGATTCGTGGGAAACGATGGGTCTTCGGATCCGGTCGGACTCACATACCGCAGGACCAGTTGGCCTGCGTTCGCCAGGCGTTGCAGTTCCGTCGCGTCGCGCGCGACGAACTTGCCCTCGGCGTGGGCGACCGGCAGCTCCAACTGGCTCAGGCCGCGCAGGAACACGCATCGGTCGCCGTCCACCGCCAGATGGACCCAACGATCCTCGTAGCGGCCCGAGTCGTTCGAGCACAGGGTGGCGCGCACGCCGTTGCCGTCGCTTGCCAGCAAGAGGCCCGATTTGATCAGGGCCTGGAATCCGTTGCAAATTCCCAGAATCAGTTTGCCCGCATCCTTGAATTCGGCCATCGCGTCCTGCAGATGATGCTGGAACAAATTGCCCAAGATCCGCCCGGCAGTCACATCGTCGCCGTAGCTGAACCCACCAGGCACGCACAGGATCTGGAAGTCTCGGGACATTGCCGGCCGGTCCAGAAACCGATTGACGTGACACACTTCGGCGATTCCGCCCGCCTGCGCAAAAGCATACGCCGTCTCGTAGCCGCAGTTCGTCCCGGGCGCCCGCAGCACCAACACTCGAGGCTTAGCCATCGATTTCCTCACCAGCGCAGCGGCTCTTGCCACGCTTTCTTTAAGTCCGCCAATTCCGCGTCAATCACCAGTGTCGCCGCCGCGTCCGTTCCGGCGATCCGCAGTCGCGCGTCGACGCAAACCTCGCCCACCAGCGCGTGGGGCACGTCGCCCAGCGCTTGTTCAAATCGCGCGCCTTCGCTCGGCGGCACCTCGCACAAGAATCGCGTGTTCGACTCGGCGAACAACAGGTAGGCGTCTCGATCGGACTCGCCGATGTCGCCGAGATCCTGCCTTACGGCGGCCAACTGCAGGGTCATGCCCAGCCCTCCGGCAAATGCCATCTCGGCCGCGGCAACCGCCAAGCCGCCCTCGCTCAGGTCGTGGCACGCGCGGACGCACCCCGCGTTGATCGCGACGTGGATCGCCGCAAACGTCCGTTTGGCCGTCGCCGTGTCGACGGTCGGAACGCGCCCTCCCGACAGGTCCTCGACCAGACTCAGGTGCGATCCGCCGAGCTCGGCGCGGGTCATGCCCACCAGATAGATGCGATTGCCCGCTTGCTTGGCGTCCATCGTGACACATCGGCCGACGTCGTCCACCTGCCCCAGCGCACTGATCAACAGCGACGCCGGGATCGCGATCGTCCGCTTGTCGCCGTTCGGATCGACGTAGCTGTATTCGTTGTTCAGGCTGTCTTTGCCGCTGATGAACGGGGTCTGCAGGGCCACGGCGACGTCGCGGCAGGCCAACGCCGCGCGGACCAACGAACCCAAGGTTTCCGGGCGATCGGTATAGCCCCAACAGAAGTTGTCCAAAATGGCGATTCGCCGCGGATCTGCGCCGACCGCAACACAGTTGCGAATCGCCTCGTCGATCGCACTGGCGGCCATGTGATACGTGTCGAAATCGCCATAGCGCGGATTCATTCCACAGGCGACGACCAGGCCGCGACGCGAGGCGAGAACCGGCCGCAGCACGGCCGCGTCGCTCGGGCCGTCGTTGTGCATGCCCACGAGGGGTTTGATCACGCTTCCCGCACGAACCTCGTGATCGTATTGGCGGATCACCCATTCCTTGCTGGCTACGTTCAGCGAACCGAGAATCCGAAGCAGCGCGTCGGTCCACGTGGGAACCGGTCCGCCGGGTGAACGCGATGGTGCGCCTGGGCGCCAAGGGCCGTCGGCGGCGGACAAGGGCGCGTCCGGCGGCGGGTCGTAGACCGCGTCGCGGACGACGGGAGGACGGCCGTTGTGCAGAAAGTCCATCGGCAGATCGCCGACGACGTGGCCGTCGTATTTTAGCTCTAACCTGCCCGTGGGCACAAAGCGTCCGATGATCGTCGCCTCGACGTCCTCCGAGGCGCACAGCGCCGAAAACCGCGGCCAGTCCTGTTCCGAGACGGCCAGCACCATCCGCTCTTGGGCCTCGGAAATCCAGATCTCGGTGTACGACAAGCCCTCGTATTTGAGCGGCGCTTTGTCCAGCCACACTTCTGCCCCGATCTCCGCGCCCATCTCGCCGACCGCGCTGGAAAACCCGCCTGCGCCGCAATCGGTGATCGCATGATACAGGCCCTGGTCGCGGGCCTGCAGCAAAACGTCCAGCAGCATCTTCTCGGTGATCGCGTTGCCGATCTGGACGGCGCCGCCGGAGACCGCCTCGCTGTCGCTGGTCAGTTCCGCCGAGCT
This sequence comes from Candidatus Anammoximicrobium sp., assembly GCA_032229885.1. Taxonomy (GTDB): domain Bacteria; phylum Planctomycetota; class Planctomycetia; order Pirellulales; family Pirellulaceae; genus Anammoximicrobium. The sequence continues at coordinate 13,647 of JAVYAJ010000348.1, read as the reverse complement.
AAAGGTGGCGCCGTGAATGCCGTCCCGGCCGGTCCTGCCGCCAACCGCCACGATCCAGTCGCCTGCGCGGGGCTGTTTGAAGCTCTTGTCCTGGGGCAGTATCCCCACAGTGCCGCAATAGACCAGCGGGTTGGCCAGATATCGCGGATCGAAATAGATTGCCCCATTGACGGTCGGGATGCCCATCCGATTCCCATAATCGCGAACGCCCGCCACCACGCCCTTCATCACTCGCAGCGGGTGCAGCGCGCCTGGCGGCAGATCCTCGGGCGCCGCCATGGGCGGGGCGAAACAGAACACGTTCGTATTGCATACCGGACGGGCGCCCAGGCCCGTACCCAGCGCGTCGCGGATCACGCCGCCCAGCCCGGTGTTGGCCCCGCCATACGGCTCCAACGCCGACGGATGATTGTGCGTCTCGACCTTGAACACCGCGTTGTACCGCTCGTCGAACCGTACGATGCCCGCATTGTCCTGAAAGACGCTGACGCACCAGTCGTCGTCCGCCAGATCGCGGCGGATCTGCTGCGTGGCGGCGAAGATCGTCTCTTTGAGCATGTTGTCGAAATGTCGCGCCCCGTCGCCGTCGCGATACGAGATCCGTCCCGTCAGCGTCTTGTGGCTGCAGTGCTCGCTCCACGTCTGGGCGAGCGATTCCAATTCGACGTCGGTCGGGTCGCGGCCGGCGCGGACATAGTACGCCTGGATCGTCTCCATCTCGATCCGCGTCAGGTACAACTGCCGACTGCGGCTGAGTTGGTCGAGCGCCGGTCCGTCCAGATCGCGAATCGGCGTCGTAACCAGGCGAAACTGGTACGGCGCGCCAACTTGCAAGCGGCTGACTTCCAACGGTCCGACGACGTACTGTTCGATCGAATCATTGGCCAACAATTTCGCGCACAGCGTGTCGATGCGATCCGCCGCGAGGCCCTCGATCCAGTATTTGCGAAACGTCCGCACCTCGTCCGCGCGGAGCTGAAAATCCGCGATCGCCCGCTGGGCGCTGGAGGCCACGGGGTCCATGACGCCGGGCTTGAACAGCACGTATACCAGGCTTGCCTGTGGTCCCACGCCCGCCGGCCGCGCGGCCAGCGCGGGGTCGCCGGCGCGAGCCACGGTCGTCCGTTCGACAATCGGGTCCGACAGCAGTTCGCGAGCCAGCAATTCGACGTGCTCACGGCTCAATTCGCCCTGCAGCAGATAACCATACGCGGCGCGAATGCCGAGCCTGTCGCCCAACCCCAGGTCGGCCGCGTCGGCGGCCAGCCGTCGGCCCGTCAAATCCGGATGTCCGCCGCCCGCTTGAATCTCAACTTGCCAAATAGTCACGGTTGCGTTCCTTCACGTTGTACGAGCGGCGGATGATGATTCAATCCGCTGCGGCCGTCAACCCGCCAGCGCGTCGCGATTGTGTTTTCCCAGCGTCAACAGGCGGCCGAGTTCCGGCAGATCGTTTTGCTCCAATGCGCGACGAAACTCGTGCAACATGTCCTCGAACCGAGTCAACGCGCCGAGGAGCTGCGGCCGGTTTTCGCTGAAGATCTGGCGCCATAATTCCGCGTCGCCCGCGGCCACTCGCGTAGTGCTCTGCCACCCAGTGGCCGCCAGCACCAGGTCGCGAGGGTCGACGCTCGCGGCCAGCGCCGAGGCCACCAGGTGCGGAAGGTGGCTCACATTCGCCACCACTCGATCGTGCTCGTCTGGCGTCATCCGCAACACGCTGGCGCCGAGCGATCGCCAAAAGGCCTCGATGCGATCGACGTCCTCGGCTCGCGACTCGGGCGTCGGCGTGATCACGGTGATGCAGCCATCGAACAAGCTGGGGTCGGCATGCTCGGGCCCGCTTTTTTCACTGCCCGCCATAGGGTGACTGCCCACGAACGCACCGCGTCCGTCCAGCTCCGTCGCCAGCGCCCGACAGATCGTGCCCTTGGTGCTGCCCGCGTCCGTGATCAGCGCCCCGGGGGCGCACGCCCGAGCGGCCTGACGAACATGCGCGACCACGTGCTCGACGGGCGTGCAGACGACAATCAGCTCGGCGTCCGCCACCCCTCGGCCGATGTCCGACGTACCCCAATCGATCGCCCCGACCCGTTCGGCGGTCCGCAGCCGGCTCGGCGTCCGCCCAATGCCCACCACCGTGCGCGCCAGGCCGCGCTGGCGCAGCGCTAGGCCGATCGACCCGCCGATCAGTCCCACGCCCACGATTGCTGCTGTGTCGATCTGTGCCATGCGAGAACGACGGAGATGGAATGCCGCTGCGACGTAGTGATGGAACACCGGTTGCCGACCGCGTCACGCAAGCCGTCGAAGCGAACGTCGCGCGCAGCGGTTGGCGACGCGGCCTCTCGGGACGACGCGCCGCGGCGGAGACACGGTTGAAGTAGACACGACGAACGAGCAGCGCTCGGCGACCTGCCGCGAGCCGGCCGATTCGCCGATCCGTCAGAACCTCGGCCTGTCCGGCCCGTGGGATCCGCGCGATAGACGCCCTACTCGCGATATCGTAGCTTTCGTCCCAAATCCACGGCAAGCCCCCCCGCGTGTGCGAATGCGGGCGGGTCTAAGCGATACGCGAACGCCGCCGCCTAAGCGTCTGTCCAAAGATGGCTATCTCCGTAAGACGGGAGATCGAAGTTCTTATACGTCCAAGACAGTTTTGAGCCAGGATGGCGGACGAACTGGGGATGGTCAAGCTCGGCAACTTGTCGGCGGACGGGACGGAGATCGAAGCCAATGCTTCGCGGCACAAGGCGATGTGCTCCGGCGACATGGTGCAGGAGTTAGCCAAGCTGCAACGTAAACTCGAGCAGTTGCTGTCGCAGGCCGACCGAGTGGACGTCGAGCAGGACGCGGCGTTGGGCAGCCGCCGAGGCGTCGAATTGCCGGAGAAACTCCAACATCGCGAGGATCGGCTGGCGAAGCGAGACGCGGATGCGGCATCCTGCCGCGTAGTAAGCAGCGCGGGCGGCTGAAGCCAGCGGCGAGACGCCGCTGCCCCATGACCCCGCGAGGCGCATCTTCGCTTGACCACAACGAAACGAGGCGCTATAGTGCTAAATAGGCATATTTTGTCGGGTTCTGTCAGGCGATGCACAACCAGCGCGGCGTGTTGGGCGGATACGGGCAGATCACGTCCAACCTCGCCTATTTTCGTAGTATCTTGAGCGATCGACTGGGTGAGGCGGTATTTTCGAAAGGTTGCGTCATTATAAGCAAGGGTCAATCCGATGTTGCGAATCAAACAGGGCTTCACCTTGGTGGAATTGTTGGTCGTCATTGCGATCATTGGGATTCTCGTCGCCTTGTTGCTCCCGGCCATCCAGGCGGCGCGCGAGGCGGCGCGCCGGTCGCAATGCCAGAGCAACCTGAGGCAGATTGGCATCGGCCTGCACAACTACCACGACACGCATTCCACCTTTCCTTCAGGCTGGATCGTGCCTCAGTACGAGCTATGTTCCGGAGGCGCGGTCTCCAGCAACGATCATCGGTATGTTGCGTGGATTCCTTCTTGGGGGCTGTATCTCTGTCCGTTCGTAGAGCTGGGGGCGATCTATGACGCCCAGAAGTTCGGCGCCACGCTTTCGTGTTGGGGAGGCAGCACGTCTTATGTCAGCGGCACCGGCTCGGGCCTGCTGCAGAAGCCGAACGCCACGAACATGCTGGGAGAAACGCTGCCGATCTATAGCTGTCCGAGCGACACGCAGTTTCAAAAAGGCCCGTTCATCCGCGGCGAAGGACGTTCCAGCTACGTGGCTTCGCGAGGCAACGAGAACATCTATGGCCAGAGCAGTAAGATGACGCCTAGTCCGGGCGTGTTTTACACGAATTCGAGGACCAAGGTTTCCGACATCATCGATGGGACGAGCAACACGTTCGCGATCGGCGAGGTGAGTGATCGGCAATACATGGACGTGGACAGCAGCACCGTCTATGAAACGGGTGGGACATGGGGGGTGATGGGCATCCACAAGACCGAAGATTCGGTTGCCCGCGTCGTCAATCCCACGCGACCACTCAATCGCAGTACGCCGGTTAAAAGCAACGACAGCGACGGGTTCGGCAGTCTGCACCCAGGCGGCGCGCATTTCCTGCTGTGCGACGGGTCGGCCCGGTTCGTGAGTGAAAATATCGATATCACCCTATATGGCTGGTTGGGTGACCGGGCGGATGGCCAGGTGATCGGATCGTACTAAGAACTTGACCTGAAATCGCTTCAGCGGATCAGGCTGCGTTATGGGCCAGGTGACCGAGACGCGCAGGACCAGGAATGCGCCGCGTTGCGTCCTTGTGGCTTTGCCTTAGGCCGTTCTCAGCGATTCGAGAAATTGTCTTGAACGACCATTCATACCGCACGCGTGTGATCGCGAGATGTCATCCGCAGCCTGAGCGAGGGACTCAGGCATTCCCTCGCTTACGCTTCGAGTTACGATCAAACGTGCCCTCCTCGACAGCGCGTGGTATAAGGCAGCCGGCGACCGCAGCGCAATCGCGGACAACGGGCGTACAAGACGTGCGCGTGGCGCGCATAGAACTCGCACCGCAAGACTCTAAGACCGGCGAACTGCCCGACGTTTGGCGATTGAGCGGGTGCAGGCGGCGTAGAAGCTCGAGATCCACCGAACGTGGGTGCGCGGCGAATGGCGGCGAACCAGGAGCAATCGCATGTTTCCGATCTCGTACCGCACGAAAAGGCAACGGAACAGTCCGGCGCGCAAAACGTGGTTTCACGGGCTTATGTGCGCCGCACTTGCAGCCCTGGCGTCGGCGGGGTTGGGCGGTTGCGGGAAGGACGATGGTCCTCGGCAATTTCATGTCCAAGGAACGGTCAACTACGATGGCCAGCCACTCACCAGCGGCCGCATTACTTTCACGCCGGATTCCACCCGGGGCAACGCCGGTCCGGTGGGCTATGCGATCATCCAGGATGGGAAATTCGACACGCACGCCGTAGGAGGCCAAGCATCGATCTCGGGGCCGCTGACGGTCTACATCACGGGCTTCGATTCGTCCGGGCGCGAGGACGAGGAAGCCAAACCGCCGTTGTTCGAGGATTACAAGGCCAGCGCCGAGATCGATCCCAAACAACGGTCGACGACGCTCAATTTCGACGTTCCCCTACAGCGCAAGTGACGCGCGGAGCCGTCATTGGTCATTTGTCATTTGTCATTGGTCATTGGTCACTCGGCATTCGGTTCCGAGCGAACTGGCGCCAGGCGTCGAGAGTGCGCCGGGCGACGCGACTGGCGCGTCGAGGATACCGTGCCGAGTAGGCCGTTCGTGGGCAAGCGTTTGGGTTGCGATGCGCGCGCCGCGGCAGCGCGTTGTCTGTGGGCCGGAGTGAAACGCCGCTTACGCGCGCCAAGGCCGTTGGCGCGAGCTGACTTTTCCCAACGCCTCCAACGCGATTTTCACATCCAGTTCGATCTGGAAATCGAACATGCCGGCGATGATGAAATCGGCTCCGCCGCGGAAGGCGTGCGCGAACGCCAGTTGAGGCTTGATCGCCCCGGCGGCCATCACTTTGAAGGCCACCCAGGGTTTCTCGACCGTCTCCATGAACGCGGCCGTCTCCTCGGGGTTATTGCACCACATGCTGTCGTTGTTGGCGTTGTGGTCCCCGGCGTTTCCTTGCATCCAATCGTACTCGACCCGCCGCTCGACGGGCGTGGCCGACCAGTAGCGATCCATGTGATACGTCTTGACGTAATAGTCCGCGCCCACGTTGTCGCGCTCGCAGACCATCGGGACGTTCAACGAATGGCCGCCGACGCCGGCGGGAACGCCCTGCGCTTTGATCAGCTCGAGCATCTGGGCGATCACGTCCGTCGACCCGTTGCTCATCAGATGGCGATCGGTGGTCCCACCGTGCGAGTAGACGAGCGTCGCGCCGTTGTCGATCTGCCGCTTGACCGCCTCGTTCATCTGCGTCCGGTTCGCCAACAGGGGAACGCAGACCATCGTCTGGATCGGCGTGCTGCGCTGTTGGTTGAACTTGGCGATCGGCCCCCAGCAGGCCGGGTCGATCTGGATCGTGTTGATCCCACACGCCAACGCCAGTTCCAGCGTCTCGAAGACCTTGGCCTCGGTGTTATAGGCTTTGAACAAGGGCGACGCGTACATCAGATCGCGAGCGTGCGCCCAGCCACCGATCAAGTTGCCGCCGATGAACAAGCGGCTCAACGAGACCTTCCCGATCTTGCCGGACGGCAGGCTGCCGGGGGCAATGTCGGTGAGGGGGCGCGGCGACGAGCTCGGCTGGGCCGCCCCATCGTTCAGCGCCGCCCGCAACGTCTGCTCTTCGATGCTGGTCTGCACCGCGCCGACCGCCGCGGCCCCGAGCACGCCCTTGGTCAGAAAACATCGCCGATCAATGCCACCTGCCACTTTCTCACCAACCTTTCTGCGTCTGGGACAAAGTCCGCCAACGCGTCGGCCCGAGGGCGCCTTCGCGGCGAGCCAGGCACGATGCGCGGGATTGCGCATCGTCCCATCTCGATTCCGGCGCAGCCACACGCGGCGAGGCGCGACGCCCCGCATCGCCATCCCGCGGTCACGCGTCGCTACTGTTAGTGTCGGCGAAGGCGATAAACAAGTCAACTTGACTTGTGTGAATTATTTGCGGCGGCGGCAAAGATTGGCTTGTAGGTGTCCGGCGTGAACAGCCGGAACGCGCTCTCTCGCACATACTCGTAAGGCCCGGCGGCCCGCAGGCTATCGACCAGGCCTCCAATCTGCAGTTGTGATTGGTAGACGGCGATGCTTTCCAGCTTGGCTTGAAACGCGTCCTGGTCGCCGATGATCTCTAGGTTGGGCAGCTCGGCGAAATCGCAATACACGGCCAGTTCGCCGACGCGGGGCGGCGCGTCGAGCGGCTGTCCCAGCTCGGGCCAAATCGCGCCGGCCGCGTGAAAGATGCTGATCATCAGCTCGCTGTGCGTGATTCGATGATCCGGATGCAGATCGGTGTGTGTCGGCACGTACACGCGTTGAGGGCGGATTTTGCGCAGCCAGTAGGTCAGCGCGTTTTGCAGGCCGACATAACCGCCGATCGCAGCCTCGCCGGGCTGAGCCTTGCGGCGGCCCATGAATGGAACTAGTCCGCCATCGGGATAGCCGATGTAATGGACCTGCGAGTCGGGAACTCGCAGGACCGCGAACGACTGGTCCGTCTCGCGCCTCCGGATCTCGACGATCTGGTCGCGATCTTCCGGACGACAGTAGCCGAGGCAGCCATCGGTGACGATCAGCGCGTGGACGGCGACCCCTTCGCGGAGCGCGGCCTGCATGAACAGTCCCGCGCCGATGCACAGATCATCGTCATGCGGGCTCACGAACAGCCATGTCTGTCCTTTCAGGTCGTCGCAGCCCATCGCGGTTGCGAGACGAGCTGAGCGCTGGGGGCGGTGTTCCGTCAGTCGCGCGAACTGAAACGAAGCCATGTCTGAGTTCTCGATTCTAGTGGTCTAGAGGTTCGGGGACACGGGATCAACGGACCGCGCCGGGATTTGGCAGCCGGCCATGACACCGACGTACTGCGGACGATCTAATTTGAACAAGAATATGCAGCGGCGCGACGGAAACGCAAGCCGTCCCCAGACGACGTCGAGCCTGTCTGAGGATCGCGACGGCAGTCCCTATTCGCGCGGGTCCGCGGCATGGCCTGTCCAGCCGTAGGCGTGTTGCAGCGCGCGGTGGACCAGGCCGGCAAGGTGCGAAATGCGTATGGGCTTTGCCAGGACGTGGAAAGCCTGAGCTTGAAACGCGCGTTGCGCCAAGTGCTCGTCCATGTCGGCGCTCATCAGGATGCACGGCAAGCGCTGGCTGATCCGTCTGACGCGCTGCAGCGTTTCCAAGCCGGTCAAGCGGGGCATGTTCATATCGAGCAGCAGCAGGTGAATCGGCGTGCTCTGGACGATCCGCAACGCTTCTTCGCCGTCGCCGGCGGTCAGCGTATGAAAACCGCGCCGCGCGAACGCCATGCCGAGCGTCTCGCGCAGATCGCAATCGTCGTCAGTGATCAGCAGCGAGGGGATTTCCAATTGCATCGCCCGCCCCGTGCCTCCGTGGCCCCCATTGCCCCGAGCTTCCGAGCGTTTATACTACTAAGGTTGATTGATCCGTCAACAGGAATACGCGCGCACTGCGTCGATCGGTCGACCGATGTTACCGTGGAGACTAGTATGGCCGCCACTTCGTTCTTTGGCCGCTACGAGTTCTTTATCTGGCGTTTGCACTCGCTGACCGGCCTGTTTCCGATCGGCGCGTATCTCGTGGTTCATCTGGCCGTCAACGCCAGCGTGCTCAGCGGTCCCTCGACCTACCAGAAGAACGTCTACCAGATCCACAGCCTCGAATCGCTGCTGCCGATCGTCGAGTGGTTGTTCGTGTTTCTGCCGATCTTGTTTCACGCGATCCTGGGCGTGATCATCATTCGTACGTCGCGGCCCAACCCATACCGGTATCGCTATGCGTCCAATTTCCGTTACACGCTCCAGCGGGCGACGGGGATCATCGCGTTCGCGTTCATCGTGTGGCACGTGTTTCAGATGCACGGCTGGTTTCATTTTCGTCCCTGGGTCGAGCACGTGGTCGAGCCGCTGCATGGCGCGCAGTTCAAGCCCTACAATGCCGCGTCAACATTGGGAGTGGCGTTGCACAGCCCGCTGATGCTGACGCTGTACGCGATCGGCGTTTTGTCGTGCGTGTATCATTTCGTCAACGGCCTGTGGACGATGGGCATCACCTGGGGAATCTGGACCTCGGCCCAAGGCCAGCGCCGGGCCACTCGGCTGTGCGCCATCCTCGGCGTCGGCTTGGCGCTGTTGACCGGCGGCGTGTTGTATGGCGTCGCCACGGTCGATACGGACGCCGCGAAGAAGATCGAAGACCAGATGTACAAGTCGCGGGTAGAATCCAAAGACATCCGTCCCAATCCGGAGAAAGTGGCCCAGTGAGCAGCATGGCAAACAAGCGCGTGATGATCATCGGCGGCGGGCTGGCCGGCCTATCGGCCGCGATGCGGTTGGCCGAAATGGGTGTCGCGGTCGACCTGATGAGCTTGACGCCGGTCAGACGCTCGCACAGCGTCTGCGCGCAAGGCGGGATCAACTCGTGCAGCGATTTGACGCGGCAGGCCGGCGACAGCGAGTGGAAGCACTTTGACGACACGGTGTATGGCGGCGATTTTCTGCAGCACCAACCGCCGGTCAAGGAAATGGCTTACTGGGGTCCGAAGATCATCGACCTGATGGACCGCCTGGGCGTGCCCTTCAACCGGACGCAGGAGGGGTACCTGGATCGGCGGCGCTTCGGCGGGACGATGTATCCGCGGACGGCGTTCTCCGGGGCGACGACGGGCCAGCAGTTGTTATATGCCTTGGATGAGCAGGTTCGCCGTTGGGAGACCGAAGGCCGCGTCAAGAAGTACGAATTCTGGGATTTCCTTGGCCCCATTCTGGACGACCAGGGTGTATGTCGCGGCTGTGTCGGACAGGACTTGGTCAGCATGGAGATCCGCGCGTTTCCGGCGGATGCCGTGGTCATCGCCAGCGGTGGCTGCGGTCTGGTGTTCGGCAAATCGACGATGTCGATGGTCTGCACCGGCAGCGCGGTCAGCCGCGCGTTTCAGGCCGGGGTGAAATACGGGAATCCTGAGTTCATCCAGGTGCATCCGACCGCGATCCCCGGCGCGGACAAGCTGCGGCTGATGAGCGAATCGGCCCGTGGCGAAGGCGGCCGCGTGTGGGTTCCGCGCCGTCCGCAGGATCACCGCGAACCGCGAACGATCCCCGAGTCCGAGCGGTTCTATTTCCTTGAAGAACGCTATCCCGCGTACGGCAATCTGGTGCCGCGCGACATCGCGACTCGCGAGATCTTCGATGTGTGCGTCAACGAAGGGCTGAGCGTCGAAGCGGACCGACAGTGCGTGTACCTCGACCTGACGCACATCGCGGCCGACGAGCTGACCCGCAAGCTGGGCGGCATCTTGCACATCTACGAAAAGTTTCAGGGCGTCGATCCGCGGTTCACGCCGATGAAGATCTTTCCCGCGGTTCACTATTCGATGGGCGGCCTGTGGACGGATTACGAGCGCACCGACGAGGGCGGGTTGCGGCACGGCTCGCCACGGAACCAGGTCACCAACATCCCGCGGCTGTACGCCATCGGCGAATGCGACTATCAATATCATGGCGCAAACCGGCTGGGCGCCAATTCGTTGCTCAGTTGCATCTTCTCCGGCCTGTTCGTCGCGCCCGGCATCCAGACGCTGCTGAGCAACGAACCCGGCCCGGCGGCGAGCGAATTGCCAGCGACGCTGTTCGCGGCGGCTCAACGCAAACACCAGCAGGCCTTCGATGGATTCCTGGGACGCGGCAAAGGCGACGGAAACCCGTACCTGTTGCATCAGGAGTTGGGCGAGGTGATGACTAAGGTGGCCACGGTGGTCCGCCGCAACGATCAGCTTCGCGAGGCGCTGGCCACGGTGGACCAGTTGCACGAGCGGGCCCAGCGCTGCTCGCTGTCGGACACGGGCCGCTGGACCAACCAGAACCTCGTCTTCGCCCGCGCGCTGCTCGACATGTTCCCCATCGCCAAGTCGATCCTGAACGGCGCGCTGCAGCGAGACGAGTGCCGCGGGGCTCATTACAAGCCCGAGTTTGAACCCAAGCACTTGACTGCCCAGGATCCGGCCGAACACCGGCGTCAGGCAGAACAATGGTGCGACGACTTTGAGGCTCAGAATCGGAAATGGCTCAAGTCGACGATCGCGACCTGGAATCACGATCGCCAACAGCCAGAACTGACGTATGAAGAGATCGATGCCTCGCTGATCCCGCCGCGGCCGCGTCTGTACGGCCTGGCGGGCGCCGAGGAGATCGAACAAGTCTGGAAAGAACGCACCACTAGCTCGACGAAGTGAACCTCATGGATGCTGCATCCAAGCCTGATAATCCTCCGCGCGCCGATGTCACGCTGCGCATCTTGCGACAAGACGGTCCCGGCCAAGCCAGCTATTGGGAGACGCATCGCGTGCCTTACGAGCGCGAGATGAACGTCGTCAGCGCGCTGCAAAAGGTCGCGGCCCAGGCCAAGACCGTCGAGGGACAGAACGTGGCGCCGGTCGCCTGGGACTGCAACTGCCTGGAGGAGGTCTGCGGCGCGTGCACGATGCTGGTCAATGGCCGTGTGCGCCAAGCCTGCTCGGCACTCGTGGATCGACTGTTGGAAGACCGGCCGGATTGCATCGAATTGGCGCCCATGCAGAAATTTCCGGTGGTCCGCGATCTGGTCGTCGATCGATCGCGCCTGTTTCGGACGCTGCAAAAGCTCAACGCCTGGCTGCCCGTCGACGGGTATTACGACATGGGGCGCGGACCGCTCGTGTCCCGCGAAGAGCAGGAAAAAGCCTATCCGCTGTCCACGTGCATGGCGTGTGGCTGTTGCGTGGACGCCTGCCCGCAGTACAACCTGATCGACGAGCCTCGACAGGACGGCGAGTCCGAAGAGGAATATCTGGCGCGTCGGAACGCCCAGTTCGACGAAAACTTCATCGGCGCGTTCGGCATCAACCAAGTGGTGCTGTTCAACACGCATCCGACCGGACGGCATACGGGGAAACTGCGGCTCGAGGCCTTGCTTGCCCCGGGCGGCATCCAACACTGCGGCAACGCGCAGAACTGTGTGCGGGTCTGCCCGAAAGAGATTCCCTTGACGACCTCGATCGGACAAGCGGGCCGCGCCGCCACGATCCATTCGCTGCAGCGCTGGTTTGATCGCTAGGCGCGCCCTGTTGTCGGGGAAACCCCGCCATGGCCAAGACATCCGTCAAGTCGATCTTTCGCGAGTCCGCCATTCGCAGCGGATTGATCACGGCCGAGCAATTCGACCAAGCGCGGGCCGCGATCATCGGCGAGCCCGAACGGCTGCCGACGCCGGTCCAGGCCCTCAGCGACGAAGAACTGGCGGCCAAGCTGATCGCGCTGAAGCTGCTGACCCGCTATCAGGCCGACCAGTTGATCGCGGGACGGACCAAGCTGAACCTCGGCCCCTATACGATCACCGACTGGATCGGCCAAGGCGGCATGGGGCAGGTGTTCAAGGCCGTCCACAAGCTGATGGGTCGCCAATGCGCGGTAAAGGTGCTGCCGCGCGACAAATCCACGCCCGAGGCGATCGAGAGCTTTACCCGCGAGATCCGCACCCAGGCTCAACTAGACCACCCCAACCTGGTCCGAGCGTACGACGCGGGTCACGATGGCAACGTCCACTATCTGGTCACGGAATATGTGCCCGGCACCGATCTGCGCCAGTTGGTGCGACGCGAAGGCCCGCTGAGCATGCAGCAGGCGGCCAACGTGATCGTCCAAGCCGCGTTGGGCCTCGAGTACGCCCACCAGCGCAGCCTGATCCACCGCGATGTCAAACCGGGCAACATCCTGGTGACGCCCGAAGGCGTGGCCAAGGTTTCCGACTTGGGGCTGTCCGGCTTTATTCACGACGCCGCCAACGATCCGCGGGCTGGCAAGATCGTCGGGACCGCCGACTATCTGTCGCCGGAACAGATCCGCAGCCCCGCGACGATCACGTCGGTCAGCGACATCTATTCGCTGGGCTGCACGCTGTATTACGCGATCAGCGGCAAAGTTCCGTTTCCGGGTGGCACGACGCGGGACAAGGCGCGGCGGCATTGCGAAGAAACGCCGTGGCATCCGCGGCGTTTCAACCCCGAGATCAGCGAAGAGTTCGTCGAGATCATGGCCGACATGATGGAGAAGGAGGTGGACGCGCGGATCCAGACGGCGGCCGAAGTGGCGGCGCGACTCGAACCTTGGGCGCGCGAAGCCGCCCCGTTGCCCTCACAGCAGCTGACCAAGTCGCCGTGGATGCCGCCGCCGCTGCCGACCGATGACGACCAGATGCAGGACACCGACGCCGAGCGGGAGAACTACGAAGACGGCGACAGCCGCACGGGCAGCGGCAGCCAGATCTCGCAGCCCACCTACCACGCCGCGGCGGGCGCCCAGGAAACCCGCCGCATCGCCCGGATCATTCCACCGCCGCTCCCCCAACATCGGACTTCCGATCCGACTACGGCCACCAGCGTCTTGATCGCGCTGGCCATCGCGATCCCGATCTCGCTGCTGGTCGGTTCGTTGCTGACCTTCCTGCTGCTGGCCACGCTGGGCTAGCGAAACGAAAAACGCCAACCACCCCACTGACACAATCCCAACCTGGTGCGACGTCAAGGCTAGATGTTGGAGTAGCCGCGATGGTCAGGCCGCGGGAATTCGTGGTCTGGCGAGTGCGGCAACTCGAAAAACTTAGGATTGGCCAACGCACCAGGAGTTTGTCCAAGGTTGAGGCCTACCCACAACTCTATTGCACAAGCGCGACCGCTCGCGCCGCCAATCAGAATTGATGGGACATAAAACGACCCCACCGTTGCAAATGCGATCCTTATCCTTCTCTCGCTAACGCGGGCTCGCGCTCGCAACCCAGGAATCTGTTTGGCCGAAGGCCTCCGATCACCGTGGCCTGGGGCAACACCCCAGGGCTGGCGCCGCGCGTGTGCCTCTGTTGGCCGAAGGCCATATTCATCCGGGCCGCGGTGACACGTTGATGTTGGCCTTCGGCCAACACGGT
>JAVYAJ010000347.1:0-22524 GCA_032229885.1 Candidatus Anammoximicrobium sp. | reverse complement strand
CTAACCCATTCCCGTGCCACTAACCCACACGTGTACTGTACACACCACTGTACAAGATGCGCGCACCGTGCGCGCATGATACGAACTAAGACTCTAAGGCGCCGGCGTCTGGCGTTGGCTGAGCAGGGTGTTGCGAGCGACCTGTAGGCCGGCCGTCAGCGTGGGGTCGTCGCCGTCGGTCGTCGCAGGTTCGCCGGCGGTGAGCGGTTTTTTCACGGTGCGGACCACCACGTCCGGGTAGACTCCGTTGTGATTGATGGCGTGGCCGCTGGGCGAGTAGAACTTGGCCGTGGTCAGCCGCACGCCGGCCTTCGAGGCGTTCAGGGCGAAAATTCCCTGCACCGAGCCCTTGCCATAGCTGCGCTGACCGACGACCGTGCCGCGTCGTAGATCGTGGATCGCTCCCGCAAAGATCTCGCCGGCGCTGGCCGTGTCGCCATCGATCAACACCACCAGCGGCAGGTTCCAGGTGCCGAAGCTGTGGGCTTGGTAGTCGAAGTCCTCGTGCGAGTTGCGGCCGCGCGTCGAGACGATCGTGCCGGAGGCGACGAATCGATCGGCGACCTCGACCGCCGCCGGCAGCAGTCCGCCGGGATTGCCGCGGACGTCGACGATCAGACTCTTCATGCCCTGCCGTTGCAGCCGCCACAACGCGTCGTCGAACTCGCGCGGCGTCGTCTTCTGAAAACTCGTCAGCCGCAGATAGCCGATCCCATTCTCGGGGTCCGCAAGCTTAACGTCTTGCACGCTCGCCACATCGACCCGGCGGCGGACAACCCGCACTTGTCGGGTCGCGCCGTCGGCGTCCGCCAACGTCACCGCGACAGCGCTGCCCGCAGCGCCTTTCAGCAAGTCGGCGGCCTCGTCGGCGCTGACTTGCGAAACCGGCTGGTCGTCGACCTGCGTGATCCGCTCGCCGGCTCGGATCCCAGCCGCCTCGGCCGGTCCGCCCGCCAGCACGTTGACGATCAACAGGGCGTCGTCCTGGGCGCGCAGCTCGATTCCCAACCCGACGAAGTTCCCTTCGATCTGCGAGAAGACGTCGTCCAACTGGCCGCTGGTCAGAAAACACGAGTACTGGTCCAAGGCGCAAACGGCCCCGGAAGTGTACTCGAGCAGCGTCGCCGCGGGACATAGGCCCAGTTCCTGTTCAGCCAACCGAGCCACCGCCGAGGCCACCTCGCAGGCTTCGCGCTGAGTGCTGATTTTCGTCACTTTCATGCGGCGTTGAATCTGCTGACAGAAGGCGCGGACGGTCTCGTCCGTTCCTTGCACTCGCTGGACGCCCCGAAACACGGCGGATTGCAGGGCGATTTCCAGGTTGTCCAAGCCGCGTTGCGAAAGCTCTTGCCAGGACGGCTGCTGAACATAGTACGATTCGACTTTGCGGAGCACCTCGGAATAGAGGTCGAGCGCTTCGCGCGGGCTCAGTTGCCGAACCCAGCCGGTAAAACTGGGATCGTCGTGCCGACGCGCCAGATCGTAGTGCATCCGGACGCGGGTCAGACGTTCCCACAGTTCAGGCCGCTCGGGAAAGTCGCGAACCGCCCCTTCATAGTGGGCGAGCGCTTCGCTCCAGCGTTGCTGAAACTCGAGGGTTTGGCCGCGTTGGATCGCCTGGGTCAACGCCGCGTCCGGCGCCAGGGCTTCGGCGGGGATCACCACCTGGGCGTCGACGCCGCGCGGGACCAGCCCGCAGAAAAGGATCGCGGTCAATAGGGCCGCGAAAGACCGGGTGAAAAACGGCCGACGTGTCGAGGGTTTGAGACTCTGCCGTTGCTCCATTGTGAGGTCGCCATCCGAGGAAGGGGAGAGCGACAGTCCAGCGTGCGAAGGCGGCGTCCAGCGCTCTAGCCAGACGCGACGGCTCGCACGGGGGCTGACGCCGTTTCAGGATGTCCATGATTGCGAGCCGGCGGAGATCGATCGCGAGAGATCGCATTCCGGCCTGCTCGAATATAGACCACGATTTGCCCGTGTACAAAAAGACGGCGCCGCGCAACCGCGGAATGTTCGACACGTTCGGCACAGACGAAAATCGCCTGGTGCGGTCGCCTCGAAAACGCGGTTTGCCATAGCTGACCGCGACAGCGCCGATTGCGCATCCTGACGCAACGGTACGTCTTGGACCGGACATCCTTCGGGCGTCAAATCCATCCTACGCACGCCCTGCCGCCGAGGCAAATCTCGTCACGGCAAAATGCTGATGGCCGCGGTGCGTTGGTCGCACCATCTGGCCGTCCGCCGGCTGTCGGCAGCCCCGACGACCGTTACAATCGATCGCGGTCTCGCACGTGGCGCAGCGTGGCTCGGCCGGGTGGACGCGGCATCCTGCCGCGTACTGCGCCCATCGCGGGTATGTTCCGAAGCCGCCCAACGCGTCCCGGCCGCGAGGGGCATCGATCCCGGCCGCGGAACCGTAGCAATCACCCGGCAGCGATCCCAACATTCAGCCTCGACGACGTACTACCCGGATTTTGCACGGTTTGGTAATTGCCCCATGTCCGTCCGCAAAATCGAGCCGTGCATGTCGCGGCCCACGGCGTGTGCTTGCCGCTGCGGTTGATGCATGCGATCTGGCCAGCGCTCGATCTTTTCACTACTCTGGATGAAGCGGAGGTTCCACACAAATGATGTCCGTACGTCCCGCCCAAGCCGGTTTCGATTCAACGACACGCCGCCAGTTTCTCGGCCGCGCTGCGCGCGGTGTCGCGGCGGCGGCGGCCTTGACGCCGTACATCGTCCCAGCCCACGTGCTGGCCGCGTCTGGCGAGCCGCCGCCCAGCGATCGTATCGGGGTCGGCTACATCGGCGTCGGACGGCGCGGAAACCAGTTGATGGGCCTGCCGCCGACCGGCCGCATCGTCGCCGTGTCCGATCTGGACCCGCGCCGCGCGGACGCCGCCGCGGCGGCCCGCAAGTGTCCCGCACACGCCGATTACCGGCAACTGTTGGACCGTCGCGATGTCGACGCCGTGATCGTGGCGACGCCCGATCATTGGCACGCGCTGCCCAGCATTCTGGCCTGCCAGGCAGGCAAGGACGTATATTGCGAGAAGCCGTTGGGGCTGACAATCCGCGAGGGGCGGGCGATGGTCGATGCGGCCCGCAAACACGCGCGCGTCTTCCAGACCGGCTCGCAGCGACGCTCGATGCCGTACCATCGCCTGGGCTGTGAACTAGTTCGCAACGGCGTGGCGGGCAAGATTCACACCGTGCTCATCCTGAACTATCCCAGCCCTTGGGACGCGCGCTTCCCCGCCCAGCCCGTCCCGCCGGGGTTGGACTGGGACGCTTGGTGCGGTCAGACATCGCCCGTCCCGTTCCACGAAGACATCTTCGTGCAACGGGCCAAACCGGGCTGGATCTCGTTGCGTCCGTACTCGGGCGGCGAGATGACGGGCACGGGCGCGCATGGTTTCGATCAGATTCAATGGGCGCTCGACACCGATCATACGGGACCCGTCGAGATCTGGGCCGAAGGCGGACGGCTGGCGCCGGTGGTCTTCGACGCGCCCGACACAATCGGACGCGGCGACCGGCTGTGCAGCGAGGGCTATCGCGTGCGGATGCGGTACGCCAACGGAGTCGAGGTTCGCCTGGAACCCGGCGAACCGGCGGCCGGCGCGGTGTTCATCGGCGATCGCGGCAAGATCCGCATCGGGAACAACGAAGTCACGACCAGCCCCGCCGAGCTCGCCCAAACGCCGCCCGATGATTGGAAAATCCGGGTGCCGATCAGCGACAACCATCTGGCCAACTGGCTGGACTGCATCAAGTCGCGCGAGCGGCCCATCGCCGACGTCGAGATCGGCCACCGTTCGGCCATCGTCTGCCATCTGGGAAACATTGTCCGCTGGGTCGGACGCAAACTGACGTGGGATCCCGTCCGCGAGATTTTTCCAGGGGACGACGAAGCCAACAGCTATCTGAGCCGCCCCATGCGCGCGCCGTACCAATTGCCCGAGTGACCCGCCGCGCGATCCAATGCCCGTTTAAGCGCGGCCGCCCGCCACAGGCTTGCGCCGCGCGACGTAACCCGTATGCCGGCGCCCCGGGCGGATCGGGCCCGGCAAGCGTCAGCCGCGCACGCCGGCGACCGGTGGCTGACCGCCGGACGAACCGCCAACCTCACACCAGAACCCCGGCGATGCAGGCCGTCACGAACGCGGCCAACGTGCCACCGATCATCGAGCGGAAACCGTACCGCGCGATGTCCGACCGACGCTCTGGGGCCAGCGATCCGATCCCGCCGATCATGATCGCCACGGAACCAAAGTTGGCAAAACCGCACAGGGCATACGTGGCAATGGTGAACGACCGCGGCGAGATGCGGTCGCGCATCGCTACCAGGTCGCTGTAGGCGAGAAACTCGTTCAAGATCGTCTTCTTGCCCAACAGCATTCCCACCGCCGAGGCGTCCGCCCACTCGACGCCCATCACCCAGGCCAGCGGCGCCATGAGCCAGCCCAGAATCCGTTCGAGCGACAGCGGTTGGCCCCACACGGACGGCAACAGCGACAGCCCCCAGTTGAACATGGCGACCAGGGCGATAAAAGCGATCAGCATCGCCCCAACGTTGAGGGCGAGCGTCAGCCCTTCGGCGGCGCCGCGACAGGCTGCGTCCAGAGAATTGACATCCTGCCGCGGAACCTCGACCCGCACCACGCCTTTGGTCGGCGACGACTCGATTTCGGGGACCATGATCTTGGCGATCACCAACGCGGCGGGCGCCGACATCAGCGATGCAGCCAACAGGTGCCCCGCATCGGCCCCCATCCCCACGTAGGCGGCCATCACGCCCCCGGCGATCGTCGCCATCCCGGCGGTCATCATCGCCATCAGCTCGGAACGGGTCATCGTCGCCAGATAAGGGCGGATGATCAACGGCGCTTCGGTCATCCCGACGAATACGTTCGCCGCGGCGCACAGCGATTCCGTTCCCGAGACGTCCATCACCCAGACCATGATCCGCGCCATCCACTTGACGACCCGCTGCAAAATCCCGGCGTGAAACAGGATGGCTGTCAGCGACGAGACGAAGATGATCGTCGGCAGGACGGAGAACGCCAGATAATGCTCGCGAAAACCGGGCCCGAACACGAACTCGGCGCCCGTGTTCGAGAAATCGAGGATCTGGGCGATGACCAGTCGAGCCGTCTCGAACACGGCCCGCCCCGGTCGTGTCCACAGCAACACCATCGCTAGTCCCAGTTGCAACAGCGTGCCGCTGACGATCAGCCGGATGTTCATCCGCCGCCGATTCTCGGACAGCAACCAGGCGAGGCCGAACATGACGCCCAACCCTAACAGGCTGATAAAACGTTCCATGGGCGATCCGCGAAATCAATGGCCGACGATTCGCGAGCCTGAAAAAACGGCGCTGGCCGCACCACGTGCTAAACGCGCCGCGACCGTATCGCAACCAGTCACGGCTCGACCAGCCGTCGCCGGCGCCCGTTGTGTGTCCCCAGCCCCGACGCGACGATAGCTGTAGTATGATCGAAAGACGGGAGCCAAGACAATTGTCCGACGTTCAAGATGTGCCAGGCCCCCAAGACGCCGAGACGCCCAGACGCGGGGTCATGGGGACGCGGGGGCGGACCGAGCCGGATCTCTGGTCCCTGGCGGTGTAGCCACTGTCGAGCAGCCCAGCCTTGACGCTAATTCTGTTTGGCCGAAGGCCTCCGCTCACCGTAGCCTGGCGCAACGTCCCCAGGACTCGCGCCGCGCGGGTGTATCTTTTGCCAAAGGCCATATTCCTGATTTGTGCGTGCGGACGCGACACGTTGAAGATGGCCTTCGGCCATAGCCCCCCCCAGCCAGGGCATGGGACGCACATCGCGACGTTGCACGACATCCCGTTCGACGGCTGCTTGGCCGCCAGGCCCGGAACCGACGACGCATGGCAGATGGCCGTGATTTCGCCCTGCTAGCAACATCGGTTATGATAGAACCGATTGCCGCGGGATGAATTGGACAGGCTCGCGTCGCAGATCGCCGCTGCCCCTCCCACAGCCTACGGATACCCAGAGGTTTCCGATGGATGACGCGACCAGGGAACGCAGGGCGTCCGTGGATGAGATTGCCAAGTATTTGGGCATCAAACGCCACATGGTCTACGGTTGGATCGAACGCAAGAACATGCCGGCCCACAGGCTCGGAAGCCTATGGAAGTCCAGGAAAGAAGATGTCGTCGATTGGATTCGCGACGGCCAGGCGACGGGGCCTAACGTGTCACGCAAGCCTCGATAACAAACACACTCAGCCGATCGCATTCAAGACGCGCTGCAATGAACGCAAGCACCCACAACTCGATCAGCCCCGGCTGCCTGATTAGCGGGCCAACACTGCCGGAACGGGTCGAGGTGCTTGCGATCGTGCCGACGGGCGATTCGCTCAAAGTCATTGGTCGCGGGTTGAAGTCTAGTTTGACTTATGATCCCGTTCTCAATCATTCTCAAATCGCGCAACTCGCCCCGATGGTGCGGGACGACGACATCGAACACATCGCCGCTGAACTGGCCATTGCCTACGAACAGGCCCGCAGCTGGTATGGTGGAAAGCGTCGAGAGCGAGAATCGCGGTTTTTGGATCTAATCTCGCGTCGCCCGCACTCCGAAGACCCTCAGACATTCGTCGAGGTCCGCTTCATCGAGGTCACAGGCCGGGCCGGCGTGGGCGTCGCGGCGCGCAGCTCGAACGAACATCAGACCGCTGTGCGGCGCAAGGGGGATTATTGGTTGTACGTCGCCGTCAACTGCGGCGGCACGCCCGCGTCGAACATAATTCAAGACCCGGCACGACTGGGATTGGAAGCCAGTGATGACCGTGGAACACTACCAGGTCAGCGCTAGTCAACTTCTGGAAGACGCAAAGTAACCATGCAAGAACAGCCTCTCCCGCCGAAAGACGACTCGCTTGTCAAGCGGCTGCTCGAGCGCCCCGAGTCGATGAAGTTCGAGTGCAAACGTCTCGGAAAGCTAGACAAGATTCTTGAATCCGTCGTTGCGTTGGCGAATACCGAAGGCGGTATGATCGCCCTGGGGCTGGAAGATCCGGATAAAGCCAGCGGGATCGATCGTGTCTATGGGATACAAGATCATCCGATGAACTGGGATGAGCTACAGCGCAAGCTACGATCCCGAATCACCGAACCCGATCAGTTGTCGTGGACACATCAGGAAATCGGTTGCACGCTGCGCGATCGTAGCCATGGTTCGATCATCCTCCTCACAATTGCCAAGAGTAGCCGCGTCCACAGCATCGTCGATGATGGCACTTTTTCCCGCCTCACCAAGGGAAACAAGCACCTTACAGCGACGGAGATCAACGATCTCTGTTACGCCCGCGGGACAGTCTCCGTAGAGTCTCAAACCGAAGAAGTCGATTTCGAGCTGCTCGACAACGATCTTTGGCAAGCGTATGCCAGCAAGCGAAAACTGACCCGGACGATTGACCAGGCGCTGTTCCACATCGGGCTGGCGAAGAAAAACGCGGCCGGCCAGTTGCGGCCGACCCGCGCCGCCGTCCTGTTGTTTGCGGAAGATCCGTCCGGCGTGCTGGCGGGAAAGACGAGCATCCGCATTTTCCACTACCGCGGAACGCACGTTTCGACTGACCCCAACACGAACCTCGTCCGCCCACCAACCACCATTGGCGGCCCACTCGTCCGGCAGATCGTGGATGCCCGCCAAGCGGTCGTCAACGAACTCGCCGGCCGCGTGCAGTTCGGCCCTCTCGGCTTCGAGATCGTGCAAAAATATCCGGTTCGCGTGATTGCCGAAGCGATCACGAACGCCGTCATCCACCGCGACTACCGGCTCATGTCGGACATCATCGTTCGCATTTTCTCGGATCGCATCGAAATTGAATCGCCAGGTCTGCTCGTTGGCCCAGTGACCGTCGGGAACATTGGTCGTATCGGCACGCATAGCCGCAACCCACTGGTCGTCCAACACCTCCGCGAGTTTCCAAACCCGCCTAACCTCGACGCCGGCGAGGGCGTGCGCATGATGATTGGCACTATGCGAGAGTCGGGGCTCTACCCGCCCTTCTACCGTACGCGGCCTCATATTGAACACGAAGCCGTGCTCACGATCCTGCGCAACCAGAACCGCCCTTCTGTTTGGGAGCAGGTCGTCGCCTACATCATACAGCACGATAGCATTGGCAATGCGGAACTACGCCGGCTTCTGCAAACAAATGATACGCTGGGCACGTCGAAGTTGCTCAAGTCCTGGGTCGATCAAGGTCTGCTCGAAGTGGCCAACCCGGAAGCAGGTCGAAATGTTCGCCGCTACACACTCCCAGGCTATGCGCCCGGCGACGATTTGTTTTCTAACTTCCAAGGAAAATAAGCTCGTCAATCGCCGCAACTCTTTATTTATCAGCACCTTGCGCATATCCTTATTATCCAAACGGCGGATTCTACTGAAACAATGAACACTAATCCCAACGACGCGATCCCGAGCTATGCTCCGACGACAATTTACTTTCTAACCATCAAGGAAAATAACCTTGTCAATCTCCGCAACTCTCTATTTATCCATAACTTACACATCTTCTTGTTATCCTCATGGCGTTTTTCATTGAAATAATGAACACTAACTGTAAACGCCCGATCGAAGTCGATTTTCCCACCCCATCGCAGGCATCTCGGCGCTCGTGCGGCGGGAAAAGCCGATTCGGCATGAGCATATCTGCACGCTCGACATCCGGTGGGCCCGGCGGCCATTGGGTCGCCTTGAATCCAATGCCCGACTGACCGGAATGTGGCTGCGGCCGATTGTGACTGGAAAGGATGCAGGATGAAAGGAAGAGGGAGAAAATGAAGCGCAAAAACACTGTTGGCCGAACTCGACGTGGCCGAGGCGGCTAAGTCTAATTGGACTGGCATACAAAGCCCGCCCGCCGGATCCACCGTGCTTGAGCGCGTCCACCGGACCATGATCCTGTTCGCCACCAATCGAGGCGAGTTACTGAAACGTTTTCTGTTGGAAGACGGCGCCGGCAAGGACGCCCGCCTCTGGAGACTGGCCGACAATTTCAATGCTCAGGTTGACGGGCGACGACCCTGACGCGGACATCGCGCGGATGATTGCCGCCATCGACTCGCGCGCCAACTGGACTGACCAGTTCGCAGGCGTTATCGACGACCGAATTCGCGTCAGGCCGCTTCCTGAACAAAAGCAGAAGGTGTTTTTTATCCATCATCCTTCGGGAGACAACAACATGAGCTGGCAAGATCGCATTACGGTCGATCCGCAAGTCTGCCACGGCAAGGCGTGCATCAAGGGAACGCGGGTCAAGGTGTCGGTGGTACTCGATAACCTGGCAACGGGCGTTTCGCGAGAGGAAATTCTGGCCAGCTATCCACCGCTGGTGAGTGAAGACATCGAGGCGTCGATTGCCTATGCGGCGGAATTGGCCAGGGAACGCGTCGTGCCGCTGTCGCCGAGAGCGGCCTAGATGCAATTCAAGATCGACGAGAACTTGCCCGTTGAGGCAGCGGAGGCACTCGCCGCAGCGAGTCTGTCTCGGGGGCGGTAGGACATGGGCCGCAAAAGCAGAACGGGCGAAAACCGCGTGACACGGCGGCCGTGTCACCCGGCGGACACTCGCCGGGGGGGCGCGCAAGCTGTCCGACCACTTGTTCGCGCGCCTGTTCTAACGTCTCGCGGCGCGCCCGCACGGTCCGGGATCATCTGCGCCTTCGCGGCGTCGCGAGTTTGCGCTGTGCTACGACGCTCGACCATTGCAAGTTGACGATCGCCTTTGTATTCGGCCCGTGCGATCGCCCGAACCAGGTCTCCCTTGTCACTCGCGAGGCGTGCGTCGCTTTTCGAGCCACTCGGTGTGATAGACGCCGGGCCGATCAACCCGTTCGTAGGTGTGCGCGCCGAAGTAATCGCGCTGAGCCTGCAACAGGTTGGCCGGCAATCGCGGGCTGCGATAACCGTCGTAGTAGGCCAAAGCCGCGCTGAAGGCCGGGACAGGGATTCCCAATCGGGTCGCCGTGATCACGACATCGCGCCAGGCCGGTTGCGCCGCTTCGACGACCTGCGTGAAATGCGGATACAACAGCAGGTTTTCCAGGTTGGCGTCCTGCGTAAAGGCGTCTTTGATCCAATCCAGGAACCGCGCGCGGATGATGCACCCGCCGCGCCACAGCAGCGCACAGTCGCCGTAGTTCAACGCCCATTTGTGCTCGGCCGCGGCCGCCTGCAGTTGCACGAAGCCCTGCGCATAGCTGCTGATTTTCGAAGCGTACAGCGCTTGCCGCACCTGCTCGATGAACTGCTGGCGATCGGCCACCTCCGCCCGCTCGCCGACGGGGCCTTTCAGGATCTTGCTCGCGCGGACGCGCGCCTGCTTCAGTGCGGACAGGCTGCGGGCGAACACGGCCATACTGACTAGCGTGCTGGGAACGCCCAGATCGAGCGCCAGTTGGCTCATCCACTTGCCCGTGCCCTTCGCCCCGGCCACATCGAGGATATGATCGACCACGTGCCCGCCGGCGTCGGGATCCTCGACGCTGAAGATATCGCGCGTGATCTCGATCAGATAGCTCTGCAAATCCCCCCGATTCCACTCGTCGAACACGTCGTACAGTTCGTCGTTGCTCAGGTTCAGCACGCCCTTGAGCATCGCGTAGGCTTCGCAGATCAACTGCATGTCGCCGTATTCGATGCCGTTGTGCACCATTTTGACGTAGTGGCCCGCGCCGCCCGGACCCACCCATTCACAGCACGGGATGTCTTCGTTCGGCCCGACCTTGGCCGCGATCGCTTGAAAGATCGGCTTGACCAGCGGCCAGGCGGCGGCCGATCCGCCGGGCATCATGCTCGGACCTTTCAATGCGCCCTCTTCGCCGCCGGAAACGCCCGTTCCGACGTACAACAGGCCCTTGCTCTCGACGTACGCTGTCCGCCGCTCGGTGTCCGCGTAATGCGTGTTGCCGCCATCGATGATCACGTCGCCCGGAGACAGCAGCGGAATGAGCTGGTCGATCAATTGGTCGACCGCCGGACCGGCCTTGACCAGCATCATGACCTTGCGCGGCGAGGCCAAGCTCTGGACCAGTTCCTCCACGCTGTGACAGCCGACAAATCGCTTGCCCGCCGCGCGGCCCTGGATGAAGTTGTCTACCTTCGAGACCGTACGGTTGAACACGGCCACGCTGAACCCGCGGCTCTCGACGTTCAACGCAAGGTTCTCGCCCATCACCGCCAGACCGATCAACCCGAAATCGCACTGCTTGCTCATGTCCTTGCTCTCCGTGTGGGCCAGTCAACTTGTCCTATCGATCTCGATCATCGTGAACTCGATGACAGTGTTTTCGAGTCCTTGCGGCATTCTCGAGCCCTCGCGGCCGCGCCGGCGCGACGCTGTCGAAGACGATGCCGTCGCTCGACGGGGCGCGTTGCGTCGTTCGCCGTACTGGCTTCGAGCGGGGTGTCTAGTTGCGGTCGAGCGCAGCGAGGTCGCACTAGGCATCACGCTGCCATTCTATCGCCTCGTGCATCGCTGCCAAGCCGGGCGCCGCCTGCGTCTTGCGAGGCGACCATCGCCGCCCGCACGGTCGGGGCTCGGCAGATTTCCGCGCGTCCCGCTGTAGGATGCCGCGAGTGCCGATGGGGGGCCAGCCCTTTCCGGAGGGCAGGATTTTAGGAGTGCGCATGGCCGAGCGAAGGCCACGCAGGATTGTTCATGCGTCGCACGATCTCGCAACAACGCGCCCCCATCAGAGGGCGGCGCGTCGGCCCGGACAGCTCGGCTGTCCGACTGCGTTTGCACTGCGAGATTGCGGTAGGTTCGTGATTCGTGCGACGTCACCTCCAAATATCAGGGTTGCCGCGATTGGCAGACACCGAGAATTCTTTGCTCTGCAAGTGCGACAACCAAAAATTCGGCACGCGTCCGGGTCCGTGTGGCGCAGCCCGATCTCGCCTCTCTGACCGTCCGCACAACAGGGATGGATAGGACCCCAAGATCGCGGAACCCACGAAGCGTGCGATCCACGGAAATCCGTTCACGGTTCGCGGATTCCCGTGGCTTTGGGCGCGGCGTGGCGAGATCCCGAAATTCTGCCTGATGTCGTAAACCTTGTTGCTATAGCCGTTTGCGAACATCAGCAAGTTTTTTATCCGAATGGCGCGGCGGTTGCCTATAAGACGGTTAACAAAGGCGAAACGCACTTTGGTCCCATACACATCCGCCCGCTGTGGAGGAAACCGAATGTCTGTTGAAAGCTCCGAACTCCATCGTTCCCAATTTATGCGGGACGTCATGGCCGAGACGCCCGATGGCGAGCGGCTGGTGCGTTGCCTGCAATGCGGCAGCTGTGGCGGCTCCTGTCCGAACGGTCCGGACATGGATTATACGCCTCGGGCGATCTTCGCCATGATCTCCGCCAACCGTCGGGACGACGTGCTGAAGTCGAACACCATGTGGTGTTGCGTGTCGTGCTATCTGTGCACGGTCCGCTGTCCGCAGGAGATTCCCATCACCGAGACGATGTACACGCTCAAGCGAATGGCGATCCGCGAGGGTCGGGCGACCGATGGCGACGCCCCGGCGCTGGCGCGGACGTTCACGAGCTTTGTCGAGAAATACGGTCGCTCGTTCGAGCTGGGAATCGCGACGCGGTATCTGATGCTGAACAAACCCATGAGTATGCTCAAGAGCGCGGGGATGGGGATGGGCATGTTTGCGCGGGGCCGTCTGGCGCTGCGTCCCACGAAGATTCGGCAGACCGAGCAACTGCAGGCGATCATCAACAAAGCTCGGGACATCAGCAAACAAGACATCGGAAGTGGAGGTGCGTCGTGAAGTACGCTTACTATCCCGGTTGTTCTCTGGAGACCAACAGCGCGTCCTACGACGTGTCCGCGCGGGCGGTGATGGAAAAGGTCGGGCTTCGCCTGGACGAGCTGGACGATTGGAACTGCTGCGGCGCGACCGAGTACTTTACGCAGGACGAGCTGGTGGCGACCAGCGTGATCGCCCGCAACCTGGCCTTGGTCGACGACGACCACGACCAGTTGGTGGCCCCCTGTGCCGCCTGTTACCTGAATCTGAAGAAGGTCGATCACCTGATGTGCTCGCACGCGGCCATGAACGCCAAGATCAATCAGGCCTTGAGCGCCGGCGGGCTGCAATACAAGGCGGGCCGCGTCCAGATTCGTCACCTGTTGGACGTCCTGTATCACGACGTGGGCGAGGCGGCGCTCAAGGCCCAGGTGGTCCAGCCGCTGAACGGCCTGCGGGTGGCGGCGTACTACGGCTGCCAGGTCGTGCGTCCGTTGGACGGATTCGACAACCCGGAATATCCCATGAAGATGGACGAGATGTTCGCCTGGCTCGGGGCCGAGGTGGTGGACTATCCGGTCAAGGCGCACTGCTGCGGCGGCCATCTGACACAGCTCAGCGAGGCCATGTCGTTCGAGTTGATTCGCCGTCTGCTGCAGAGCGCCGACGACTATCGGGCCGATCTGATCCTGACGATGTGTCCGATGTGCCAGTTGAATCTGGACGCCTATCAGGGGCGGGTCAACAACTATTTCAACACTCAATTCCGCTTGCCGATCGTGTACTTCACTCAGTTGCTGGGGGTGGCCCTGGGAATCGACATGAAGAAGCTCGGCTTCGGCAAGGAGTTGGTGGCCGCCGAGCCGGTGATTCGCGCCAAGCTCGAGGGCCAGACCGCGGGCGCGTCGGCCTAGCGCAGCGAGCCGGTCGCGCCGACGGGCGGCCGGATGTTTCGGACAGATCCATTCAGGCCTCGAACGCCTGAGCTACGATTCCGCCAGAATTGGAGAGCAACCATGGCCGAAAAAATCGGCGTCTACGTTTGTCACTGCGGCAGCAACATCGCCGGCAAGGTCGACGTGGAAGATGTCGCCAAATGGGCCGGCGAAACCTGCCCGGGCGTGTGCATTTCCCGCGACTACAAGTTCATGTGCTCGTCGCTCGGCCAGGCGATGATCGAGGAAGACATCAAGAAGGAAGGACTGACCCGCGTGGTCGTGGCCGCATGCAGCCCGCACCTGCACGAGAAGACGTTTCGCCGCGCCTGCTCGAACGCGGGGCTCAATCCGTACCTGATGGAGATGACCAACATCCGCGAGCACTGCTCGTGGGTCCACAAGGATCGCGCGGCGGCGACCGAAAAGGCCAAGGCCCTGGTGGGGGCGTCGGTGGGCCGCGTCACCTATCAGCAGCCGCTCGAGCCGTTTTACGTCGATGTCAACCCGACGACCTTGGTGATCGGCGGCGGCATCGCCGGACTGCAGGCCACGCTCGAGTTGGCCGACGCCGGGTATCCGGTGCTGTTGGTCGAACGCGATCCGTCGATCGGCGGCCACATGGCCCAGTTCGACAAGACATTTCCCACGCTGGACTGCTCGGCCTGCATCCTGACCCCCAAGATGTCCGAGGCCGGCCAGCACGAGAACGTCAAACTGTTGACGTACGCCGAGCTGGAGGAAGTCAGCGGCTCGGTGGGCAGTTTTCACGTCAAGATCCGGCAGAAGGCCCGCTACGTCGATTTCGACAAGTGCACGGGCTGCGGGATCTGCGTCGAGAAATGTCCGCGCAAAGTGTTGGACACCGAGTTCGAGGCGGGGATGGGAAATCGCAAGTCGATTTACATGCCGTTCCCGCAAGCCGTCCCGCGGATTCCCGTGATCGACGCCGACTCGTGCATCTGGTTCGAGCGGCAAAAGTGCCGGGCTTGCGAAAAACTGTGCCCGACCGACGCGATCGACTTCGACCAACAGGACGAGATCATCGAGGCCGACGTCGGCAACATCATCATCGCCACGGGATGGAAGCCGTTCGACTGCAAGAAGATTCCCCAGTACGGATACGGGCGGCTAGCGAACGTGTACACCAGCCTCGAGTTCGAGCGGCTGTGCAACGCGGCAGGCCCCACCAACGGCAAGATCGTGCTCCGCGACGGCAAGACCGAGCCCAAGTCGATCGCCATCATCCACTGCGTGGGCAGCCGCGATACGCGGCACAATCCGTACTGCTCGGGCATCTGCTGCATGGCCGCGCTCAAGTTCGGCCACCTGGTGCTGGAGAAGACCGATGCCGAGGTGTACTCGTTCTACATCGACATCCGGACGAATCAGAAGAACTACGAAGAGTTCTACCAGCGGCTGCTGGGCGAGGGGATGCATTTCGTCCGGGGCAAGGTCGCCGAGGTGACCGATGCGGCCCGTCTGCCGAACGAGCAAGGCAAGCTGATCGTCCAGTGCGAAGACACGTTGATCGGCCGCCAGCAGCGTTTCCCGGTCGACATGGTCATCCTGATGGGCGCGCTCGAGCCGCAGGCGGACGCTCGCGACCTGGGCCTGAAGTGCGGCATTTCCTGCAGCATGGATGGCTGGTACACCGAGCGGCATCCGAAGCTGGACCCGGTGGCGACGATGACGGACGGGATCTTTGTGGCGGGCGCGTGCCAAGGCCCAAAGGACATCCCCGCCTCGGTCGCCCAGGGCGCGGCGGCGGCGGCCCGCGTGGCGGGGATGATCGCCAAGGGCAAGGTCATGGTCGAACCGATCGTCGCCACGATCGACGAGACCCGCTGCTCGGGTTGCAAGATCTGCAACAACATGTGCCCGTACAACGCGATCGATTTCATCGAGGAGTTGAACGTCAGCCGCGTGATCACGGCGCTGTGCAAGGGCTGCGGCACGTGCGTTTCGGCCTGCCCCGCGCAGGTCATCACCGGCGCGCACTTCAACAACGATCAGATCGGCGCGCAGATCGAAGGTGTTCTGTGGGATGCCCTGCTGCCGGCCGACGACGAGGCCCCGAAGGCGGATACGGTGGCGGTTTAGCGAGCGAGTATTCAGGGCGGCCCAACCGGGCCGTTCGACACAGATCGCCCAGCCGCAGACGCTGCGGCTGCGGCGCAGATGTCGCCCCAAAGGAGGATCAAGATCGATGAGTCAAGTGCCCCCGAACTTTGAACCGAAGATCGTCGGGTTTTTCTGCAACTGGTGCTCGTACCGCGCGGCGGACCTGGCCGGCTCGGCCCGGATCACGCACTCGCCGAATGTCCGCGCGATCCGGGTGATGTGCAGCGGCCGCGTGGATCCCACGTTCGTGATGAAGGCGTTCTCGTTGGGCGCCGACGGCGTGATGATCGCGGGCTGTCATCCCGGCGAGTGCCATTACATCGAACAGAACTACAAGGCCATGCGCCGCTATCACCTGCTGCGCCACACCTTGCGGCCGATGGGCATCGAGGACCAGCGCGTCCAACTGGTCTGGGCCTCGGCGGCCGAAGGCCAGCGCCTGGCGGACGCCATCGACAAGATGGTGGCCGAGATCAAGCAGCTAGGCCCGCTCGGCTGGTCCCGAAACTGGAGCGAGAATGGCGACCGGCTGCAGGCGTTAAATGACATCGTTCACGAACACCAAGAGGCGATGGAGGTACCGGCATGAGTGCGACGGCCACCAATTCCAACGGCAAGGGCAAGCTCGCCATGTATTGGGCGGCGTCCTGCGGCGGGTGCGAGATCTCGTTCCTGGGCATCGACGCCAAGATCCTGGACGTCGCCAAGGCGTTCGACCTCGTGATGTGCCCCTGCATCTCCGACGGCAAGGTCGCAGACGTCGAGAAACTGGCCGACGGCGAGATCGACGTCTGCCTGTTCAATGGCGGGATCCGCACCAGCGAACAGGAGTACATGGCCCAACTGTTTCGACGCAAGTCCAAGATCCTGGTCGCCTTCGGATCCTGTGCGGCCGAGGGCTGCATCCCCGGATTGGGGAATCTGCACAATCGGCAGACGATCTTCGACAACTCGTACCAGGACACGCCTTCGACCGAGAATCCCGAGGGCGTCCGCCCGCAGACCAAGACGGAGGTTCCCGAAGGAATCCTGCATCTGCCCGTGTTTTACGACACGCTGAAGACGCTCGCCCAGACCGTCGAGGTCGATTACTATCTGCCCGGCTGCCCACCCGAGGCGCCGCGGATCTGGGAGGCGCTCGAAGCGATCATGAACAACGCGCTGCCGCCGCGAGGCTCGTTCATCGCCGCCAACACGACCGTCTGCGATGAATGCCCGCGAACGCGCTCCGAAAAGAAGATCAAGGCCTTCAAGCGGACCTGGGAAGTGATCCCCGACGAGACGACGTGCCTGCTCGAACAGGGCCTGATGTGCTGCGGGCCGGCGACGCGAGCCGGTTGCGGCGCCCTGTGCCCGAGCGTCAACTCGCCCTGCATCGGCTGCTATGGCCCGAACGACGGCGTCGAGGACTACGGCGCGCGACTGCTCAGCGCCATCGCCTCGGTGATCGGTTCCGACGACCCCAAAGAGATCGACGCGATCATCGAGAAGGGCCTGCCGGACCCGATCGGGACGTTCTATCGGTTCAGCCTGGCCAACAGCAAGCTGCGACGCGCCAAACGCGAGGAGGCGCTTGTCGCGGCTGATGTGCCGGCGCGGACAAACTGAGTGTAACTGCCCGTACGATCCACAGGCCGATGCCACCGCCAAGCGGAAGGAATAACCCATGAAACGCATCTCCATCGATCCCATCACGCGGCTCGAAGGCCACGGCAAGATCGACATCTTTCTGGACGACCAGGGAGACGTGGCCAACTGCTACCTGCAGATTCCCGAACTGCGCGGCTTCGAGAAGTTCTGCGAAGGCCGCCTGGTCGAGGACATGCCTAACCTGACCGCCCGCATCTGCGGAGTGTGCCCCGAGGCCCACCACATGGCGGCCACCAAGGCGCTGGACGACCTGTTCCACGTGGATCCGCCGCCAGCCGCCAAAAAGCTGCGCGAGATGTTGTACAGCATCTTCGTGTCCGTCGATCACACGACTCACTTCTACGCCCTGGGCGGCCCCGACTTTATTTTGGGACCGACGGCGCCCAAGGCCGAGCGGAACATCGTGGGCGTGATCAACAAGGTCGGGCTTGAAATCGGTGGCAAAGTGCTCAAAATGCGCCGCGACTGCCACGGCCTGATCAAGATGATCGGCGGCCGCGCGATTCACCCGAACTGGGGCTTGCCGGGCGGGGTCAGCCGTGGGATCACCGAAGAGCAACGGAAGGAGATCGAGAAGCTCGGCCGCGACGCGATCGAGTTTGCCCAATTCTCGCTCCAACTGTTCGCCGACTTGGTCCTGAAGAACACCGAATACGTCAATCTGATCAAGAGCGACGCCTATACCCACAAGATCTACAATATGGGTACGGTGGACGAGAACAACCATCTCAATTTCTACGACGGCAAGATCCGCGTCGTCGGACCGGACGGCCAGGAGAAGTTCAAGTATCATCCGCGGGAATATCGCGAGTACGTGGCCGAACGCGTCGAGCCGTGGTCCTACTTGAAGTTTCCGTATCTGAAGCGGCTCGGCTGGAAAGGTTTCACCGATGGGATCGATTCGGGCGTGTACCGCTGCACGCCGTTGTCCCGCTTGAATGCGGCCGACGGGATGGCCACGCCACTGGCCAACGCCGAATACCAGAAGTTCTATGATACGCTGGGCGGCAAGCCCGTACATCCGACGTTGGCCACGCACTGGGCGCGGCTGATCGAGATCCTGTACGCGACCGAGAACTGGGTCCGGTTGGCGACCGATCCGGAGATCACCAGCAAGGAATATCGCGTGCTGCCGACCGAGACGCCGACCGAGGGCGTGGGATCCGTCGAGGCGCCGCGGGGCACGCTGACGCACCATTATGTGACCGACGAGAGGGGGATCCTGACCAAGGTCAACCTGATCGTGGGCACGACCAACAATAATGCCCCCATCTGCATGTCGGTCAAAAAGGCTGCTCAAGGCTTGATCAAGAAGGGACAGGTCACCGAGGGGCTGCTGAACATGGTCGAGATGGCGTTTCGAGCCTATGATCCCTGTTTCGGCTGCGCCACGCACAACCTGCCCGGACAGATGCCGCTAGAAATCCGCCTCCGCGACCCGCAAGGAAACGTCGTCGAGCGGCTGACACAGTGCCTGGATTGACCGCCAGCCGAGGACACGTTTCCAGGCCACGCCCCCGGCCAGGCAACTAGGCCGGGGACGGTCGTGCGTGGACGGAAAAGCCATCAGTCGGCTGGGCGGTCCGCATGATCGGCGCGGCCCACGGTGGCAGGCGCGCGCCGGCCACAAAAGCTAGCCCGGCATGTCAAGAGCACGGCACGTGCCGAACACTGCGACCACTCGCCCGCGCTCCGCGCCAAGGATTCTGCTTTGCCAACAACGCTGATTATCGGCCTGGGCAACCCGATCGTCTCCGACGACAGTGTCGGCTTGCGCGTTGTCCAACGGCTCGAACCGCTGCTGGCCGCCCGCGACGATGTCGAGCTCGTCGAGGATTACTGGGGCGGACTTCAATTGATGGAACGGATGATCGGTTATGACCGGGTGATCGTGATCGACGCGATCTGCAGCGGCGCCGCGCCCGGGACCATCCATCACTTGACCCCCGCCTCGATGGCCACCCAACGCAGCGCGTCGGCGCACGACGTCAATTTGGCGACCGCGTTGGCCTTTGGACGCCATGCCGGCGCTGCTTTGCCGGCGGACGAGGACGTCCATCTGATCGGCATCGAGGCCGAGGATGTGATCAACTTTGGTGATCAATGCACGCCGGCCGTCGCTGCGGCCATCGATCAGGCAGTCCAAGATGTGATTCGAATTCTCGGTTCCATGTCAGGAGAGTCCAAACCATGATTTCCCCCGAGCAACTGCGACGATATCCGTTCTTCCTCAGCGTCGATGCCGATGTGCTGAAAGAAGTCGCCATGATTTCCGACGAGGTCGCGTTCGACGCCAATGAAACGATCTTCGCCGAAAACGACCCAGCCGAGCGACTCTACATCGTGATCGATGGCGAGGTGGACCTGAAGTACACCTTGGGCGATGGTCAACAACGGGTCGTCGACACGATCGTGGCCGGCGAGCTTCTGGTGTGGTCGGCCATGGTCGAGCCGTTTCGTTGCACCACGGCGGGCGTGACTCGCAAGCCAAGTACGCTGATCTCGATCAACGGCGCCAAGTTTCGCGCCCTGTGCGAGCAGCACCACGACCTGGGCTACCGCATGCTGGTGTCGGTCACCAAATCCTTGGCTTCGCGTCTGGAGGGCGCCCGCGTGCAACTGGCGACGGTCTGATCGCCCGCATTGCGATTCGGCCGGCTCGGACGGGGCTGGCCCTGTTTTGGCTGGTCTCGATTCGGCTGACCCCGATTCGGCTTCGCGCGGGGGGTGTTCGCCGCCACGCCATCCGTCGCCACAGGCCACCTATCGCCACGGGTTCGATTGCCGCGGTCAATGCCGGCCGCGGCGCCAGTGGAACAAAAAGATCCCCGCCGCCACGTTGACGTTCAGAGAATCCACGCCCGGCGGCATGGGGATGGTGACCCGACGCTCGCACATCGTCGTCCAGCGAGAATCGAGCCCTTCGCCCTCGTTGCCAAACAGCAGCGCAGTGCGCTCAGCCGGTGCGACGTCGCCCAGCGGCTCGGCGTCGGCGTCCAACACGGTGGCCACCAACTGGGCGGAAAACTCGTCGCGCAGAATCGCCAGGTCGGCGGCCAGGTCTTGGCTTTCGACCAGCGGCAAACGCAGGTTTGCGCCCATCGACGTCCGCGCCACGCGACGCGAGAACGGGTCGGCGCACGACTGTCCCAAGACGACCGCATGGACGCCAAACGCTGCGCTGCTGCGAAGAATGCCACCCAGATTTTCGGGATCCTTCACGCCCACGCACACCGCCCAGGTCGCCGCACCGGTCGGGCGTCGCAGCCGTCGTAAATCACCGCTGGGCGGGCGCAGCCCGCACGCCAACACGCCACGATGAAAGTGAAACCCGATCAGCTCGCGCATCGTCGCGTCCGGGATCACCAGCAACGTCGTCCGTTCGGGAACGAGCGGCGTCCAGTGCTCGACCAGCCGCTGTTCGACCACGACCGACACTACCGGCAATCCGCTGGCCAATAGCCGCTCGACCAACAATCCGCCTTCGACCACAAAGCGATCGCTGCGCCGATTCGACAGGGGCGATTTCAAGTCGCGGTAGGCGACGAGACTCGGGTCATCGAGCGACGCGACGTAGCGCACCGGCATTGGCAGGCCTCGAAACTGCACTTTAGGCGAATTTTGGCTCCGAGTGGTCAAATTGATTTTGGCAGAAACAAGGCTCTCGACGATGGTTAGGTGATTTTCCAACACCACCAAAGCCACCGGGAGAGCCTGGGATGGCTAAGCATAAACGTTCTGCGCGTCGTCCGCAACCCAGACACAAGGAACAAAAGAAGTCCCAGCACGATAAACACGAGCGGCTTCAGCGCCGCAACCTCGAGCGCAAGAAGACGACGCACGCCCGCGTGTCGTTGATTGACGCGATTCAGATCATGGTTTCCATGCTACAGGCGGTCATAGACCGGAGGATCGCATTCCGGCTGGCCATCGTGATCGGCGGGATGCTTATAGCCGACGATCGACGCACCGCCAGTGCTTGGTTTGTAGCGGCCGGTGTGCAGGATGATTGGGATCGATTCTATGATTGTCTGATCCGTGTGGGGCAGATTTCCGCACAATTAGCCACGGTCGTCCTCGGTCTGGTCGTCCAGAAGTCCATTCCCGGGCTCACGGACCGTATCTTGTTTCCCGGCCCGCCCGATCCTCATCGTCGCGGGCGACGGTCGATCTATGGCAAGAACAAGATCAGCTTGGCGAAGCGTGCCGCGCATCGGCAGGGCTGGGAGACGCTGATCTACCGCTGCCGCCGCGGCGAACTAACGCGTCAGTACAAGACGTTTCTGGCGACGTCCCAGTTGGTGAGCGGCCAGATCCGCGTTGTGATTGTGCGGTTCGAGGACGGCGGTTAGGCGCCTTACTTTTGCACGAACCCTGCGGCCGATGCGCGTGGGATCTTGGAAGCGGTTGCCTCCCGGTGGTCGATCGAGGAACACTTCCATGACGTGAAGGAGGTATGGGGCGCTGGGCAGCAACAGGTTCGGAACGTCTGTGTCGGTTGGCGCCCAAACAGTACCACTCATTGGCGCCTGAAACGGTACCAGTTGGTTCCCCATCCTCGGCTCTCGTCAAAATGGTTGATTTCGGCGCCGAAATCAACCACGCGAGGGCCTCGTGGCAAACCAACTATCGATGGACAAGTCCTTTGCAATCAACAAGTTACGTGCGGCTGGCTACTCTGGGCGGCGGATTGCCGAAACGCTGGGCGTTTCCCGGGGCGCGGTCAGGAGGCATTTGCGGCCCGGCGATTCAAACAGTACCAAGGCGCCAACGGCTTCGGAGATCGAGGCGCCAACGGGGCCGTCTGGGTGAGCGCCCATCAGTACCATGCCGCATTTGGGGTGGGGCGAACGGGCGGGAGCTTGCTCGCGGCGGCGCGGCGGCGGAGTGACGTGGAGGGTGGTCGCAGGCGGAGTGGCGTGGTGGCTCGTTGTTTCGTCGGACGTTCCGGCATGGCAGCAAGGCATCGACAAGCTCGCGGAGATGGCTGCTGCCCGTGGCG
>JAVYAJ010000346.1:0-14717 GCA_032229885.1 Candidatus Anammoximicrobium sp. | reverse complement strand
TCAAGTTCAACTCGCTCGTTGGAGATCTCGACGAACGTGGCCGCCGTCGCTGGGCTGCCAGCGAAGCGATAGCGTTGGGATATGGCGGAATCACAGCAGTTGCTCGGGCAACCGGGATGTTTGATCGCACCATCCGCGACGGGATTCGAGAACTGCACAGTGACTCTCCTTTACCCAGTGGTCGTCAGAGGCGACGGGGTGGTGGCCGCGAGCTTCTGGAGCATCATCAGGATGGCCTAGTCGAGGCGATCGATCGTCTGGTGGAACCGACCGAGCGGGGTGACCCCCAATCTCCGTTGCGGTGGACCTGCAAGAGCCTCAGACATTTGCAGCAGGAGCTTCGGGCACACAATTACCAAGCACGTCGAACTAAGATATCGAAGGTACTGCGGTCCCTGGGTTATTCGTTGCAAGGCAATCGGAAGACCCGTGAAGGCGCGGATCATCCAGACTGAAACGCCCAGTTTGAACACATCGCTCGCCGAGTTCGAGCTTGCCGCAGTGGCGGTCGGCCTGCAGTCTCGGTTGACACGAAAAAGAAAGAAACACTCGGCAAAAAGGGCCAATGTTGGCCGCGAGCACCGACCACGAGGTGTACCACTAGAGGTCGATACACACGACTTCCCCGACAGGGATCTGGGCAAAGCGATTCCCTACGGCGTCCACGATATCGACAAGAATGGGGCTTGGGTTTCCATTGGTATAAGTCATCATACGGCAGAGTTCGCGGTTGAGGCGATTCGTCGATGGTGGCAGGCCCTTGGGAAGAGACGATATCCACAATCGAGACGTCTGTTGATCACAGCCGACAGTGGCGGAAGCAACGGTCACCATACCCGGTTGTGGAAATATGAACTTCAACAGTTGGCCGACGAAACGGGGCTGACGATCGAAGTCTGCCATTACCCGCCGGGAACCAGCAAATGGAATAAAATCGAACACAGGCTGTTCTGCCACATTACCCGGAACTGGCGCGGCGTTCCCTTAGAGACTGCGGAAGTCGCGGTTAACCTGGTCAGTTCTACACGAACGTCCCCAGGTCTTGAAGTGCACTGCCAGTTGGCTGAGAACGACTATACCAAGAGCCGTAAAATAAGTGATGCGGAGATGGCTACAATTAACATTAAACGCAACGCCTTCCACGGCGACAGGAGTTATGAAATCCGACCTCGTACGCAATCTCGACTTCGGTAGTGTATGTGCGGACGGTCCCTAAGTTGTGCCATCCTACACCGCGCGCGGTATACAACTGAAGTCCGTCGCCCGTAGCAATCCCGATCAACCCGCACGCCAGGTTGTTCTTCAACTGTGGCTGGTCATGCGCAAGGCGGCCAAGAAGAACCTGCGACGAGTGTCTGATTTGACGATCCGCGCGTGCTACCGTGAGCTTGCAAAGCTGGGCGGCTTTCTGGGGCGCAAATCTGATGGCGAATCCGCTGGGTTACGATCTGGCGTGGTTGGCAGATACTCGACACCATGGTCCGGGGCGCTGAACTTGCGTTACAATTCAAATCCGAACTCGAAAAATGCGGGTAAAGACCAGGGCGTTGCCCAAGGCTACGGTGAAAATGGCCTGTGGCCCAAAAAAGCCGACCACCAATTTCGAGTAGTGACAATCGCCTGTACCCGGATATAGAGCCTGGACGCCGCACTGGCCCGATGGCTGTCGCTGGATCAGGCCGCAGCTCGCGTCCGATAACTCGTATCGGATCCTGCGTCCGGGACGCTTCGCGGCGCGATCCCGACGGGCTGCTACGTCCCGCATCCGGCAACGTTGGCCTTTCCGGCGCAGCCGCTGTCCCAAGCCACGCGGTCGCAAATCGATTCAGAGAGAATGAAGCGCGCCCGCAATTGTGCTGTCCGGACGACTCAACTCGACGGCGACCGCGTCCCGGAACAAGCTCGCCCGGCGTGCCGACGATTGAGCCATCCTCGCGTCTTCGGACGAATTTTCCGAGTTGTCGTCCGTCAACACGGCCGTTGCGCCATCCCTGATTGGCTCCTTTTCGAGCCGATCCCGTCCTCCAAACGGTCCACGGCCTGCGGTTTACCGTTCTATCCGCTAATTCTGCTGTTGATGTTTTCACCTTTGACCAGCCGCGCAAGGGCCGACGCGCCCGTCGGCGCGACCCTAATCACCTTCCTTTATTGCAAAAATTTCTTAAAATGGCCGTCTTTACGGGGCCGTTCTGTGCAGGGTGAAATGCTCCAGACGACGGACCGGCCGTTCGGTCTTGGCTTGCATACGTCGGAATGCCGGATGGCGACCGCTTTCGGTGAGATCAGGGAATGGATCGACAGCATCAGTTGACGCTCTATCGGGCGATGGTGACCGCGCGGCGGATCGACCAGCTCGAACAGGAGATCACCAACCGCGGGGAGGCCTTTTTCACGGTTTCCGGCAGCGGGCACGAAGCCGTCGCCGCGTTGGCTCCGCATCTGACGCCGTCGGACTGGCTGCACTGTCATTATCGCGACAAGGCCCTGTTGCTGGCGCGGGGGATTCCGCCGCGCGCATTCTTCGACAGCCTGTACTGTAAGGACGCTTCTAGCTCGCGCGGGCGCCAGATGTATGGGTTCGCCAGCGATCCGGATCTGAACGTGATCAGCATGGTCGTTCCCGTCGGCAACAACGGCCTGCAGGCGGTCGGCGTCGCGGCCGCGATTCGCGACGCGCCGGACGCGCCGGTCGTCTATTGCGGCGTGGGGGACGGGGCGACGCAGGAAGGCGAGTTTCTGGAAGCCTGCGCCGAGGCCGTGCGCAGCCAAGTCCCGGTCTTGTTCGTGGTCCAGGACAATCATTACGCCATCTCGACGCCGACGGCCCAGCGGACTTTTTTCTCGCTGCCCGACGGACCGAGCGACGCGTTCTTCGGGATGCCCATCCGCCGCGTGGACGGCCGCCGCGTGGTCGACGTGTACGCGGCGTTTGGCGAGGTCATCGGCCAAATGCGACGCGATCGCCGCCCGGCGTTGATCGTGCTGGACGTGGAACGACTGAGCAGCCACACCAACGCGGATGATCACGCGCTGTATCGCAGCGCTGACGACATCGCCACGAGCCGCCAGACGGGCGATCCGATCCCGATCTTCGAAAGCTGGCTGCTCGAACACGGGCAGAGCGGGGCCGAATTGGCGGCGGTGCGCGACGAGGTCGAACGGACGCTGGCCGAGGCCGACGAAGCGTCGATCTACGGCCCCGACCCCGAGCCCGTGTTCGACGCCAAGCGGCCGCTCAACGTCGAGCTGACTCATCCGTCGCGCGAGCGGCGGGGAACGGGTGACGGCCTGCAGTTGATCATGCGCGACGCCATCAAAGAGGTGCTCCGGGACCGTCTGCGGACCGATGAACGCGTGTTCCTGTTGGGCGAGGATATCGAGGATCCCAAAGGCGACGTGTTCGGCGTGACGCGCGGGTTGAGCACCGAGTTTCCGGGGCGTGTGGTGAACTCGGCGCTGTCCGAAGCGACCATCCTCGGCGCATCGTTCGGCCGAGCCGTGGCCGGTCAACGCCCGGTGGCGTTCATCCAGTTTGCCGAATTCCTGCTGCCCGGCTACAACCAACTGGTCTCCGAGCTGGCGATGCTGTACTGGCGGTCGGCGGGCCAGTGGAATGCGCCGGTCATCGTGATGATCGCCTGCGGCGGGTATCGTCCCGGGCTCGGGCCGTACCATGCGCAGACCCTCGAGTCGGTGATTGCCCACATTCCCGGACTGGACGTCTTCATGCCGTCGACGGCCAGCGACGCCGCCGGCCTGTTGAACGCCGCGTTCGAATCGCAACGGCCGACCGTGTTTCTCTATCCCAAGAGCATGTTGAACAACCCGGAGCTGACGACGTCGGCCGATGTCGATCGCCAGTTTGTGCCGATCGGCACGGCTCGCAAAGTCCGGCCGGGGCGCGATCTAACGCTGGTCGGTTGGGGAAACACGGTCTCTCTGTGCTCGCGGGTCGCGGCGACGCTCGAGACGGCGGGGGCCGAAGCCGAGGTGTTCGACCTGCGCTGCTTGTCGCCCTGGGACCAGGCGGCCATCCTGGCGTCGGCCGAGAAGACCTCGCGGCTGATTGTCGTTCACGAGGACAACCAGACCTGCGGCCTGGGCGGCGAGATCCTGGCGACCGTGGCCCAGCGGGCTCGCGTGCCGGTCGCCATGCGGCGCGTGGCACGTCACGACACGCACATCCCCTGCAATTTCGCAAACCAGATCGACGTCATGCCGTCGTTTCAACGCCTGCTGACGACCGCCGCTGACCTGCTGAATCTCGAACTCGCCTGGACGCTGCCGCCCAAGGCCGAGGACGGGTTGCACGTCGTCGAGGCCATCGGGTCGGGCCCGTCCGACGATACGGTCACGGTCGTCGAGTGGGTGGTCTCCAGCGGCGCGGAGGTTCAGCGAGGAGACTTGCTCGGCTCGCTCGAAGCCACCAAGAGCGTGTTTGAGCTGAACTCGCCCGTCTCCGGGCTGATCGAGGAAATCCTGGTCGCGCCGGGCGATGTGGTCGAGGTGGGCGCCCCGATGATGCGGATTCGGACGGGTCGCCAGGCGGCTCGGCCCAAGCCCGTTGCGCAGGAACGCTGCGGCACGCCCAGTTTGACCCGCAGGGCGGCGACCGGGACGCTGCGCCTGCCGCACGAGTTCAAGGAACGTCGGCCGTTCGAGGTCGGTGTTTCGTCCGTGGCGACCGTGACGGGCAGCAGGGTGGTCACGAACCTCGACCTGCTGGGCCGCGGCGCGATCAAGCACGTGCCGGAGATGTCCGTCGAGGACATCATTCGCCGGACGGGCATCGAGAGTCGGATGTGGGCTCAGTCCGATGAAAACGCCGTGACGATGGCGGCCGACGCCTGTTGGAAAGTGCTCGATCAAGAAGGCTTGATCCCCGAGGATATCGACGTGGTGATCTGCAGCACCACCAGCCCGACGATTGTCACTCCGTCGATGGCCTGCCAGGTGCTGGCGTCGCTGTGCGAGGGCAAGAACGAATTGATGGCGCAGGCCTATGACATCAACGCGGCCTGCTCGGGCTACCTGTACGCCCTGCAGGCCGGTTATGACTATCTCCAGAGCGCGCCCGTGGGCCGCGTGCTGATCGTGACCGCCGAGGTGCTGTCGCCTCTGCTGGATCCTGAGGACTTCGACACGGCGATCCTGTTTGGCGACGCGACATCGGCGACGGTGCTGTACGGCGAAGCGCATATCGACAAGGCCAAGGCGCGGCTGCATCGGCCCGAGCTGTCGGCCAAGGGCGAAGACGGCAGCACGTTGTCGGTGCCCCTGTTGCACGATGGCTACATTCAGATGAAAGGGCGCCGCGTGTTCACCGAGGCGGTGCGGCTGATGGTCACCAGCCTGAACCGCGCGTGCGACCGCGACGGGCTTCGTGTCCAAGATCTGAACATGGTGATCCCGCACCAGGCGAACCAGCGGATCATCGACGCGATTCAGAGTCGGATCGGCATCCGGGTGTACAGCAACATCCGCAAGTACGGCAACACGTCGTCGTCCAGCATTCCCCTATGCCTGTCGGACATCCTGCCGACCATCCCCAAAGGCGAGTGGCTCGGGCTGTGCGCCTTCGGCGGCGGCTTTACTTTCGGCGCGTGCATCCTGCAAACCAGTTGATCCGACGCCACGGGCCAGCCCGCGGCCGAACAGGCGATTTGCGGGTCGCGCTGGCGGCGCGTGCGCCGCGCCGGCCGAGCAATGGCTCGAACGATTGAGAATGGCTCGTTTCGCGCTGCGATTGAGAGCGTTCTGTGCCAGACGCCGCTCGATTCCGTTGTGGCGAGACGCCTCGAGGTCTGCGTCCATCGGCGCCGCGCCCCGCGGTATCGCAGGTGGGACGGCGCGAGCGGCGCCAATGGTCGGCTACGGCGTGCCAGCAGGCTGTGGCGTGCCAGCAGGCTGTGGCGAGTCGTTCGACGCGGGGGCGATGGGCGCCGGCTGGCCGGCCGAGACGGGCGGCTGGCTGGGCAAGGGGTCGGGATGCTCAGGAAACTCGACCGTATTGCCGCCGCCGCATCCGGCGACGCACGCCGCCGCGGCGATGGCCAGCGCAGTGTTGCAAAGAATCCTGTTCACGTCGCGCTCCGTCAGCTTCGAGCGTTGCGGAGAGATCGTGGGCTGGGCGACGCCGGCCGCTCAATGCGGCGAGTCGCCATCGGCGATGCCCCCCAGGTATTTCATCAGCTCGTCGTCGGTCGTCGTGGTCATCGCTTGCACGGATCCGTCACAGAAGGCGAATTGCACGACCCCCGGGTGGCGGCTGCTGAAGCGATGATAGTCGGCGTCGCGCAGCCCCCACGCGGTCGGCAGCGCCCCGCTGCCCATCCAGGTGTGGGCGAACTCGCGGCGATTGTCGGTCACGCCGCCCAGCGACTCGCCGAACATCAATGTCTGGCTGGTTCCATCGACGACGTCGCCCAGCCCTTTTTTCGACCGGTTGTACATCGGTCCGTAAAAGAAATCCCAGTATGGGTTTTCCGTCAAGCCCATACCGCCCGCACTGGCCAAGTAATTCGTGCGTCCGATGTTCCGGCCTCCCCCGTCGAGCGGCAGGTACATCGCCGTCAGCCAGACCGAATTCGGCGGGCTCTTCGAGCCGGCGCTGTCCCACCAGGTGTGCAGCCCCACGAACGTCCCGACCGTGTTTTCATACGGATCGTCGGACGGACACAGGAACCGCCCCAGCTTTGTCTGCGACACGGCCCACGTCTCCGGATCGGTCCACCACGCGCTTTTCACGGCATCGACATCGAAATCGACCTCGATGCGTTCCCGAACAGCATCCAGCTCGAGGTAGGGCAACAGATACGGCAGCACGCCGATGAATTGATCGCCGACCGGCGGCGTTTCCACCGGCGGCCAAGGCCCCAGGTATCCCGGTGGGAAACGCTTGGCCAGCGAGTGGAAATTGTGGGCCGCCAATGCGATCTGGCGGAGATTATTCAGACACTGGGCACGGCGCGCGGCTTCGCGCGCGCTCTGTATCGCCGGCAGCAGCAGCGCAACCAGAACGGCGAT
Source organism: Candidatus Anammoximicrobium sp. (assembly GCA_032229885.1). GTDB lineage: Bacteria > Planctomycetota > Planctomycetia > Pirellulales > Pirellulaceae > Anammoximicrobium. The sequence continues at coordinate 7,691 of JAVYAJ010000346.1, read as the reverse complement.
GATCCCGATGACCACCAGCAGCTCGACCAACGAAAAGCCGCGCCGTCGCGTCGGAACAACGGATCGATGCAACACGAGCGACATACGGCGACTCGCCGGAAATGTTCGACACGGAGGACGGCAGCACTTCATGCAATCGTATTCTCGCCGCCGTGCGTCGGCAAGCCAAGCCAAACGCGCACGAAGCTGCGAATCAAGCCAAACCACGATATCCGGATTTGCCTGGCCGCCGTGCGCGATCCGTACCAGGAGCGGGGGCGACCTCGTCGATTCCCAGCGACCGTTCGGCTCGCCGAGTGGCCGAGCGACCGGGCCGCGTGCGGCTCGCGCTACGGCGCTCGGTGCGACGCGGGACCGCCGCTGGTTTCACATCCGCATTCCGGCGCCACGGTCGCCGATGGACCGGCGCCGACATTGGGGATCAGGCACAAAAACTTCAGCGGCTTGTGGCCCGTGTTGCGAAACTGATGGATCTCGTTCGGCGCAACGTAGACCACGTCGCCGGGCCGCAGGCGATGCTCGATGTCCCGTTCGCTGACCATCCCCTCGCCCTCCAGCACGAAGACCTCGTGTTCGTAGGGATGGCTGTGCCGCGGCGTGTGGCCGCCCGACGCGACCTCGAACTGGCGCATCGCAAAGTTCGGCGCGCGGTCCGCCTGGCCGATCAGCCAGCGGACGCGACAGCCGACGGCGCCATCCATCCGCACCGGTTCGGCCGGCACGCGCTCGTAATGATTCACTTTCATCGCTCGGTCCGTTCCCTCTCGCGTTTGGTCGAAGCGACCTTCCGCGCTTCGATCTGGCCGGCTGTCGCGGACGACTCGAATCGCGCGGCAACTGTTAGTGTAAACGCAATCGTCCGCGAAACCAATCGGACCGACCACCGAGCCGCGCGAGATCCCGATCGTCAGTAGCAACCGCTCACCGCTGCTCGCGGGATGCGATGAACGCTGTCCAGAGACTCTCGCGAACGTACACGTGCACCAGCACGTCGGGCCGCAGGCCGTACATCATCTGTCGGTTGTAGTCTCCGCGCAGCGCAGCATCGACACGATCTTGCACGTCGGCGGTCAGGATCACGACATCCGCCGCGGGCAGCGCGGCGGTGTCGCGCGCCCAATCGGCAGGATCGTGCCAGTAGCCGACCGATTCGGGCGAGACGCGCCGCACGTACCAGGGCAGCGGCCAGTAGTTTTCGGGGGTCACCACGTGAATGGTCAACTGTCCCGCCCGCGGCGCGACCTCGGCTAGGCCGTCGATCGTGCGGGCCAGATTTTTGACGCTGGTCGAGGTGTGCGCGTACACATAGGGATTGCGGTAGTCGGCCGGCAGGCGAAAGTTGAGCCAATAGCATTCTCGTCCCAAATGACCCGCGCCGACGGCCAGCAATGCGGTTACAACGCCCGCGGCGAGCGATCGGAAGAAAAATCGCCACGCGCGAACCTCGCGAGACCAGGTCCACGCTCGCCGCAAAACGGCCCACGCGCCGACTCCGGCGAGCAGGATCATGCCGTGGAAAAAACTCAGCAGACACCAAGGCGTCTTGTACGAGATGGCCGCGTACAGCGCGGTCAGCGCGAACGTGTAAAACGTCAGAAAGCGACAGAAGCATCGCTGCGGCGGCGCCAATCCGTCGTGCGCCAGGCTGACGGCGCCGCCGATCACGGCCAGGCCCACGACAAAGCCCTCGGACCAGAAGAATCCTTTGGCTGGTCGAAACGCCGTCAACAGTTCAAGGTAATAGTACCACGGGTGCGCGTGCAGCTCGGGGCGGCTGCCGCGCTGTACGTATACGGCAAAGGCCGAGATCGAGTCGAGCGGCCCGCGCCAATCCCGTCCGAACGATGAATACAGGACCAGCGTGACGACGCCCGCCGCGATCAGCCCGGCGAACAACCGCCCGGGCCAAACGCCCAGGCGTCGCGTCCCCCACGCGTCCGTGTGCGTCTCGTGCGCTGGATCAGCGGCAGGATGCCGCTGCCACCACGCGCCCTCGCGCGCCCGCGTCCAGACCAGCGACAGTGCGCCGCCCGCGACGGCGGCGGCGGCGGACAGCACCCAGGTCTCTTTGGTCGCGTGCATCATGCCGATGCACGCGCCGCACAACACGGCCCAGACGAGCTTTCGCGAACGCGCCAGTCGCCATCCGGTCGCCAACGCCGCCAGCGTGAAAAAGACCAGCAGCGTTTCCTGGATGTAATAGCGCGAGTAGAAGACCATCGCCGGCGAGATGGCCGTCAGCAAGCCGGCGATGACAGCGGCCCCGCGCCCCAATCCGTCGAGCACCAACCATAGCAGGCCGATCAACCCGACGCCGAACACGACCGGCACGATTCGAAAATCGAACTCGGTCGTCTCGGCGAGACTCGTCCGCCCGTGCAGCCACAACGACGGCAGCGTCAGCCAGTATAGGATCGGCCCATGATGCTCGAACGGATCGTACCGATACCGGCCCGACTCGAGCAGGACAGCGGCTTTGACCGCCTGGTTGGCCTCGTCGCCATGCATGGGGCGCAGGTCCAAGCGCGGCGCGCGGATCGCCAGCGCGGCGGCGATCAAGCCGATCAACGCGGCGCCGACGAGGACCCGCGAGAGGTTCATGAGGCCGGTTTGCCGTACACGGCGACCTCGATGTAGTGGTTCAAGTCATTCGCCGTGTTGCCACGGGAATACAGCCGGACATAGCGACCGCGAACCGGCTGGCCGTCGGCCTGCCGCGCGTCGATCAGCTTGCCGCGGTAATCCTCGATGTACTCGAGATTCTTGCCCACGCCCAAGCCGGCCGAATTGTCAAAATCGTTATTGAAGACCGTCTTGACGTTGTCGATCAGATCCGGGTCGTCGGCGACCTGGATCACACAATCATGATAGACGCGGCCTTCGGCGTGATAATGCCACACGACCAGCGCGTAAATGTCCGCTTGTTGGCCCAGGTCGATCTGCACCCATTGCAGGTCCGGCCCGAGTTCTACAAAGCACCCGTCAAAGCCGTCGGCGGCGCCGTCGGTGATGAACTCGAGCTCGCCGATGATCGGGGCCGTGTCGCTGGACGTGACTTTTTTGTTCAACGCCAGGTTGACCGTTCCCGCGGGCGCCAAGAACGGCGGACGGGGTTTCTCGCTGAACTTCTCCAACGTCGGCGCAGGTTTGATGTGCTTGGGCGTGCCCTGAAACAGGGGACGCGGCAGCTTGATCTCGATCGGCGCCAGCTTTTCGCCTTCGGCCGCCATCGCCGCGGCGCCGATCCAGGTCGATCCGAGCAGGGCCACCAGCGCCATCAGTGACAAGGCCGATCTGTGATTCGTCGGGTGCATCATCGTCTTCTACGCTCCCTTTTACGGAAAAGCAGGAAAGGTGGGGACAGTACGTTGATGGCACTAGTCTAGTCGCGAGACGGCGGCTGCTCAAGGCGCCGGCGAGCCGGCGGGGCGAAAGACGGGGCGACGGACGAGTTTGGCTGACGCCGGTCCGACGCGTCGTCTCGCGTGCATGGGCTTTCGGCTGGGCGCCGGCCCGGTTACGATCATACCGAGTCGCGACGGCCGGGAGAGTTGTTCGATAGCCGCAAACAACGCCTACGTCTCGCGACAGGAAAGCGCTCGCCACGTCACAACTCGGAGGATCTCCTGTGTCTGAGTCTCGCGAACCAGCGCCCCCAACTCCCGCGTCCGCTTCGCCCTCGGGACCCGAAGCCTCCACCGCTCGCGTGCCCTGGTGGCGTTCCCTCGGACCGGCCTTGATCACGGCCTGTGTCGTGTTCGGCCCGGGCAGCCTGATCATCAGCTCGAACGTCGGCGCGACCTACAGGTACGAGCTGATCTGGGTGCTGGTCTTGAACGGCGTGCTGATGGCCACGTTTACGACGATGGGGGCGCGGATCGGCGTGACGGGCGGAGCCAGCCCATGCGCGCTGCTGGCCCGCGAGATCGGCCGACCCATCGCTGCGCTGATCGGGCTGACCCTGTGCCTGACGTGCGCCGCGTTCCAGTTCTCGAACAACCTGGCCGTAGCCGCGGCCGTCGGTGCGATCATTCCCGAGTCCGTCGCGGAATCTTCGCGCCACACGATCACGACTTCGGCAGTTGTCGGCTTGAACGCCGTGCTGATCTTCTTTCTGTTTTCCGCTCGGCATGTGTACGGCATCATCGAACGGGCGATGAAGTTCATGGTCGGCATCGTGCTGGCCTCGTTTGCGTTCAATCTGATCGCGGCGCGCCCCGACCTGTTCGCCGTTCTGGGCGGGCTGGTCCCGCGGCTGCCCGCGGGGCTCGAGTTGGGCGTTCCGCAGCGGATCGGCACGAGCATTCAGGATCCGCTGATTTTGGTCGCCTCGTTGTTCGGAACCACGTTTTCGGTAGCCGCGGCTTTTTTCCAAGGGAATCTCGTTCGCGAAAAGAACTGGACCGTCGAGGACTACGACCGCAGCGTCGGCGATGCCCTGATGGGCGTGGGCGTGCTGACGCTCGTCAGCGCGGTGATCATGACCACCGCGGCCACCGTGATTCCAGGTCGGCCGGCCGACGATATCGGCGCGCTGGCCGTCACGCTGCAACCGCTGCTGGGCTCGGTCGCGTTCAGCGTGTTCTGCGTAGGCTTGTTCGCCGTCGCGATGAACCCGTTTCTGATCAACGCCATGATCGGCGGCGCGATCCTGGCCGACGGCGTCGGCCAGCCGGCTCGACTGGCGGACCGCTGGCCGCGGATGCTGACCGTGTTGGTGCTGCTGATGGGAATGGGCGTGGCGCTGGCGGCCTTGCGCACCGGCCAGCGACCCGTCAACCTGTTGATTTTCGGCCAGGCGTTGACCGTCCTGGGCAACCCGCTGATGGCCGCCGCCATGCTGTGGCTGGCCAACCGTCAACAGGTGATGGGAGCGCGACGAAACGGTTGGGCTACCAATGTGTTGGGCGGCGTCGGCTTTGTGGTTGTCCTGCTGCTGGCCATCCGCGTGCTGTGGCGCGTGATCCTACAGTTGACGTAGGACAGCCCATCATCCGCGTCAAGAAGCGCGTACAACGCGAATCGCGGCCGGCGGGGTGAGCGCCGCCACGGATGCGCGAGACGGAACGCGCGAACACGGTAGGTCCCCGTGGTCAGAACGGTCGCCGCGCTCCTGGGGATCGAGACTCACCGCGGCGAACGACCGCAATGTTGCCGACAACACGAGTTGCTTCTGGACCAGTCCAAACCAGACCCACAGGAAACGGAGGTGTCCGATGACCATCGTGCGCAAAGATCCGGTCGCTCCTGTCGCCTGTGTTCCGCGGACCGCTCGAGCCGGCCGCCCGTCGCCGCCCAGGCGCCGTCGCGTTTCCGGGCCGCTCGCATCGGGCGGATCGCAAGCGCCCATGGACGAACCGCGAGCGACGATCTGGCCCGGCAGCGGAACGCGCTGGTTCATGCTGGTCGCCGTCGCTTGGGGGCTCGGCGCCGCGGCCGTCTGGGCGGCCGAGCCGCCGTTCGAGCTGTTTCCAGTCAGCGATGTCGTCCGCGTATTCGAGGACGGCCATGCGTGCCCCGCGTCCACCGGAGGCGAGGTGCGTCTGTTCGGGCTGCGCAACGAAGTGCTGTCGGCCCAGGGCGTCGTGCGCGCGAATCAAGACCTGTCCGGGCTGACGATTCGGCTTGATCCGCTCGAGCGCGACGGCGGCGCAGCGAGAATCGCCACGGAAAACATCCGGTGGAATTTCGTCACCAGCATCTTCATCGAAGAAAACACGCGGAAACGGCGTGCCGCCGACCTCGTCCGAGCCGCGCCGGCCTGGTTTCCCGACTGTCTGGCGGCCGAGTGACAGTGCGACGTCGGCCGAGGGCAGCTCAGGGCGGTCTACTTGACGCTGCGCATCCCGGCTGACGCCGCGCCGGGCAAGTATCACGGACGGATCGTCGCCAGCGCGGCGGACGTCGAAGCCGCGCTGCCGATCATTCTGACGGTTCACCCGCTGACGCTTCCGGATCAGCGGCACGTGATGGTCACCGAGTGGTTTTCGACGCGCCAGTTCAAACTGCACCACGGCCTGGAAGATGGCGATACGGAACGATTCGAGACGCTGCTGCGCTGTTATGCCGAGAACATGGCCGAGCATCGGCAGAACGTGTTCCGCGTCAGCCTGGGGCTGATCAACAGCACGCTGGCCGCCGACGGCGAACTGCGGTTCGATTTCTCGGAGTTCGACCGCTGGGCGCAGATCTTCTGGGACACCGCGCGAATGGATCTGCTCGAGACGGGATTCGTCGCTCACTTTGGCGAAGGTGGCTGGTCCAGTCGCGAGGTCCTCCTGTCGGGCGCCACCGTCACGGACGAAGCGACCGGCGAACGAAAGCGAATGTCGGGCGAAGAGTATCTGCCGCGATTCTTGCCCGCGCTGGTCAAACATCTGCGAGAGAAACAGTGGCTCGATAAGACGGTCTTCCACGTCTGCGACGAGCCTTCGAACCACAACGTGATGGCCTGGCGCGAGGCGTCCGATTTCGTCCATCGCTGCGCGCCCGAACTACGGCGCATGGATGCCATCGAGACGACACACTGCCTGGACAGCCTCGAAGTCTGGGTGCCCAAACTCGACCATCTGGCCACGTGGCACGAGGCGTACGAGGACGCTCGGCGGCAGGGCAACGAACTGTGGTTCTATACCGTGGGCATCTTTCAGGGCAGCTCGTTGATGAACAAGACGGTGGACGTTGCGCTGATCGAGTCGCGCCTGCTGCACTGGCTCAACTATCGTTATGGACTGACGGGTTATCTGCACTGGGGATTCAACGCCTGGACCGAAGATCCATGGAAAGCGCCGGGCAAACATCGCGGCGATGGGTGGCACGTGTATCCCACGCGTGACGGGCTGCTGAACTCGCTGCGCTGGGAGCAGATGCGCAACGGGCTGCAAGACTACGAGTGCCTGTGGCTGCTCGAAGACCGGATCGCCCAGTTGCGCGCAACGCTCAGCCCCCGCGTCGCCGCGCTGATCGAGCCCTCCAGGCGCGGCGTCGAGATCGCCTCGCAAGTGGTCCGCACCTTCTCGGACTACAGCCGCGACCCCGATGTTCTGTATGCCGCCCGGCGGCAGGCGATCGACGAGACGCTTCGGTTGGATGTCTCGCCGTTGGCCGTCGTCCAGACCAACCCGCTCGAGCATTCGGTCGTCGCTGGCGACTGTGGCATCGACATTCACGGCTGGATCGAGCCCGGCGCCCGCGTTCGCGTAAACGGCGAGGAAACGCCGCTGGCGACCGACGGGTTATTTCTCGCCTCCTCACGGCCCTCGACCGAAGGGGCGATCACCGTCGAGATCGAAAACGAAAAGGGCCGCATGACCCTGGTGCGGCAGTTCCAACTGGAAGTCAAACCTTGAGACGCCGGCCGGGACGGCAGTGACGCCCGCCACCCGGCATGTTGAAAACTCGCCGCTGGTCACCGCCCGGGGCTCGGACCAGCGGACGCGGCATCGGTCGCCTCGGCATCGGTAGAAAATCGATGCGCCCGTTGGCGATCGTCCCACCGGCCAAAACCGGACGGTTGCTGGTTGGACGCACGATTGGGCGTGGGAATTTGCGACGAGCCGAGAATTGGTGCGCGTGACGAAAAGAGGCGTTCCCGCCCCGAACAGGCGGAACGCCTCGGCGCTTGCACCCGTCCGAGTCATCTAAACTCGACGCGCGTCACTCGCCTGCGCAGCACGTGCAATCCGGGCACG
>JAVYAJ010000345.1:0-5223 GCA_032229885.1 Candidatus Anammoximicrobium sp. | reverse complement strand
GTGCCGATGACCAAACCGCCGCTCAGGTCTTGCACGTGGAGGTCGCCGGTCCGTGTGACGGCGGCCAATGTGACCACCTGCACGTCAATGTCAGCGTTGTTTGGCGCCACGCCGTCGCCGATCCCGCTGCCAGCTCGCAGGGCCACGCTGTTTCCGATGATGTTGGCGGTTTCGGCGACCGTATTGTCTTTGATGACGCCAGTGTTATCGGCCAAAGTGCCGCCCACCCCCGCGAAGTCCGCAACCACGATCACGTGGCCGGCCGCCCCAGTTCCATCGTGGTCAGCGTTTACCACGCTCAACAGCACGTCGTTCGGCGCGGCCATCAGGATATCGCCTGAGTTCGAGGCGACGAGTGATCCATTGACCATCTTCACGTCGCCGCCGCCGTCCCCGTCCGCCACCGCATTGCCGCCGGTGTAATTGGTGCCCGCGAGCAACATAATTGGCCCCGTGTCGGTGCTGACCGTCACGCCCGTCGTCAGCTCGATGGAATGCCCCGCGTTCAACCATACGCCGCCGTTGCCGGCGGCCGAGATGTCGGCATTGACGGTCAGATCGTCGCTACTACTGGCGCCTTGAGCGGCCAGTACAACATTGCCGCCGCTGGTGCTGGTGTTCTTCACGAGATTCCCTGCGGCCACGTTCAGCGGACCGGCGGTCACGATGGTGATGCGGTTGCCCGTAGCGCCGGTGGTGATCTCCGCACCCGACAAGCCGTCGAACGTGTCGATGTTCAACCCGCCGCTGAGGTCCTGGATATTGATGTCGCCGGTCCGCGTGACCGCCGCCAGCGTGCCGACCTGGACATCGATATCCGTAGCATCCGGCGCCTCGCCGCTGCCGATGCCACTGCCGGCGCGCAAGGCCAAATGATCGCCGATGATATTGGCGCTTTCACCACTCAGATTATCGCTGATCGCGCCGCCGCCGATATTGTCGCTGTCGGCAGTGACGATCACGTTACCGCCGGTGCTCAACAGGCTGAGCGCCACGTCGCCCGTGGCTTTGTAGGCGATCGCCCCGTTGCCGCCTGTGACGGTTGTCGTCGTGCCGTCGACCATCGTGATATGGCCGGCGGTGGCCGTGACATTGATCGGCGAGCCACCGGTTGTGCTCAGATTCCCGCCAGTATTCTGGTTCACCGTCCCGGCGATGATGTCGATCTGGCCGCCGGCCGATACAGGCTTGTTCACGTTGACGGTTCCGGTCATGACGTCCAGCGCGCCCGTGACGCTCAGCGAACTCGTGGGGGCGAAGGTCACCGTGTCGTTCCCGTCGCCCGCGATCTTTAGCTTGGTATTGGAGCCCAGCGCCAGGTCCTTAACCGTGATGGTCTGCGCCTTGTACATAGCTCCGGCCGCATTGATCGTGATCGATCCATTGGCCGCAGGGTAGGCGATCGTCGTTTGCTCGAAAGTGTTGTTTAGGCTGGCTAACTTGAGCTGGCCGCTGTCATCCTCGAGCGTGATGCCCGCGTCCGCGGTATCGGGCAGGTTGAAGATCACGTGGAGCGAGCTACCGCTATTGGTGATCGGCTCCAGCCCGATGTAGGTGATCGTGCCGAACGCGGACATCGTGACGTTGCCGTCGTGGGCGTTGGTGTAATCGTAGGTGACGGTCCCTTGGTTGCCGCCCGTGATGATCAGTTTGTCGCCGGGGTTGGTCGTCGGGTTGCCGCCATTAAAAGCGATCCCGCCCGAAGGAATTGCGTCGCCGTTGGACAGGTCGACGGTCAGCGTGTCGTTGCCATCCAGGCCGTTGATCGTCAGATTCGTCAAGCTGAAAAACGGAGTGGACATGACCACGGTCCCGCTCGGAAACGCTGCGCCCGTGCGGACTTCCAAGTTCGCATCGTCGCGGCGGACAAAAAACTGGTCCGCGCCGAACGTCCCGTCGATGACGGGTGTCGGATCGTAGGCGAGCACCGCGGCGGTCGCGGTGTAGTTGACCTCCAGCGGTTGCTGCTTGAACATCACCGTACTGCCGTCCGGCAGGGTATTGAACGTGCCGGTCAGAGACGTCCCTTGCGCAATCGTGAACGAGTCGCCGGCGACCGGCGTGTAGCTGCCGCTGAGCGCCAGCGCGGCCCCGCCGACCCCCGCCACGCCGCCCAGGGCGATCGTGCCGCTGGAATTCAGTTGGTCGTATTGCGTGTCGACGGTCGTACCATTGATTTCCACCGCGAAAAGCGAGCCGTCGGCGAAGGTGACGTCCCCCGTATCGAGGATTGCGGTGCTGTGTCCCGGCGCAATCGTGCCGCTGTTGTTGACCGTGCCATGGATTGTGCCCGTCCCGCCCAGCGTGGCGCCGCTGGCCACGCTCACCGTGCTGCCGACGGCCAGCGAGCCGTCCACATCGAGCCGGCCCGCATTCACCGCCGTCGGGCCGGTGTAAGTATTCGCGCCGGCTAGCCTCTGCGTACCAGCGCCGGATTTGGTGAAGCCGATCGTGCCGCTGCCATTGCCGATCGTGCCAGAGAACGTCTGCGAATTGCCGTCGCCCACGGTCAAGGTCATGGCGCCAGCGGCGGTGCTCGTCACCGCGCCGGACCCGGCCAGCGAGTTGACCGTCTCATGCTTGCCGTTCATATCCAAAGTCGCCGCTGCGCTCAGCGCCACGTTGGTCGCGTTGGCGATCCGTTCGTCGCTGTCCAGTTGGAACACGCCCGTGGTCAAGGTCGCCGTGTTGCTGCCCGCGTCGAGGCTGGTAAGCAGCGCCGAACCGGCTTCGCCCAAGAAGATCGATCCGCTGCCGGTCAATGCCGCGGACACGCTGGCGACGTCCGTCGTGATCGCGTTCGTCGCGTCGCCGATGCCCGTGGCGGCGACCAGGCTCGCGGCGCCGGTCGTCGCTTTGACCCTGCCGTTGCCATCGCTGGTCAGCTTGCCGTTCTGCGCGTCGAGATGAACCGTGCCGCTGCCGTCCCCGGCGCTGCCCGTGCCCGCCGTGCTCAGCACGTAGGCGTTCACCGCGATGTCGCCGGCCGTCGCGGTGATGGTGGCATGGCCGTTAGTCTGCGCGTTGATTGGGGCGCCAATGGTCAGGGCGCCGCCGGTGGTCAATTCGATCGTCCCCGCCTTGATGGTCAGGCCCATCGTGCCGCCCACGCCGGCGGCGGGAAGTGTCAGGTCATCGACGTCCACGATGCGGATATTGGGTGTCCCGCCCGCGTCCCAACTGCGAGCCGCCAGATTGTCAGCGTCAATGCGGATCGGATTAGTCGGCCCGATGCGGTGGTCGGTCGTCAGACGCAAATTAGCCACGGTGATCGTATGCGCGGCATTGGCGCTGTCGATGTCTCCGAACCCCCCGTTGATATCGAGTGTGTTCGTGCCGCCGGGTGAAATATCTCCCCGGAGCGTCAGTTTGTTTAAGCCACTGATCCCCAGCACGGCGGCCGTAATCTTGTCCAGTTCCGCGTCCACCACACTGAATTCTCCGACCTGAGTTCCACCCAGCGATACCGTGGGACCACCGATGGAGACGGTGCTGGTCGGCGCATCGACCGCTTGGCTGCTCCCTCCGGTCGCGATCTCGATGTCGCCCCCGTACAAGACGACGTTGCCGCCGTTGGGGCGGATCGTGTGGACTCCGAGGTTGTCGGGAATGGTCAGCAGGGAAGGCCCCTCGATTTTGACCAGGCCGCCGTTGGTGGAAATACCTTTTTGGCTGCCTATGGTGGCGATCGTCAGAGGCGTCGTCTGGTAGATCGACATCGCCTGGCCCGGGCCGCTCACGTCCGCCGCCAGGTATTTCACATCCGTCTTGAAGCCCTGCCCGAACTGCCCAATCGCATATCCGCCATCGCCGGCCGCCTGCAAGTTCGCGGAACCTTGCGTGGCTTTGATGACACCGCCGTAGCGATCCATGCGGCCAAAGCTCGAATCTAGGGTGATCGTGCCGCTGCCGTCCCCGGCGTCGCCCGAGTTCCCCGCCGTGCTCAACACGTCCGCAGAGAAGAACAAGTCGCCCGTGCTGGTCAACGTCACGTTGCCGTTCGACCGGGCATTCACCGCGGCGTGCGTCCTGAACGTGCCTCCCGCGCTCACTGCGATATCGCCCGCCACCGTGCTCACGCCGACGACGCCGGCAACCCCGGCCGCGGGGATGTCCAGTCCGTCGGTGTCATTGATCCGGATATCGCCCGCCCCCCGGCTCTGGGCCGCCAAATTGTCCACATCGATCCGCACCGAATGGGTCTGGCCGATGTGCGCGCCCGCGTCCAAGGCCAAGTTCGCAATCGTGATCGTGTTGCTGGCCGCAGTGCTGTCGATCCCCGCGCCCGTGGTGATCAGCAGCGTCGAGCTGAGCGCGGGCAAAATCGACGCGCTCAAGGTGACCGTGCCGGAGTTGGCATCGCCGATCTTCAACATCCCGGCGCTGACCCGATCGAGTTCCGCGTCGGTCAGACCCAGGGTGAGCGGCAAACCGAAGGCATCGGCGCCGCCGAGGTCGATCTTCGTGCCGGTCGTCTTGGGCCGAATGCTGACCGTGTCGCCGGCCGCGTCGACGGTCGCGTTAACGTCGATCAAGATCGAATCGGCAATGAGCGTCGCGGAACCAGATCCGGTGGCTGAAATCGCGGCGTTGGCGTCCAGGTGGATGCCGAACATGCTGCTGCCACCCCCGGCCGATCCCGTGGCCTCGACACTGCCGCCGCTGGAAGTAATCGTGCTGCCACTGCCGGTGACGTACACGCCGTCATTGCCGGTGCCGGCCCCGGCGCCGCCCGTCCCGGAGACGCTGAGCGCACCACTGGCCCCACCGCTGATGTCGCCGTCGGCCTGGACGCGGACCCCGATCTGATTGCCGGTCCCGGTGCCACCTCGTCCGTTCACGGTGACGCCTCCGCCGGCCGTGCTCTTGACCTCTCCGCTGATGTCGATCCCGATGAAATCCCCCGAGGTGGGCGAGCCTTGCTGGTTGGCGTTCAAGGTCAAGTCACCATTGGCGGTGCTGATGCCTGCCCCAGTATTGACCGCGATGTTCTTGGCTGTCGTCAGTGAAATCACTCCGGCGCCGCTGGCGGCCAGGTCGCTGGTCGTGTTGGGTAGGCTGATCGTCCCCAGCGCGTTGACGATTAGGTTTTTGTCCGCGGCGAGCGTCACCGGGCCGGCGAACGTGACTTGATTGAACTCGCTGCCCGCGTCGCCGAGCTTCAGGCTGGCGTCCAGGCCGCTGGCGACCAGGTCCAGCACCGTGATGTCGTCCGCCGCGCTG
>JAVYAJ010000344.1:0-42871 GCA_032229885.1 Candidatus Anammoximicrobium sp. | reverse complement strand
TCGCGAGGTTCAGCAGGTTTTCCTTGGCGAACAAGCAAGTCTGAGGATCGATGTCGAAACGGTAGACGCGCGGCCCGTCGGGAATCTCCCACCTGCCGTCGAGCGATCCTTCGGCGATGAACAGATCGAGCCCGATGGCCGGATATTGTCTGGCGAATGCGTCGACGCAACGGCGTCGCGCCACGCTGCGATGCGGATTGAAATGACACGCCACGGCGGCGACGTTGCGCACCATCGCGTGGTAGGGAAACAGCGCAAGGTGCTGTTCGACGTCAAACGGTCTCGGCTGGCGGCCTTCCATTTCGTTTCCAGAACCCGGCTTTTCCGGCGGCGCCCCGTGCCTGGCGCCTGCGACGTCTTCGCCTACGAATCGACGCTCTGACCCGTGATTCAGCCTACGATCTTGACGCCACGGTTGTCAATCGAGCGGGACCTCGAACAACGAACCGCCCGAGCTCGCGCTCGCCTCGCCTCGTCATCCGCGCACTGTGCTGACTCCCCGGGGGGACGTGGCGGACGAGGCTGCGGTACGGCGAGCTGAACGTCGTCATCAGCCAGATTTTTCGAGTCCGGATTTGAATCGCGACGCGAGTTCGCCGCTTTCGTGAACCATCGTATTGGGTTTTCACCAAGCACGTCAGATCGCAATCCAACCGGATTCGCCATCGAGAAGTGTGTCCCGAAAAGTCGCCCGGTCTCACAAGCCCGCGGCAGAACTCGCCGATCGCCAAGTCTGATGCTCGTCGCAGGCGCTTCGCTCGCGATCTCGAGCGTGACCGGCCGCAGGCGACTGACGATCTGGCGGGCGGGACCGGGATCGCGACGGGCGGCGGACGTCCGCGCGGCGCTGAGAAGGTGGTTGCTCGCGATTGCATGGCGCGCGATCCGCCGCAGGGCGCGGTGGAAACGCGGTCGGTCGGCGCGGCCGCGGTGCTGCGGGATCCGATTGTTTCCAAGCGTCTGGACGCAGCGCATGGCAGCCGGTCGAACCCGTCAGCCACTGGTCCAGAGCATTGTTCGCGTAAGCCCACACATCCAGGTCGTTGCGGACCGCGCTGCTGACCCGCGTCAGGAATTCGGCCGCCCGCTTGCCTGTCGCAACGCTGCCCGTCAGCAGCCAATGTTTCCGCCCCCGGGCGATCTGCTTGATCAAGTGCTGCGTCTTGTTGTTGTCGATCGTCGTTTGCGCGTCGCTCATGGTCTCAGGCAGGTCGATGCGCACGGTGCGCGTATGTGAACCCCAGCGCGGCCAGCAGCCGCAACCAAACAACCGCCAAGAAATATGGAAGAGAGCCACAAATCATACGAATAAAGACATCGCAGCTAACCGTTGTTCTTCATCCCTGCTATCCGTGCCCATCCGTGCTCATCTGTGGTTCCCAGAGCTACTGTAAGCACAACATGTAACCCCTCAACAACTTAACGCTGTCGCTGGCTGAAAACATTGTCAAAAGTTCACGATGTCTGAGGTTAGTAGTACAGATGGACGCGGATGGACACAGATGGGCACGGATCCATACCGTCGTGTCGATCGGCGATTACGCGCAGCTTCCTATAGGTGATGCGCCCTTTCAGGGTGCGACGATGCGTGTCGAACGGCGACCGAGGGTGTGCGGCCGTGCCGCGGACCCTGGGTTACGGCGGTGTGCGCCTTCGAGGTGCGCGCGGCGACGACGGGCAGCGTCAACGTGGCGCGTCACCGTGCCCGTTTGTCGGTGGCCAGCGGGGTTCGAGCGGATGCGGTACAATCCAGGCCGCGCGGGCTCGCGTCACCTGCCGTTGTCGCGGCGGGCGGTGCGCGCGGGCCGGCGAACGGCGCCGCGGACGTCGAGAGTTGGCGTTCAGGCCAGGCGGCACGGTCTTGACGCGACACGAGGAGCCTGCTGATGAGTCCCCTGTTGGTTGCATGGTTGATGACGATCGGGGCGGCCAGCGAGACGCCCACAGCCGACACGCCCATCGTGATCGGCGGCCGACGCGAACTGCTGATCGACGATTTTCTAGTCGACCGATTGTCCGGCGAGGCGCGTCTGCAGCTCCATCGGCCCGTGCCGCGGGAAATCGTATTTCGCACGGACGCCGCTTGGGAAGGAAACGCGTGCGGCTACCCCAGCGTATTTCAGGACGATGGACGGTATCGCATGTACTACCACGCCGGGCACTATCGCCATGGCGGCAAGCCGGCCGAGGCGAGGCCCACGCACCCCTGGTTCCTGTGCTATGCGGAGAGCGACGACGGGATCCACTGGCGGCGGCCGGAACTCGGGCTGTTCGAGTTCGAAGGCTCGAAGAACAACAACATCATTCTCACGCCCGAGGCCGTCGCGACGATCGGCGGCGATCCGGCCCATACGGCCGTTTTCAAAGACGCCAATCCCGACTGTCCCGCGGACGCCCGTTACAAATGCGTCATTGTCGGCCGGCCTCACGGGCTGTACGTGTTGCATTCGCCGGACGGCATTCACTTTCGCGTGGCCGGCGGCCAGCCGGTGATCACGCAAGGCGCCTTCGATTCCCAGAATCTGATGTTCTGGGATCCGCTGCGCCGCGAGTACCGCGCTTACTGGCGGGTCTTCACGGCCGGCGTCGCCGACGGCCAGACGTGGAAACCCGACGGTTTTCGCGCCATCCGCACGGCCAGTTCGCCGGACGCCGTGACCTGGGGCGAGGCGGTCGATCTGCGGTACGTCGATTCGCCTGTCGAGCATCTGTACACGAACCAGATCCAACCCTACTATCGTGCGCCGCACATCTTCGTGGGCTTTCCGATGCGGTACATCGACCGCGGCTGGTCGGATTCGATGCGGGCCTTGCCGGGGCTGGACGAGCGGCTGGCCCGCGCCAAAGCCAGCCCTCGCTACGGGACCGCCGTCACCGACGGCTTGTTCATGGCCAGTCGCGATGGGGTGCTGTTCCATCGCTGGAACGAAGCCTTTGTGCGTCCGGGACCGCGTCGCCAAGGTTCTTGGGTGTACGGCGACAACCTGGTTTTCTGGGGTCTGGTCGAGACGGCTTCGACATTGGGCGATGCGCCGCACGATCTGTCGCTGTACGCCTCGGAGGACTATTGGCAAGGCGTCGGCGTCAGCGTGCGGCGTCTGACGTTGCGGATCGATGGCTTTGCCTCGTTGCAGGCCGCGGCGCGAGGCGGCGAGCTGGTCACCAAACCGCTGGTGTTCGAGGGCGGCTATCTGGCGCTCAACCTGGCGACCTCCGCCGCGGGCAGCATCCAGGTCGAGCTTCAGGATCCCGCCGGACAACCGCTGCCTGGATATGCGTTGGCCGACTGCGAGCCGATCTTCGGCGACACGCTGGCCCGGATCGTGCGTTGGCGTCACGGCGGCGATGTCCGCGCGCTGGCCGGCCGCCCCGTCCGCGTGCGTTTTGCGCTCCGCGACGCCGACCTGTACGCCTTTCAATTCGTGCCCGACGAACCAGATCCCTCGCCCGGGCAGCCATAGCCCTCGAGGGCCGGAAAGCGGAGTTGATGGGATGTGGAACGTCAAGTCGTCTCCCATCGCCAGCGGAACGCTTTGGACACTCCATAATGGTAAGAAATAGCTGGGCGGCGGCCATCGAGAGGTGCGTCGTCTTAGCGGGACGCGGTCGGTCGCGTCCGTTGCCGGCGCCCGGTTGCGGCCACGACGGAGCGTGGCCCTCCGGGGGACGACCTGCGCGCGAGGCCGCGTTGATACCATACGGCAGGATGCCGCGGCCACGAATGAATGGCTTGCGTGCGCGCACGGGCCGCTGTCTTCATCGGGCCGCGCGCTGCGCGTGGTTTCGCAACAGCCGGGTCAGGGTCTGGCAGAGATCGCTCATCTTCAGAGGCAGGGGCGAGATCACGCGATGCTCGCTGGTTTCGGCGGCGGCCATCAGGCGCTCGTGCCGCGAATCGACCAGCAGGATCGCGGGCACGTCGCGGGTGACCTCGGACTGGCCCAGGCGGTTGAAAGCGTCGACCGCGTCGGCGCCCAGGGCGTGCGTGGAAAAGACGGCGCAATCGGCCACGCGGATTTCGTTCTCGAACCGCTGGATGGCGCGGTCCGGCGTGTTGGTGATCAGCACGCGATAGCCCCGTTTCTTGAGCTGCTCGCGGAACAGATCCTGCATGTCGATCTTGGATTCGACCACCAGGACGGCTTTGCCGATGCCCTCGCCGGTCGCGCCGACGCCGGCGTCCGTCTGGCCGACGCTCGCGGCGTCGCCGGATTTTGCGGGCTGTGTCGCCGCCTCGGTCGTCTCGCCCTTGTCCAGCACGAACTTGGCTCGCTTGAGGTCCGCCAGGAACTCTTCCGGCTCCTGGTATCGCTCCTCGGGTCGCAGCGTCATGGCCCGGTTCAGAATCGACAGGATCGGAATGGGAATCTCGGGCACGAGCTCGCCAGCCGGTTTGATGTCGCCGAACCGGCTCACGTTCATCCGCATCAGTCGGTCTCGGGTCTCCAGCAGCGGCGCTTGGCCCGTCAGCATGTGGTACATGACGCAACCCGCAAAGTAGATGTCGCTGCGGTGGTCATTTTTCTGGACGTTCGTGCCCCGCTCGAGCGCCACGTAGTCGATCGACCGGGCGTTGGGGGCGGCCAGCAGTTTGTCGTCGCTGGCCTCGGAAATGGTCGCCAAGCCGAAATCCACCAGTTTGGCCTTGCCGGTCGACGCGATCATGACGTTCGACAGCTTCATGTCGCGGTGTGTGACCCCCAGTTTGCGGGCATAGTCGAGACCGCTGGCGACATCGATCATCAAGTTCACGGTCGTGGCGGCGTCGAGTCGATTGCGGATCTTCAGAAACTCGCGCGCCGTCTGACCTTCGATAAACTCCATCACCATGAACGGAGCGCGCACCTCGTCGCTGACCTCGAAGATGCGGACGATGTTGGGATGGACCAGTCTTTGCCCCATGTGGGCTTCGCGCAGGAACAGGGCGACCTGCTCGGCTTCGGTGCGAAAGCGTCGTCGCAAGACCTTGACCGCCACCACGCGTTTGGTCTTGACGTGGACGGCGCGGAACACGCGGGCAAACGTGCCTGCTCCGACCATGTACAGGACTTGGTAGTGGCCGTAGAAAAAGCCGTCTCGGTCGCCCTTCAGCACTTTGTCCAACTGAAAGTTGGTCAGGATGGATTTGTTCAACAGATGGCTCACGAACGCTTCTAGCGTGATGTCCCGCGTGCCGATCTCGCCCCACACGCCGTCCAGTTGACGCTGATCCAACAGGCGGAGGTCGAAAATCCGCTGCGACAGATCGTCCGCATTCCCACTCATGTTCGACAGCCTTCCGACAGGTTTCTGAGTCCGAATTCAAGTCGTGCGCGCCGCGCGTCGCGGCCGTCGCGTTTCATTGGACTGCCGTATCCCCGTGAAAATCTACGCGAGGTAGGAAGCGCGGCCGCGCGGTGGGCCGCGTACAGCCGATTCCCGAGTATCGAGCGCTCTGGAACGCCGCCGAAAAGCGACCGCACGACCGAAGGGAAACAGTCCGACCAGCTACGTATCGTATTCGACGAGGTGGGCCAACGCAACTTGTCGCGGCCCGGTCGCCAAGGAAGTCTCTCTGCACAAGTATGACAGGCCGCCGCGCACTAGGGAAACCCGACGCGGCGACGCGGCGAAGGGCTGGGTTCGAAATGACATTTCGAGATCGGGCGTCAAACGCGGCTATGCACCCAGGGCAAGTGCGGCGTCAAGGCCAAATGTTGGGGATTGCCACGATTGTCAGGCCGCGAGAATTCCGTGCGATGGCGAGTGTCGTACCCCGAAAATCATGAGTGGGCGACGCGCTAGCCCACGTCGGCCAGGTCGAGCGCCTGCCCATAACGGCCGGTGACCATCTGCCGCAGGCGAGCGTATTCGGGACGCGCCAAGGCGGCCTGTTCGTCCACCAATGTTCGCGCGTCCTGGCGCGCTTCGATCAGGACGTCCGCGTCGCGGGTCAGATCGGCGATGTGAAACGCGGGCAAACCGTGTTGCTGCAGGCTGAACAGGCTGCCGGGGCCGCGCAGGCGGAAGTCGATTTCGGCGAGCTCGAATCCGTCGGTCGTCCGCCGAAAAGCCTCCAGCCGCTGGCGCGCGGTCTCGGTCTTGTGAGCGCCAAACGCACACACGAATCCCGGGTGTACGCCACGGCTGACGCGACCTCGCATCTGGTGCAACTGGGCCAACCCGAAGCGATCCGCGTTTTCGATCGTCAGCAACGTCGCGTTGGGAACGTCGATCCCCACCTCGATCACCGAAGTCCCCACCAGGACCTGGATCGCGCCGCGCTGAAAATCGCGCATGACGGCCTCTTTTTCGTCGGCGTCCAGGCGGCCGTGCAGCAACCCCAGCCGAAATTCGGCCAGTTCGCCATTGGCCAGCGATTCGAACGCCTCCTCGACGCTGGCAACCGACTCGTCGCCTGCCGTTTCCACGTGGGGGGCGATCACATACCCTTGACGGCCTTCGCGCAGCTTGCGGCGATAAAAATCCCACCAGCGGGCGCGCTGCGAATCCGTTCCCAGGTACGTGTGGACTTGGGCGCGGCCCGGCGGCGGATCGCGCAGCGCCGACATATCCAGGCTGCCAAACGCAGTCATGGCAACGGTTCGGGGGATCGGCGTCGCCGTCATCACCAGATAGTGCGGGTCCGGCGCCGAACGCCGCAAGGCCGCCCGTTGGTTGACGCCGAACTTGTGCTGTTCGTCGATCACGACCAACGCCAATCGGGACCAATCGAGATCCGCGTGCAGCAGGGCGTGCGTCCCGACGATCAGATCCGCCTCGCCGTCCGCGACGCGCGCTTGCGCGTCCCGCCGCTGTGCGGCCGTCAACGAACCGGTCAACACACGGATCCGCACGCGGCTGTCCCGCAGGTCTCGCTGCAGCGTCTGTGCGTGTTGGCGGGCTAGGATCTCGGTCGGCGCCATCAGCGCCGCTTGATAGCCGTGGGCGACCGCCGCGAGCATCGCATATTCGGCCACCACCGTCTTGCCGCTGCCGACGTCGCCCTGCAACAGCCGGTTCATCGGCGCGGGGCGTGCGAGATCCGCTGTGATCTCGCGGATCGCTTGATCCTGGGCCGCAGTCAGCTTGAAGGGAAACAAGCGGCGGATCCGCGCGTCGATCTTGGCATCGACGATCAACCGCGGCGTCCGCGTCTGCTGTGTCCGCTGGCGCCTGGACAGAGCCAGCGCCAATTGAAGCACGAGCAGTTCCTGGTAGATGAATCGGCGACGAGCCCGGGCCAGACTGGCCGCGTCGCTCGGCGTATGGATCTCGGCCACCGCCGTCCGGATGGGCAACAGGTCGTGGCCGCTCAGGTAGTCCTCCGGGAACACCTCGTCCAATACTCCCGCGTACTCGGCGACGGCCGCGCGGACAATCCGCCGCAGAAAGGGCTGCTTGAGGCCTTCGGTCAGCGAGTACAGGGGCAAGATCTCGCCCGAGGCCACCGGCCGATCGTCCGTCAGCCGTTCGACCCGCGGATGGACCATCTCCCAGCGCCCGCCGCGAAAACGGGGCGACCCCGACAGCAGCACACGCGCGCCGTGTTTGAGCTGGCCGGCCATGTATGGCTGGTTGAACCACAGGGCGCGGAGGAATCCCTGATCCTGTCGGACCAGCACGCCCAGCAATGTCCGGCCCGTGCCCGTATTGCGCAGCTCGCTCTCCTCGACCACGCCGCACACGCTGGCCGGCTCGTCTTCCCGCAGTTCGGGAACCGTCAGCACACGGCTGCCGTCGAGATAGTCTCGCGGAAAAAAGAACAGCAGATCGCGTGCCGTGCGCAGCCCGAGCCGTTCGAGCAGCGGCGCCACCGCCGGCCCAATCCCCTTGATGAACTGAACGGGTGTCGCGAGGCGTTGCCGCGCGTCGGATCGATCATCGGCAGTCATGCCGGCATTGTACTCGGACATGCGGGAATCCGGCTACGGCCGACACACGCGTGCGTCCGTTCGCGGCGGCCGTGCCCGGACTCGAAACGACGCACGATAGGACATTGGAGCGCGGCTTCCCTGGGGACGTTGCCCGCCGCCGATGGACGCCGCGATCGGCCGCTGCGAGGGCGGCCATCGGGGTGGCGTCAGGCTGGAACGGCAACCGGGCGACACGATTGACTCGCGAGCGATCCGGCTCCATACTTCAGGTCCGGCGCGGACGAACACGCGACCCGACGTGGCACAGTCCGCCGTTCTGTTCCGAGGCACGACTTGTTGGTGAACGACCATGACGTCGAACGTTGAACCGAAGGATCTTCAAGCATACTGTCTGCAGGTGGCTCGCGACGCGCAACGAGCGGCGACGGTCCTGGCGACGATCGGCGGTGGCCAGAAAGATCGCTGGCTCCGCGCGGCCGCCCGCTTGCTGCGCGAGCGGTCCGACGGCGTGCTGGAGGCCAACTCGCGGGATCTGGCCGCCGCGCCCGGGTTCGGCTTGACGGACGCGCAGACCGACCGCTTGCGCCTGACTACCCAGCGGATCGAGGGCATCGCCGCCGCGTTGGACGAAATCGCCATGCTCCGCGACCCGGTGGGCGAAGTCATCGAGGCGTCGATTCGCCCCAACGGACTGGAGATCAGCAAGGTCCGCGTCCCGCTGGGGGTCGTCTTTTTCATCTACGAATCGCGCCCCAACGTGACCGCCGACGCGGCGGCGATCTGCATCAAGAGCGGCAACGCGGTCATCCTGCGAGGCGGCAAGGAAGCGGCGAATTCCAGCCGAGCCATCGTCGACCTGCTGGTCGAGTCCGCGGGCCAGCACGGCATTCCGCCCCACGCCATCCAGTTGGTCGCGACGTCCAACCGCGATGCGGTGGGCCAGTTCCTGGCGCTCGATCGGTACATCGATGTCGCGATCCCGCGCGGTGGCGAGAGCCTGATCCGCCGCGTGGCGGCCGAGGCCAGGATGCCCGTGATCAAACATTTCACCGGAAATTGCCACGTCTACGTCGACGCAGCGGCTGATTTGGACATGGCACAGACGCTGACGATCAACGCCAAATGCCAGCGGATGGGCGTCTGTAACGCCTGCGAGTCGCTGTTGGTTCACCGTCAGGTGGCGCCCGCGTTTCTGCCACGGATCGGCGCCGCGTTGCGCGAGCAGGGCATCGAAGTGCGCGGCGATGCGACGGTCTGCGCCGCGATCGCCGAAGCCAAGCCCGCCACGGACGAGGATTATTACGCCGAGTATCTCGGGCCGGTGATCTCGATCCGAGTCGTCGATTCGTTGGACGACGCCATCACGCACATCAACCAGTATGGATCGCGGCATACGGACGCGATCGTCACCAGCGATCTGGCCGCCGCGCGGCGGTTCACCAAGTGTGTCGACAGTTCCGCCGTGATGGTCAATGCGAGCACGCGGTTCAATGACGGCGGCGAGTTTGGGCTGGGCGCGGAAATCGGGATCAGCACCGACCGCTTCCATGCTCGCGGACCGTGTGGTCTGCGAGAACTGACCACGTACAAATACGTCGTCCTCGGCGACGGTCAGGTGCGAACTTGACGTTCGCGCGTCGTCAAGGCTGAACATGAGGGTGGTCGGGGCTGCCGACTCGCTCGCGTCTCCACCATGTTTGCGTCCGACCGCCCGTCGCGCGGAAGCTGAGCACAGCGCATCCAGGTCGGATACATCGGTTTTAGCCAGAAAGGTCTTACATGCCCGGTCTGTTTGACGAGTTTCGTTTGAAGGATGTGGTGTTGCGGAACCGGATTGTCATGTCGCCGATGTGTCAATACACTTCGGACAACGGTTCGCCGACCGAGTGGCATTTAGTGCATCTGGGTTCGCGCGCTATCGGAGGGGCTGGGCTAGTCATGGTCGAGGCCACTGCCGTCTCGCCCGAAGGACGAATCACGCCCGCCGACAGCGGGATCTGGTCCGACGAACATGTTCAGCCGTTCGGCCGGATCACTCAGTTTCTGAAACAGCACGGCGCGGTCCCCGGCATCCAATTGGCGCACGCTGGCCGCAAAGCCAGCGCCAACAAACCGTGGGAAGGCGACGACCATCTCGCGACCGACCAGGGCGGGTGGGACACGATCGCGCCTTCGCCGCTGGCCTTCGGGGCGAATCTTCCCAAAGTCCCCCGCGAGATGGACGCCGCCGAGATCGCGCGGATTCAAGCCGCGTTTGCCGCCGCCGCTGAACGTTCGCTGGCGGCGGGTTTCGAGTGGCTCGAACTGCATTTTGCCCACGGTTATTTGGCCCACCAGTTCTACTCGCCGTTGGCCAACCAGCGGACGGACGCCTATGGGGGAAGTTTCGAGAACCGAATCCGCTTTCTGCTCGAGACATTCGCCGTGGTCCGCAAAGTCTGGCCCGAACGCCTGCCGCTGACGGTCCGTCTCTCGGTGACTGACTGGGACGAAGGCGGCGTGACCGTCGAGCAGTCGATCGAACTGGTGCGCAAGCTGCGCGCGGCCGGGCTCGATCTGGTGGACGTCAGCCACGGGTTTGTCACGCCGAGCGTGGCGAACATCCCTTGGGGTCCGGGCTTCATGATTCCGCTGGCCAGTCGTGTCCGCCGCGAGACCGATGTTCGGACGTCCGTCAGTTGGTTGATAACCGATCCTGATCAGGCGAATGAGGCCGTTCGCGACCAACACACCGATCTCGTGTCGCTGGCTCGGGAGCTATTGCGCAACCCGTACTGGCCGTACCAGGCGGCGGTGAAACTGGGTTTGAAGACCGCCGGAAGCGTCCTGCCGGTTCAGTACGCCCTGGCAGTGCGCCAACGGGGCGCTCAGGCTGAATAACTTAACACGGGCCAGTGCCCGCAACCAGACGAACTAAGACTATGGTACGAGCACCACCTCACTGCCGGGCGAAGGAGACTGGACATTCGGACATGGGGACCGCAGAGAACGCAGAGTTTCACGTTGGCTACCGCCTCAGCGACCTCTGCGTCTCTGCGGTTCAAACCTCTTCTTCTTAACGCGGGCTGTCGCCCGCAACCCAAAAGCGTACGGTACAGACCAGTGTACAAGATGCGCGCACCGTGCGCGCATGATACGAACGAAGACTCTAGCGCGGCCAGCAGCCGCAACCAAACAAGGGCTAAGAAATAGGGAAGACGACCACGAATCACCCGAATAAAGACGTCGCGTCGAACCGTTTTTCATCAGCCCTGCGGTCCGTGTCCATCCATGTTCATCCGTGGCTCGCAGCGGTGCGGCAAGCACAAGATCGAACCCTTCAACAACGGAACGCTGGCGCTGCCCAAAACAGGGTCGCAAAGTTCACGATGTTTGACCTTAGTAGTACATGGGCGTGAGGGGGCGGTGAACAAGCCGTCCGTGTTGAGACACCATCGGCGGCTCGCGCCACGGCGCGCACGCATCGTAGCTCGAACGTTCCTTCGGCCCGGACGGCGCGCTGGCTCGGACGGCGCGCTGGCCGGGAACGGCCGACGTTTCGGGCGCCCGCACGCCTATCTCGAATCGTCTGCCGACGGCATCGGATGGCCAGCCCCAGGACCATCGGCGACGGCGGACAGGGCAAGCTGAATCGTGGCAGAACGAGGGATGACGCCGGAAACGTGCGCGCCGCGAGGCGGGCGGTCGGACGAGGCCGGCCGCTGCTGCGCACCACGAGGATAGATTCAATTCTGCCCCAGGCCGGCCGTTTCGTGTACAATGCGCTGACGCCGATGGACCGTTGTCCGCCCATTCCACTACGTATGATTTCACGACCTTGGAGGAGCTTCGATGCGCACGCTGTTGTGGATTTCCTTCGCCGTGGTTTTCGCGGCCGTGTCGCCATCTGTTCACGCCGATGGACCGCCGACGTTCAAGAAATTGCGGCTTGAAGACAAGTTCTACGCCGAGGGCGCGTATTATGGCGACTTCAACCGCGATGGCAGGCCGGACGTCGTCGCCGGGCCGTACTGGTACGAAGGGCCTGAGTTCAGCAAGAAGCACGTGGTTCGCGAGCCGAAAAGCTTCGATCCGCAGGGGTACTCGGACAATTTCCTGACCTATGTCGCCGACTTTGACGGCGATGGCTGGGACGACATCTTCTACGTGCCGTGGCCCGGCAAGGAAGGGTACTGGCATCAGAATCCGGCGGGACGGGATCAGCCTTGGAAGCCGCATCTCGCGTTTGGTTGCATCGACAACGAATCACCGATGTGGGCCGATGTGAACGGAGACGGGCGACCGGACTTGTTGTTCAATACGGACGGCTACCTGGGCTACGCCACCTGGGATCCGGCCAAGCCCGGCGAGCTCTGGACGTTTCATGCCGTTTCACCCAAGGGCAGCTATCAGCGGTACACGCACGGAATCGGCTACGGCGATATCAATGGGGACGGGCGCGTGGACATCCTGGAATCCAACGGCTGGTGGGAGCAACCGGCGAAGGTGGTCGAAGGGCAGGCGTGGCCTTTCCATCCGTTCCGCTTTGCCGAAGCGGCGGCTCAGATGTACGCCTACGACGTCGACGGCGATGGCTTGAACGACGTCGTCACCGTTTGGCACTGTCATCACTACGGCTTGGTCTGGTATCAACAGCAGCGCAGCGCGCAGGGCGAAATCTCGTGGAAACAACACGTCATCCTGCCTGCTCAACCCGAGCTAAACAGCAGCGCCTTGCGGATCAGCCAGTTGCACGCGATCCTGCTGGTGGATATCAATGGCGATGGCTTGGCCGATATTTTGACCGGAAAGCGTTTTTGGGCGCATGGGCCCAAGGGAGATGTCGAGCCGGATGCGGCGGCGGTCGTGTACTGGTTCGAGCTGCGGCGGGCGGCTGGGCAAACGCCCACGTTCATTCCGCATTTGGTCGATGATGATTCGGGCGTGGGGACGCAAGTTGCGGCGACCGACTTGAACGGCGATGGGATTCCGGACGTGATCGTCGGCAACAAGAAAGGCAGCTTTATTCATCTCAGCCAATAGGCCTTCTTCGGTTCCCCTTGCCCAAACGCAAAAAATCAACAATAATTGAGCGTTTACAAATCTGCGAGGAAACCATTTTGGGTTCCTTCTGGTGTTGAAGGAGAGAAGACTGCATGGGACGTTACACCGGTCCGAAGGCGCGTGTCAACCGTCGTCTGGGCGCTTTGTTGTACGAGAGCAGCGGTGCGGCGAGAGCCGCCGACCGTCGAGAGGCTCCGCCGGGCATGCACACCCGTACAAAGCGGCCATCGAACTACGGCGCCGCGCTCCAGGCCAAGCAAAAAATCAAACACTATTACGGCTTGGGCGAACGCCAACTGCGTCGGACGTTTGACACCGTGCGTCACAAAGGCGGCGACATCGGCCTGATGCTCTTGCAGTTGTGCGAGCGGCGTCTGGACAATGTCGTGCGGCGGGCCGGGTTCACGAAGACGCGTCCCCAAGCGCGCCAGGGCATCGTTCACGGCCACTTCCAGGTCAACGGCGTGAAAGTGAACAAGCCTTCGTATCTTTTGCGCCCCGGCGATGTGATCACGGTGCGCGAACGCAGCAATCTAGCGACGC
The DNA here is from genome assembly GCA_032229885.1 of Candidatus Anammoximicrobium sp. Lineage (GTDB taxonomy): Bacteria > Planctomycetota > Planctomycetia > Pirellulales > Pirellulaceae > Anammoximicrobium. The sequence goes on along the minus strand of JAVYAJ010000344.1, from coordinate 29,429 downwards.
TGTACCGCGGCCTGAGCGACCAATCCCAAGGCGAGCGATTGGATTGGGTTACGCTCGATGCGGATACGCTGCGAGCCACCGTCCAGGGGTTGCCTGGTCAAGCCGACATCAGCCTGCCGGTCGACGTGAACATGGTCGTCGAATTCTTGTCGCGATAACACGCGATTTCTGGGCTGAACGCGACTTTTGGGCCGAGACGTTCGCCGCGGCGGCGCACCTGGGTGGGCGCGCGGAAATAGGGTCTCGCGCCCGTTTCGCTGTGCGCGCGTTCCGTACGGCTAGACGCCGGTCGAGGCAGCGCGCGGGGTGGCAACAGGCTGCCCAGCCAAGGCCCGGCGCACGCGAGCGATGAAAATCGGTGGTCGCGCGTTCAGCCTGCGGTTCGTCGTGGGCGAGCGTGGCGAGGCCGGCGCGCAATTCGCGCAGTCGTTCTTGGTTCCATTCGCGGCGGTTGTTTTTACGAGCTTGTCTTTGACGAGAGAGAGTCCGGTCTTATGACCCACGCACAGTTGGTCGTTCTTGGCGGAGGGCCCGGCGGGTATGCGGCCGCTTTTTTGGCCGCGGACGAGGGCCTTGACGTCGCGCTGATCGAATCCGAGGGACGTCTGGGGGGAACGTGTCTGCTGCGCGGATGTATCCCGTCGAAAGCGCTGCTGCACGTGGCGCGGGTGATCTCCGAGGTGAATGAACTGCGCCTGGATTGGGGCGTCGATTATCCGGCGCCGAAGATCGATATCGAGCAAGTCCGCGCCCGCAAGGACAAGGTGATCGCCACGCTGTCGGGCGGTTTAGGCCAGTTGGCCAGGCGTCGCAACGTCCGGATCATCAAGGCCAAGGGGGTCTTCGAGAACTCGACGACCGTCCGCCTGGAGGGAACCGATGCGTCGATTCCGGCGGACGGCGTGATGACGTTCGACCATCTGATCCTGGCGACCGGGTCGATTTCGGCGATGCCTCCGGTATTCGATCTGGGGTCGGATCGAATCATGGATTCCAGCGGCGCGCTGCAATTGGCGGACGTGCCGCGGCGATTGCTGGTGATCGGCGGCGGGTACATCGGGTTGGAGATGGGAACCGTCTACGCCGGTCTGGGTTCGCAAGTGAGCGTCGTCGAGCTGACCGCGGGCTTGTTGCCCGGAGCGGATCGCGACCTGGTGCGACCGCTGCACCGACGGCTGAACGAGTTGTTCGAGGATCGCATCTACCTGGAAACCAAAGTCGGTTCGCTCGGGCTCCGCGGCGACGAGGTCGAAGCCGCATTCGAAGGGCCGGCCAAGTACGGGGTCGAGCGTTACGATCGAGTTCTGGTGTCCGTCGGACGCCGCCCGGTGAGCCAGGGGATCGGGTTGGAAAACACTGGGGTCCAGATCGACGGACGAGGCTTTGTCGTGTGCGACCGCAGCCAGCGAACGGCCGATCCGCACATTTTGGCGATCGGCGATGTGGCGGGCGAGCCGATGCTCGCGCACAAGGCCTCGCACGAGGCCAAGGTGGCTGTCGAAGTCGTGCTGAATCGGCCCGCCCAGTTCGACAGCGCCGCCATTCCGGCCGTGGTTTTCACGGATCCCGAGATCGCCTGGGCCGGTCTGACCGAGGACCAGGCCAAACGCGAAGGGCGAGCCGTGGACATCGCCAGTTATCCGTGGGCGGCCAGCGGCCGCGCGCAGGCCTTGGGCCGCGTCGAGGGCTTGACCAAGTGGCTGGTGGACCCCGAGACGGAACGTGTCCTCGGCTGCGGCATGGTGGGGCCGGGCGCCGGCGAGTTGATCGCCGAAGCCGTGCTGGCGATCGAGATGGGATGCGAGGTGCGCGACATCACGGGCGCGATCCATCCGCACCCGACGCTGAGCGAGACGATGATGAACGCCGGCGAAGTCTTTCTGGGCACGGCGACAGAGATCTATAAGCCGCGACGTTGAGCGCGCCTGGGCGGCTCGCCTGGGCGGCTTCGTCGGGGCGGCTTCGTCGGGGCGGCTTCGTCGGGGCGGCGCGCAACGAACGTCGCATTCCCATGGTTCGCCACGAACCATTTGCAGAGGGAGAAGAGGTTATGACGGATATCCAAACGATCGAAGCGACCGAGGTTGCTCAACCGGACGCAGATCAACTTGCCGATCACGACGAGAAGCTCGAAGAGGCGTTTTTGAGTCAGGTGTTGGATGCCGATCCCGCCGAGACGGCCGAGTGGATCGAGTCGTTGCAGTATGTGCTGCGCAGCAAGGGGCCTGATCGCGCCAAGTTTCTGCTGTCGATCCTGCAAAAGAAAGCCACGCTGGCCGGCGTCGATCTGCCGATGGCCGCGAATACGCCGTACGTCAACACGATTCCGGCGAACAGGCAGCCGGCCTATCCGGGGAACCGGGAACTGGAACGGCGGATCAAGAGCATCGTTCGCTGGAACGCCATGGCGATGGTCGTGCGGGCCAACCGCGAGTCGCATGGAATCGGAGGACATATCGCGACCTATGCCTCGGCGGCGACGCTGTACGAGGTGGCGCTGCATCACTTCCTGCGCGGGCGCGGCGAGAGCGGATACGATGGCGACCTAGTCTATTTCCAGGGGCACGCCTCGCCGGGCATGTATTCGCGTGCGTTCGTCGAAGGTCGATTGGATGAACAGCATCTGCAGAACTTTCGTCGTGAATTGCATCCGGGGGGCGGTCTGTCATCGTACCCCCATCCCTGGTTGATGCCCGATTTCTGGGAGTTTTCGACGGTGTCGCAGGGGCTGGGGCCGATCATGGCCATCTACCAGGCCCGGTTCAACGAGTACCTGCGGGACCGCGGCATCAAGGACACGTCGAGACAGCGGGTCTGGGCCTTTCTGGGCGACGGCGAGTGCGACGAGCCCGAGACCTTGGGCGCGATCACGCTGGCGCCGCGCGAGAAATTGAACAATCTGATCTTCGTCATCAACTGCAATTTGCAACGGCTGGACGGGCCGGTGCGCGGCAACGGAAAGATCATCCAGGAATTGGAGGCCCTGTTCCGGGGCGCCGGCTGGAACGTGATCAAAGTCATCTGGGGAGACGACTGGGATCCGTTGCTGGAAAAAGACGATGCCGGACTGTTGGTCAAACGCATGGAAGAGTGCGTCGATGGCCAGTATCAGAAATACACGGCGATGCCCGGCTCGTACATCCGCGAGCACTTTTTCGGCAAGTATCCCGAACTGTTGGCGATGGTCGAGCGGCTGTCGGACGAGAAACTCGAACGGATGCGCCGTGGCGGCCACGATCCAGAGAAAGTCTATGCCGCCTACCAATCGGCGATCCAGAGTACGGATCGTCCGACGGTGATTTTGGCCAAGACGATCAAGGGTTATGGACTGGGCGGCGGCGGCCAAGGATTGAACATCGCCCACCAGAAAAAGAAGGCCAAGGACGAAGAGCTGCGCGAGTTCCGCAGTCGCTTCGGGATTCCGATCTCCGACGAGCAGATCGAAAACACGCCGTTTTACCGCCCGGCGGACGACAGCGCGGAGATTCGCTATTTGCAGGAACGTCGCAAGGCATTGGGCGGCCATGTGCCGATCCGACCGACCGTGGTCCCGACCATGGAGGTGCCCACGATCGCCGACCACAAGGAGTTCCTCGGCGACAGCAAAGGCAAGGAACTGTCCACCGCGATGGGCTTCGTGCGGCTGTTGGACAAGCTGTGTCAGGATCCGCGCATCGGCAAACTGATCGTGCCGATCATTCCCGACGAGGCGCGGACGTTCGGCATCGAAGGCATGTTCCGCAAGATCGGCATCTACTCGCACGTCGGCCAGTTGTACGAACCGGTCGATTCGCAACAGTTGATGTACTACAAGGAGGCCAAGGACGGGCAGATCCTGGAAGAAGGCATCACCGAGGCCGGGGCGATGGCGTCGTTCATCGCGGCTGGCACCGCCTATAGCCAGCACGGGATCAACATGATGCCGTTCTTCATCTACTACTCGATGTTCGGCTTCCAGCGGATCGGCGACCTGATCTGGGCGGCGGCCGACATGCGAGCCAAGGGCTTCATGATCGGGGGGACCGCGGGCCGCACCACGCTCAACGGAGAAGGCCTCCAGCATCAGGATGGCCAGAGCCACCTGAACGCCATCGCGTTCCCGACCGTGCGGGCGTATGATCCGGCGTTCGCATACGAGACCGCCATCATTGTCATGGACGGGCTGAAAAAGCTGTACACCGATGGCGAGACCGCGATCTATTACATCACGCTGGAAAACGAGAACTACGCCATGCCCGCGATGCCAGAGGGCGTTGAAGAGGGCATCATTCGCGGGATCTACCGGCTGTCGCAGGTCGACGCGGGCTCAACGGGGAAGACCAAACTGAGCGTCAACCTGTTCGGCAGCGGCGCGATCCTGAACTCGACGCTCCGCGCCCAGCAGTTGCTGGCCGAGCGCTTCGGCGTCTCGAGCCAGGCGTGGAGCGTCACCAGCTATACCGAATTGTTCCGCGATGCCCAGGATTGTACGCGTTGGAACATGCTGCACCCGACGGCCGAGCCGCGCGTCAGTTTTCTCGAACGCGCGCTGCAAGGTCAGTCCGGTCCGTTCGTCGCGGCCTCGGACTATGTGCGGGCGGTGGCCGAGCAGGTGCGCCCCTGGATCCCGGGTGATTACTGCGTTTTGGGATGCGACGGAATGGGGCGAAGCGAAACGCGAGACGCGCTGCGGCGACATTTCGAGGTAGACGCCGAGTCGATCGCGATCGCCGCGTTGTATCGGTTGCACAAGCAAGGAGCGATCAAGGCCGAGGTGGTCGCCAAGGCGATCAAAGACTTGGGCTACGATCCCGAGAAGCAGAATCCGCTGTGGGCGTAAGCTGACGAATCGGGCGGCGGAAGACGGGACTTGTCGGTAGATGCGGGCTGTGGCGGAAAAATGGTTTTGACCGCCAAGCCTGCCCATTCGAAGCGAGAGACGGCGATGAGCATAGAAGTACGCGTCCCCAACTTGGGTGATGGAGTCGAGTCCGGCGACGTCCTGGAAATCATGGTCCGCGAAGGCGACCAGATCAAGAAGGACCAGGGGATCGTCGAGCTGGAAACGGACAAAGCCACGGTCGAGGTGCCCAGCAGCCACGGCGGCAAGGTCCTCAAGATCCATGTCACGACCGGCCAGAATATCGCCGTCGGCGCCGTCCTGCTGACGCTCGAAGGCGACGCGGCAGCGCTGGCGACGACGCCAGCCAAGGCGCCGCCCAAGCCGGCCGCCGCGGCGAGTCCCAAGGCCGCCCCGACGCCGGCGGCGCCCGTGGCGAAAGGGGCGCCGGTCCCAGAGCGCGCCCCCGCGGCGCCAATCGAGCCACCGCGCACCGCGGCGGCGCCGGCCAAGGCGGCCGCGGCCAAAGCGGCCCCGCGCGCCGCGGCGACGGCCGCCGATGCAGCCATGTTCATCTCGCACGATCCGCCGCCGAGCCCGGCCACGCCCCCGCCGGGCACGACCGGCGCCTTGGCCGATGTCGCCGCCAGCCCGGCGGTTCGGCGTTTTGCGCGTGAAATCGGCGTAGATTTGCGTTTCGTTCAAGGCAGCGGTTCCGGTGGACGGATCTTGCGCGAAGACGTCCAGGAGGCGGCCCGCAAAGCCAGCCAGGCCGCCGCCGCCACGGTCCCCGCGGTCCGCTCAGGGCCCGGCGAACCGTCCACCGACGCGTGGGGGCCGATCCGCATCGAGCGAATGCCCAAGATTCGCCGCACGATCGCCATCCAAATGCACAAGTCGTGGGAGACCTGCCCGCGCGTCACCAACTTTGACGACGCGGACGTCACCGAGTTGGAGCGGCTCCGTGTCGCCAGCAAAGCCGACTATGCGGCCCGCGGCATCAAATTGACGGCCCTCCCGTTCGTGTTGAAGTCGGTCGCGATGGCCCTGCGCGACTATCCGCTGGTCAACGCTTCGATCGACATGGAAAACGAGCGGATCATCTACCGGGACTACATCAACCTGGGCATCGCCATCGACACCGATCGCGGCCTGGTCGTGCCGTCGCTGCGGTCCGCGGATCGTCTATCCATTCCCGAGATCGCGCACCAGGTGGGCGAGATCGCCGAGAAGGTTCGCAGCGGTGACTTTGGGATCGACGACCTGCGCGGCAGCACGTTCACGATCAGCAACCTGGGCGCGGTCGGCGGGACGTACTCGACGCCGATCATCAACGTCCCGGAGGTCGCCATCCTGTTGGTCGGGCGTGCGCGGAAATTGCCGGTTGTGACCGAAGACGACGAGATCGCCGTCCGACTGGTCATGCCGCTGAGCCTGTCCTACGATCACCGCATCGTCGATGGCGCCGTGGCCGCACGGTTTCTGAACGAGGTGATCGGCTATCTCGAGGCTCCCAGCCGCCTGTTGCTCGCCCCCTGAGCAGGACCGCGCCGCGTTTGCGCCAATTGCGGAACAAGGCCCGGCCGGCGAACGATGTCTGCGCCGGCCGGCCTCGCGGACCTACGGCGATGCCCTAGGCTACGGTGGAGGATGGCCTACGGCCAAAACGCACGGTCGCGGCCTCGCGGACCTACGGCGTTGTCCAATCTTACGGTTTGGGTAGTGGCACTCGCCAGAGTGGGATTTCCGCGGTTTGGCGACGTCAGTATTTAGGATCGTTCGAGCATTTAGTGTCCGATCGTTTACGGGGAAGGCGTGGCGATTTGTAGTCGTTCACGGTCTGTCACGCCAGCCTAATGGCGACAACCTGCGGTGCAGGACAAGCGCGCCCAGGAGAACGGCCACCGAGAATTGAAGCGAAAGGGCGCAAGCCCTCCGGTTTGTCGGCTGGCGGCCGATTCAATTGATCCGCTACGAAGAACCTACCTACCTCGAAGGACCGGACGGCTTGCGCCGTTCCGCTTCCATTAGCTGCGTATTCCTCAAAACGGTTACGCTGATCCTCGATCTCAACCGGACACTGATTGATCGAACGAGCCTTAGTGTCGAAGACAGACTAGAACGTCGGCGGCGGGCGGAAGAGCTGGTCGATCACGTAAAACTCGTAGCCGTTCGCGGCCGCTCGGACGCCGAAGATCGTCTTGAGGAACTCGCGCGCATCCCGCCCTTTGGCGCGTTCGGCCTCGAGGCGCAGCAGTTTCAGCTCCGTCTCGCGCGGATAGAATTGCAGGACCAACCGCCGCTGGGCGTTGATCCCGGCGCGGGCCAGCAGGCGACGATCGAAGCCGGCCAGCGGACCGTCGGCGTTCTTCCACGTCATGTACATCCGTTTCTCGTCCTGCGGTTTGCCGGTTCGATGATCGGCCTTGGTCTTGGCCAGATTGAACGCATAGTCCACCAGCGGAGCGCCTCCGACGGCCGCCAACTCGATCTTGAAGAAGTCCAACTGGCGGGCATAGGGATCCAAGCCGGAGGTCGTGTAGCGAATTTCCCAGCGTTCCCAGGGGGGGATGATGTCGCTGCGGCCCTCGCCCTCCGGACCCGGCCCGCGGCTGTCGCCCAGCCCTCCGCCCTTGGTCGTGGCGACGGCCTCGGCGGCGATCGCGTCGAGGGCCGCCGACTGCGTCGTCACCACGTCGGTGACCGACTCGAGCGTCGCCTCCAACTGCGGTTCGTACATCTCCTCTTCGAGCTCTTCTGGCCCCGGCGGCTCGAGGTCGCGAGCAAAACCGGCGGCGTGATCGCCGCGTCCCGCATATTCCACGAGTTCGACGGGCACCGTCTTCTGGGTGAACATCAGGCGATTGGTCAGCCAGATGACGAACAGCGATCCGACGGCCAGCCCAACGATGATCAGCAACGCGATCAATAGGCTGGCCACCGACTCGTAGGCCCCCGCCCGCAGGGACTTCAGGGCTTGCGCTTCGACCGATTCGGGTGGCGGAGTGCGGCTGGGGTTGGTCACGGATCTGGTCGCCTCGAGGCTCCGGGTGTTGATTGTCGTTCTGCCGCGGACGCGGCTGGCCGGCGCAGGCTCATGCTGGACGGACGGCCCGCCGGACGTCGGACGCGGCGGGCCGAGGCGCCCGCGGCGCCGGCTCAATCCAGCAGTTCTCCTTCGGGGCGAATGGATCGATACCACTCGCGCCATTTGTCCTGCGCGGCCTGGATCTGCGGCGGCGTCGCTCCGGGCGGCGGCCCGTAGCCTTGAAACTTGCGGCTGATGAAGCTCAGCCCGCCCCGCGCCGCTTCGACGACGCGCCCGTCCGGATCGCTCAAGGCGTAGATCAGCGCGGGCACGTTGTCCAGGTTGCGCGACCGCCCGAGCGTCTTGACGGCGGCCAGCCGGGCCTCGAAGTTCTCGTTCGTGACCAGCTCGCGTAGCCGCTCGAGCTGGCTCGTTCGTTTCGTCAAGTCCTCGTCCAGCGACAGTCCGCCGGGCAACAGGGTCGCGTCGAAGTCGTGTTGTTCCGTGCTGCCCAACAGCTCCAGCAAATCGTCGACGTCGCGGACCATTTGCGGCGTCACAACCTTGCCATCATGGATCCGGGCGTTCGTCAGATCTCGGGGCAAGCCCATTCCGCCGATCAGAATCCCCTCGTCGTTCGCCGCGCGACGAAGCGTCGTCTGGCTGCTGCGCACCAAAAACAGCACGGCAAACGCCGTATCCACCGAGTTCCCGCCGCCGTGCCGTTCCAACGTGATCCATTCGCCATTCTCGCCCTGGGTCTGCTGCAAAAACTTCACCCCGTCGTTGTACCACGCCGGCTCGGGCACAACCTTGCCCTCGATCACCTCCTGGAAGCTGCGGCAGCGCTCGACCGCGTACATGTAGTAATGCGTCCACTTTTTGATGTCATAAGTCATGTGCTTGTCGAACCAGGCATTGCCCAACTGGGTCGCCTGTCTGACCTGCTGCGGATTGGTGTTCGTGGCCGGCAGATAACGCGGAGGTTTTTTCTTCTCCTCGCCCGTTTCGATCTTTTGCAGCGCGGGCGGCAGGCTAGGTTTGTCGTCCTTGCGCACCGCCCGTTGGGCGTCGGCCCCCATGCCCAACAGGTGTTCGCAGATGTAGATGCTGCCCAGGCCCGCCGCTGACATCGAATACTGCGATTCCGTGCCGTGATCCTGCCGTTGGTATGTACCCGAATCCCTGGGCCGGTACACAAAGCTTCCGTCCAGGTTCTGCGTCCGCAGGAACCAATGCAGCGCGGACTCGACCCCGCGCGGGGGAATCGCAAAGCCGGCTTGATGAGCCGCCCAGTAACACAACACGCCATACTGAGTCTGCGACGTGTCGTCATACTGAGTGGGATAATAACTCCACGGACCGTTCGGAAGCTGGCGTTTGATGATCGCCTGCAGCAGGATGTTGATCTCCGCCGCATAGGTCTTGGGATTGAGCTCGCACAGAAAGATACACGAGATCGTCTCGTTGTAGATGTGGTTGAACTCAGGATTCTTGGCGACTTCGGCGGCCCGCTTACGCGCGTTGGCAATCGCCTTTTTGACCAGCGGATCGCTGTGGTCCCTGCCCGTTTTCAGCAGCGCCATCGCCACCAGGCATTGGCCGCCGACGTCGGGCAAGTCTTCGCCTTTGTCCAAGAAGGCGACCGCCCGTTCGAGCATGTCCTGGACTTCCGGGCTGTCGGGCGTAAAGGCCCACACGCAGCGCGGCGCGACCAGGACAAAGGCGAGGGCCAGGACCACCGACAGGCCCGGCGCCGTGCGAACCAGGATCGAGCGTTCCCGGTCAGCCTTGCCCGACGCAGAGGGCAGCGGCGGATCGCGGCGAACAGAAATGTTGCCCGAACGGTTGAGAAGCATGAACCGGTCCTGTCTTGCCTGCAATCCACCGCGCCGCGCGGTCAGCTCCGATGCTAACGAGCGCGCGGCGGATTGTCAATTGTTGGTCGCTCGGCCTTCCGGCGAGGCGGGGACGCTGCTGCGTGTTCCCATTACCCGCACCGTCACGAGCGCCAAGATCGCCGATTCGTCCGGACGCGATCCGTCCCCGCTCCGAGGCAGGATCACGGTGTCGCCGGAGTGAACTTCAATCGCGAACGCGGCCTGATTCAACCGCGCCTGCGCCGAGACGTCCGTCCGCTGTTCGGCGCGACCCTGCGCCGGTTCGCGCGCGGGCTCGGCGCGCGGCGCGCGGCCGTGCGACGTTGTCTCGGGCGTTGCGGCGGCGCGGCCCTCGATCGTCAGCTTCAAGCGGTGATCGTCCAGCACGTGAGGCGTCCACGTCCAGAATACCGGCGAGGGACGATTCGCGCCCGAAGTCCAAGTCCGGCCGATTTCGAGGGTCGTCGGGCGGCCATCGACCGTGGCCGCCTTTGGTCGAGCCACGATTCGAGCCAGTCCCTGTTTGCACAGCAGCTCGACGAACTCGACGATTTGACCGTCGTCGTCGACAACGGCCCGAGCAGCGTCCGGTTCAAACAGGCTACGAAAGCTGATCAAACTGAGGCCGGACTGTCGAAGTTCGGCCCACGAGAACTCGACCATTCGTCCCTCGAATGCGATCCGTCGAGCGGGCTCGCCAGCGGCGCTCGGACCGGCGTCGCCGCCGTCGTCGTGCGGCGGCGGTTCGCCCGGGGCGAGGACCAACCGTCGGCCATAGGCCTGCGCGGCGGCCGCGAGCCGATTGTAGGCCTTGGCGGCCAGCTCGATTTCGCCGGCGTGTTCTAAATGCCTCGCGGCGTGCAACAGATGCTCGAGTTTCGCGCCGCCGTCGTCCGCGCGTCCCGGGGGCAACGCCGCGAGCCAACCGAGCCACGTCGCGATCGCCAACGTCAGCGTCAACCAGATCTGGTGCATGAAATCGTCTCCTGTTTTGGCCGGGCACGTCCGGGCCGAACGCTACGCGCGGCGCAGCCGTCGGGCGGAGGGGCCGAGGTGAACGCATCTCGCATTCTTAAGTGTACCGCGTGCGTCGCCCGGCGGGGCAATGCGCGGCGACAAGCCGCATTCGCCGCTAGATCGAGCCGATCCATCTTGATATGTTGCGCCGCGCGCCAGGCATGCCGCGCGCGGGCGAGAATCCACCGGTCGAGCGCCCGAACGGTGCGGCACGGGCCGCGCAGAGCCAGCCCGGCGAGCCGCCATCTTCATGCTGACGCCGGTCCACCACGTCGCCAGCGCCGGGCACGTCGTGCGGGACCGGGTCGAGCGAAAGGTGGCAAGATGGCAAGTTGGCAAGTTGGCAAGTTGACGTGCGCCATCGCGGACAGTATTCATCGTGTTCTCGACGGATGACGCATTTCACAAAGGCTGGACGCGATGGACATACGGAGGGCAGAGGACCGCGGTGCGAACCATCGCGATACGCCGGGAGATGACGATGATCAGAACGATCAACGTGTTTCGCGGCGCGGCCTATGGTCGGCCAGCTTTGGCGGCCTATTGTTGACGCAGACATTGACGGCGGTCAACGACAACACGTTTCGCTGGTTGGCGATCGGGCTGGGCAAACACGCGCTGGAGCAGCGCGGCGATGACCAGTACATCGGCCTGATCCTGATGGCCGGCACGGCATGTTTCGTGTTGCCCTATCTCGTGCTGGCCGCGCCGGCGGGCTACTTGGCGGATCGGTTCAGCAAACGATCGGTGATCCAGGCGTGCAAGCTTGCGGAGATCGCCCTGGCCGCGCTGGGCTCTGTGGCGATTCTGACGGGAAACGTGTATTTCCTGCTGGCCGTGGTCGGCTTGTTCGGCATGCAGTCCGCCCTGTTCTCGCCGTCGCGTCTGGGCAGCATTCCTGAGCTGTTGTCCGTGGAGAAGATCTCGGCCGCCAATGGTCTGATGGGATTGACGACGGTCATCGCGACGATCATCGGAATGGCCGTGGGGAATATCCTGGCCGACTATGTCAGCGACCGGTTTGCGGCGGGCGCGGTGGTCTCGGCCGCCGTGCTGCTCGGCTGCGCCGTCTGCGGCTGGCTGGCCAGCTTGTTGATCGCCCCGCTGAGGCCGGCCGCGCCCGGCTTGCGTTTTCCTCTGAACCCGCTGCCCAAGCTGACCGCGGACATGCGGATTCTGGCCGCCAACGGCCCTCTGTTGCGCGTCGCGCTGGGAATTATGTTCTTCTGGTCGGTCGGCTCGCTTGCCCAGTTGAACATCGATCAATTTGCGTTCGAAAGCGGGGCGACGCATCAATCGCAGATCGTCCCCTTGCTGTTGTCGCTGGTCTTGGGCGTCGGCTTCGGCAGCGTGTTGGCTGGATACTGGTCGGGCGGCCGCGTTGAGCTGGGAATTCTGCCGTTGGGCGCCGCGGGGCTGGTGTTGAACGCCGTGCTGCTGGCCTTCGTCCCCGAGCACGTCGTGGCGGCAGGGGCCGAGTGGTTCGGTCATTACGGCTGGGCCGCCCTATTGCTGTTTGCGTTGGGCGTCAGCGCCGGATTGTTCGACGTCCCGCTGGAGGCCTATTTACAGCATCACAGTCCGCCTCAATCCGTCGGCTCGGTGCTGGCCTCCAGCAATTTGTTGACGTTTACGGGCATTTTGGGGGCGGCGATCCTATTCGCCGGCATGCGGGCCCCGCTGCGCGGCGACGAGCCGCTGTTGACGGCCCGCCAGATCTTTCTCTGCAGCGGTTTGTTGACCATTCCCGTTTTTGTATACATAGTATGGCAGATCCCGCAGGCCAGCATCCGATTCTTTGTCTGGTTGGCGAGCAAGACCGTCTATCGGATCGAGGTGTATGGCCGCGAGAACCTGCCGGACCGCGGCGGAGCGGTGTTGGTCGCCAACCACGTGTCGTGGCTGGACGGCACGCTGATGCTGCTGACCAGTTCGCGGCCGATCCGCGTGCTGGCGACGGCCGATATGTTGCAGAGCCGATGGCTGCGCGGCGTCGCCAGGATATTCGAGGTGATCACGATTTCGCCGCAGCCCAACGCCGTGCTGGCCGCGTTGAAGGCGGCCCGTGCGGCGCTGGATCGCGGCGAGTTGGTATGTGTTTTCCCGGAGGGATCGGTTACGCGTTCGGGGCAGATGCAGGCGTTTCGTCCGGCGCTGCTGAAGATCCTCGAGGGAACCTCGCTGCCGGTCATTCCCGTGTACCTGGACGGTCTGTGGGGCAGCGTCTTCAGCTTTCGCGAGGGCAAGTTCTTATGGAAGCGGCCTCGGCAATGGCCGTATCCGATCTCGATCTTTTTCGGCCACGGAATCGATAATCCGGGCGATGGGCATCAGGTGCGACAGGCGGTTCAAGCGGTGGGAGCGACGGCGGTGGAAAGACGAGCGAGCCGGGCGGGCGGCCTGGGAAAAGCGTTTGTGCGAACGTGCAAGAGGCGGAAACGCGGATCGAAGGTCGCCGATTCGCTGGGCAACGAGCTGTCCGGCGGCGGCCTGCTGACGCGCTGCTTGATTCTGCGCCGCCTGATGTTGCGGCATGTCTTGGCCGAGGATGAACCGTTCGTGGGTTTGCTGCTGCCGCCGACCGTGGCGGCGGTCGTGGCGAACATGGCCTGCCTGCTGGCGCGGCGCGTGCCCGTCAACTTGAACTATACGATGACCTCGGAGGTGAACAACGAGTGCATTCGGCAAGCGGGAATCCGGCACGTGCTGACCAGCCGCCAGTTCATGGAAAAGGTCAAGCTGGACCTGGACGCCGAAATCGTCTACCTCGAGGATTTCCGCAGCCATGCGCGTGTCTGGGACAAGCTGGTCTGTGCGCTGGCCGCGTATGCGGCGCCCGCCCGGTTGCTCGAGCGCGCGTTCGGCTTGCACCGCGTCGCGGCGGATGATCTGGCGACCGTGATCTTTACGTCCGGGTCCACCGGTGTCCCCAAGGGCGTCATGCTGACCCAGGCCAACATCGGTTCGAACGTGGACGCCATCGAACAGATCATCCATCTGCGCCGCTCGGACGTGCTGGTCGGCATCTTGCCGTTTTTTCATTCGTTCGGATTCACCGTCTGTCTCTGCGCCGTGTTGGGCATCGACATCAAAGGCATTTATCATTTCAATCCGCTCGAAGCCAAGCAGGTGGGCAAGCTGATCAAGAAACACGGCGGCACGGTGCTGCTGGCCACGCCGACCTTTCTGCGCACCTATCTGCGGCGGTGCGAGGTCGACGAGCTGGCGACGTTGGATGCGATCGTCACCGGCGCGGAAAAGCTGCCACGCGACCTGGCCGAAGCCTTCGAGGCGCGGTTCGGCATCCGCCCGGTCGAAGGCTACGGGACAACGGAACTGTCGCCGGTGGTCTCGGCGAACATCCCGCCCAGCCGCTCGCCGTCCGGATCGGCCTGCGACTGTAAAGAAGGCACTGTGGGCCGGCCCGCTCCGGGCATCAGCGCCAAGATCACCGATCTGGATACGGGCCGCGAACTAGGAGCCGGCCGCTCGGGAATGTTGTGGATCAAGGGGCCGAACGTGATGAAGGGCTATCTCGGCCGCGAGGATCTGACGGCCGAAGTGATCCAGGATGGCTGGTATCGGACCGGCGATATCGCCTTGATCGACGACGAGGGCTTTATTCAGATCACCGGCCGCCAGAGCCGTTTTTCCAAGATCGGCGGCGAAATGGTGCCTCACTTGCTGATCGAAGAGGCCTTGGCAAAGGCCATCGGCGGCGACGAAGAGGAGGGCTTCCGAGCGGTCGTCACCGCGGTCGTCGACGATCGCAAGGGCGAGCGGCTGGTGGTTCTGCACACGGCCATCTCCCAGACGCCGGACGAGCTGCGGCAGAAACTGAGCGAGATGGGGCTGCCCAATCTGTACATCCCGACGGAGGACAGCTTTCACCAGGTGGACCAGATTCCCGTGCTAGGCACGGGGAAACTGGACCTGCGCGAAGTCAAGCAGATCGCCCTGCGGACATTTGGCGACGACAAGGAACCGGGCTCGACGTAGCGTGTCGCGCGGTCGGCGTTGCCCGCGCGACGCCAAACTCGGGCGCCGCCCCGACGGGTGGCCAAAGACGCGGCATTGCCGGCTGATCAAAAGTCAGCATTGCCAGGCGTCCGCGGAAACGGGATCACATCGCGGATGTTGGCCATCCCGGTGATGAACAGCAGGACGCGTTCCAACCCCAAGCCAAAGCCCGCGTGGGGAACGGTTCCGTAGCGGCGCAAATCGAGATACCACCAGTAGGACTGGGCGTTCAAGCCTTGCTCGGCCATCCGCTGCTCGAGCACGTCCAGCCGCTCTTCGCGTTGGCTGCCGCCGATGATCTCGCCGACCTTGGGCGCCAGCACGTCCATCGCCCGCACCGTCCGGCCGTCGTCGCTGACCCGCATGTAGAACGGCTTGATGCCGCGCGGATAGTCGTACAGGATCACCGGCGAGCGAAAATGGCGTTCGGTCAAAAAACGCTCGTGCTCGGACTGCAAGTCCTGCCCCCACGCGACGGGACATTCGAACGTCTCGCCGCAGCGGGCGAGAATCTCGACGGCCTCGGTATACGGCAAACGCACGAATTGGCGATCGACGATCTGTCGCACGGTCTCGATCGCCGTCCGGTCGACGAACTCGTTGAAGAATTGCATGTCTTCGTCGCACTCGGCCAACACGTCGCGACAGATGCGCTTGAGAAATCGCTCGGCCAGATCCATGTTGTCCGTCAGGTCGAAAAAGGCCATCTCCGGCTCGACCATCCAGAACTCGGCCAGATGGCGTGACGTGTTGGAATTCTCGGCGCGAAAGGTCGGGCCAAACGTGTACACTCTGCTCATGGCCATCGCCAGCGCCTCGGCTTCCAACTGTCCGCTGACGGTCAGATATGCCGGGCGATCGAAGAAGTCCAGGGCATAATCGACCTGCCCCTCGTTCTTCGGAATTCGGTCCAGATCCAGCGTGGTCACGCGGAACATCTTGCCGGCGCCCTCGCAGTCGCTCGTCGTGATGATCGGCGTATGGATGTGGATGAATCCCTCTTCCTGGAAAAAGGCGTGAATCGAGCGCGACACGCAGTTGCGGACGCGGGCGACGGCGCCCAAGCTGTTGGTGCGGGGCCGCAGATGGGCCCACTCGCGGAGCTTCTCGAACGAATGGCGTTTTTTCTGCAAGGGATAGGTCTCGGGATCCGCCCAGCCGTGAACGATCACCTGCCGGGCAGCCACCTCCGTCGCCTGACCGCGCCCGCTCGACGGCTTGACCTCGCCGGCCACCGACACGCTGCAGCCCGGCGAGAGCCGTTTCACCTCTGTTTCGTAGTTGGCCAGGCTGCCATCGGCGACGACCTGCAGGTTCCCCAGACTCGAACCGTCGTTGATCTCCAAAAAGCTGAAGCCGCCCTTCGAGTCGCGACGCGTTCGAACCCACCCTTGCACACAGACGTCGCGCCCAATCGCTTCCGGTCGACGGGCTTCGGCAACGCGAACTTTCTCCATACAGACGCTCCGCGAAAAAACGATCGAGGTTCAGATTCGATGCTGCGGACTGCGCGCGCGACGGGCGCGCGGCCTCGTCGCGTTTGGCCGCCGTTGAATGCACCTCCCGCCGGCGGCGCCGCGAACGGCGGGCGCGCGGCGGCGCATCGCCGGATGCGGACGGTCACTTTGGTGCGGGCGACGCCGCCAGCCGTTCGATCTCGGCCGGGTTCAACGCTCGGCGATACAGGCGGACCTCGCGGATCTTTCCGGAGAAGTAATCCGTTTGGCCAAAGCCGATGCGCAGCGGCTGGTCGTTGATCAGATCGAAATCGGCGGGGCGCAGCGCCGTCGAGGTCGCCACCAACCGACCGCCCAGATACAGCTTCAGATGCGCGCCCTCGCGCACGGCCGTCAGATGCTTCCAGCCCGAGCCGATGTCGTCGCCATACGACACGCACTTGCCGGCTTCCATGCTGAAAATCCGCCCCCGCACATCGGGCGGCGCGTCGATGGCCGCGCTCGTACAACTGGCGATCGTCGCAAACAGCTTGCCGTCGAAGACCGTGAGGCTGGTCAGCCGCGTCCACTGGTTGGCTCGCTGGCGGTAATCCGGCACGCGTTCGGACACGCCCACCGGGGTCCAGCCGGGGGGCGAATAGAACTGTCGCAGCAGCGTCCAGGACTGCGGCCCGTCGTAACGGCGAGCTTCGGCCCGTGGAATCGACCCGCCATAGAGCTTGCCGTTGTAGACCGCCAGCGCGTTGACCTCGGTGCCGTCGTCACCTATTCTCCCGCAGTATTCCCAGTCTTCGCCGCCCAGATACCGAGCGACCTTGCCCTCGGGCCAGGTGCCGGCGTATAGGCTTCCCTGATATACCTCCAGCGAATGAACCTGGGTGCAGCCGACCGGATTGCCGGCATAACCCCATTCTCGGCCGTCGAACGTAAAGACGTGGTCGGGAAAGCCCACGTACAGCGTCCCATCGTGGACGCACATCGCGTGGGGAAAGCAGCGTCGCGGGCCTTCGTTGGGAAACTCGCGCGCCTTGCGCCACGTTTGACCGCCTTCATACACGTAAACCCCGGTCTCTTCGTTGCCCGCGCCCACGTACAGTTTTCCTTGATACGAGGCCATCGTCGGCAAACGCCGATTCGCGCCGGGCTGGCCGCAATCGATCCACGTCGAGCCGCCGCCGTAGCGATAGACGCGACCACAGTCGTAATCGCCGTCTCGGACCCGCGTCCAGTCATAGGTTCCCGTGGCCACGTACAGGTGGCCGTCGTGGACGATCATCGGTCCCACGCCCGTGGTCTTGCCGTTCCCGACGCGCCCGCAATCGGTCCATTTGTCTCCGCCCTCGTATCGATAGACGTGGGCCCAGTCTTGCGGATCTTGCGCATCGTAGGTCGCCGCGTACAGATGGCCGCCGAACACGACGGTGCTGCTCGCGTAATTGCTCGTCGCATTCGGCCGCCCACAGTCTTCCCACCGGCACGGCTGCGCGTTGTCGATGCCAAAGTGCACGTGCTTGTCGTTCCCCTGCCCTACGTACCCGGCTGCGCTGGCCTTGATCGACAACGTGAAACCGGTTCGTTTTTCCGGGTCGAACTTGTCCAGCACATCGCCGATCACGTCCTGCATGTCTTGCCCGGTATGCACCCACGCGCTGACCGAAAAATCGTTCGTTCCCAGGCCGAGAGCCGGGCTGTTGGGAATCGCGACGTAGGCGCTGCGCCCATCGAAGTCGCCAGTCTCGAGATTCACCCCATGGTTGACGCCGTGATGCCCGTGGCCCGAGTGGTCGCGACAGTCGCCCTGCAGCTTCCAGTAGCCGACCAGCCCGTCGTCCGCCGCCGACGATGGGTCGCCGCCCAGAAGGGGCGCCGGGCCGGCCAACAGGACCAGAGCGAGTGGACCGCCGATCATCAGCAGCGCGGTCGCCCATGTCGTGATCGACGCGCGGGGATGCGCGTCGCCCCATCCGAGCCGCCGTGGTTCGCGTTGCGTTCGACAATCAATCATGGCTGTCTTTCCTTGGCAGTGGGTAATAATGGAGAGCGTCGTCGGCGAGGCGTTGCGGGGCGTCGCGGGCGAGTCGCTCGTTTCGTATGACATTTTCTCCGCCGTGGTGGCTGTCGTCTAGGCGAGACACGCGGACGCGCGGCTGAGGCCGAGGCCTAGCCGAGCGCTCGCGTTTTCCTGTTGCAACCCGCGGCTGCGACCCAGCGATCGAGTCACATCATACCGTTTTTCAGCGCGACGCGCGACCGGCGCCCCGAGGCGTGTGACCGGCGCCAGCGATCGGAGGCCCGCTTGCCGCCGGCGGATCGCCGTCTTTGCATCCGCCCGGACGCGCATCCCGGCTCGATTCGCGTGGACTCGACGCACACCCGGGCATACGATACCCTACGAGCCGTGGTGAGGGAACTGACGGGATTTGAATCGAGGAGGCCCAATGATCGTGACGCTGACGCTTGCCTGCGCCCTGGCCGCAGCGACCGAGTCTGTCGAAGGCTCGCCGCTGCCGGAGATCGCATTCGAACAGTATCACCTGCCCAACGGGCTGCGGGTCATTCTGCACGAAGACCATTCGACGCCGATCGTGGCCGTGAACATCTGGTATCACGTCGGGTCGAAGAATGAACGGCCAGGCAAGACGGGTTTTGCCCACCTGTTCGAACACATGATGTTTCAGGGCTCGCAGCACTATGACAACGACTATTTCGCGCCGCTGCAGCAGGCCGGTGGCCAGTTGAACGGGTCGACCAACCAGGACCGGACGAATTATTGGGAAACGATGCCGGCGAACTACCTTGAGCTGGCATTGTGGATGGAATCCGATCGGATGGGGTTCCTGATGCCCGCGATGAGCCAGGAGAAGCTCGACAACCAGCGCGACGTGGTGCGCAACGAACGGCGACAGAGCTACGAGAACCGACCGTATGGCCTGGTCTACGAGACCCTGTTGGCGGCCGCCTATCCGCCCGACCATCCGTACAGTTGGCCGACCATCGGCTCGATGGCCGACTTGGCCGTCGCCTCGCGCGAAGACGTGGCGGACTTTTTTCGCCGCTATTACCATCCGGGCAACGCCAGCCTGTGCATCGCGGGCGACTTTGAGCCGGCCGCGGCTAAACGGCTGGTCGAAAAATACTTCGGCCCCATCCCAGCCGGCCCCAAAGTCGACAAGGTCGTCCCGCCTGCCGTGCCTCCGCTGACGGAGGATGTCCGGATCGGCATGACGGATCGCGTCGGACTGGCCCGATTGTATCTGGCCTGGCCCAGCACGGCGGCGTTCGCGCCGGACGACGCGGCGTTGGACGTGCTGGCCGACGTGTTGGCCGGCGGCAAGACGTCGCGCCTGTACCGTCGCCTGGTCCGCGACGCCCAGATTGCGCAGGACGTCACCGCCTATCAGAATTCGGGCGAACTGGACGGCAGCTTTATGATCATCGCGACCGCGCGGCCCGAGACGGCTCTGGCCGACCTGGAAACGGCCGTGCGAGAGGAGATCGACCGGCTGCTGGCCGAGCCGCCGACGCCGGCCGAGGTTTCTCGCGCACGGGCGCGGCACGAAGCAGAGATGGTTCGGCAACTAGAAGCGGTCGGCGGTTTCGGCGGCCGCGCCGATCAACTGAACCTGTACGCCGTCTATACGGGCGATCCCGGGTTTTTGCAGCAGGATTTCCGCCGGTATCAACAGGTCGAAGCCGATGCCGTCCAGCGCGTGGCGCGCAAGTATCTGGGGGCGAAAAAGATCGTCGTCGAGGTCTTGCCGGGATCCGAGACGGTCATCAACCCGGATCCGCGCGACGCGGCGGCCAAGGCGCGCGAGGCAATGGCCGAAGCCCATTTGCAGGCATCCACCGCGCCCGCGTCGCCGGTCGCCACGACCGTCGACGCGGACCGACAACGGCTGCCCGAGGCCGGTCCCGCGCCCAAGTTCGCGCTGCCTACGATCCAACGCCGAAAGCTCGGCAACGGGATGAACGTGTTGATCGCGGAGAATCACGAATTGCCCGCCGTCAGCTTGAACGTGGTGTTCCCCGTGGGCACGTCCAGCGATCCGGCCGACCGCACGGGACTGGTCGACATGCTGGTGGCGGCCTGGACCGAAGGCACCACGAGCCGCTCGTCCGAGCAGATCGCCGAGGCTTTGGCCGATGCCGGCGCCCGCCTGTCGGCGTCGAGCGACTGGGATACGTCAGCCGTGCGGCTGTTCACCCTCAAACGAACGCTGTCCCAGGCACTGGACGTGTTTGCCGACGTGCTTCGCAACCCGGCCTTTCCCGCCGACGAGATCGAGCGGCAGCGGAAGATCGCGACCGGCCGGTTGCTGCAAGTGCGCAACGAACCGACGGCGCTGGCCAATCTCGCCACGGCTGCCCTGCTGTACGGGTCGGATCACCCCTACGGACGGCCCGAGTACTCGACGGCGCGGGCCCTGCAGGCGATCCAGCGCGACGACCTCGCGGCGTTTTATCGCGGACGCATCAGCCCCGACCAGGCGACGCTGATCGTCGCCGGCGACGTGACGGCCGATGAGATCGTCCGCGAGCTAGAACGAGCGTTGGGATCCTGGACAGCGGCCGACCGTGCGGCGCAACCCGCGTTTCCGCCCATCCCGGCGGCCCGTCCCACGGCGGTGACGTTGGTCGACAAACCCGGGGCCGCCCAGTCGGTGATCGCTGTCTGTCAGATCGGCGCGAACCGCAAGTCGCCGGACTACTTTGCATTGACGCTGATGAACTCGATCCTGGGCGGCCAGTTCTCCAGCCGGCTGAACATGAACCTGCGCGAGGAAAAAGGCTATACCTACGGCGCGCGGACCGGGTTCGACTGGCGCGTTCACCAGCCGGGTCCGTTCGTGGCCCGCGCGTCGGTGCAGACGGCCGTGACGGCGGCGGCGTTGGTCGAGTTCCTGCACGAGTTCGAGGGGATGCGGGGCGGGCGGCCGATCACGGCCGACGAGCTGGGCTTCAACAAGGACTATCTGACGCGAGGATACCCTGCCCGGTTTGAAACGCCCAGCGACATGGTCGGCCAGTTGGCTGCGCTGGTCGAATTTCAACTGCCCGACGACTATTTCGACTCGGTGATCCCCGGCATCATAGCCGTCTCTGCCGACGACGTGCTGCGCGTCGCGCGCCGGCATCTCGATATGGACCACTTGGCGGTGATCGTCGTCGGCGATCGGAGCCAGATCGAAGCTGATCTGCGCAAACTGCCCGTCGGCCAAAACCTCGAAGCCGTGCAGTTCGACGACGAGTTCCGGCTGAGGCCAGCCAAGCCGTAGCGGCCGGGCCCCCACGGCCGCGATCGCCGTTCGGCCCGCACCGCGGCGTCCCGCGACCGCCGAATGCCGTTGGCGGCAGGAAGCGATCCGGGACGCTGCGCCCGCCCTTGCCGAGGCGAGGTCCGCATCGGCGGCCGCCACGCGCAGTGTTTCGCAGGCATTCGCGGCAGCGGTCACCAAGCTGAGATACGCCGCGGCCTGCGCCACGTGGTGTTTCTGCGTGATTCCGCGTCTTCTGCGGCAACCGGTTCATCCCCGCGTGTGCGGAGAACACTGTCTTGACATGAATGGCGCTGTCGTACTGGATGTGGGGCGTAAGCGGCGTTGGCGACCAGACTTGCAACGAAATCGCTCAAAAGTGGGCTCGAGCGACACGGGCGCAGACTCTCTCCATCGCCATCCGGGCCGCTGTCGTGCTAGACATACCCGCTGCGCGAACATCGCCGTGGCCGCCGTAATCCTCGCTATGGAAAGGCTTGCGTGTCGACAGTGCCATTCGTGACCGGTTGTACACGCGATCGAGCAACATGGCAGCAGAACGCACTAGACCGCAGCCGCGGGCTGGAAGGTGTAGCCGCTGGCGCTGCGCTGCCAGATGTAATCGTAGATGACGTTGGCGACGCTCTCGGTGTCCTCGGGGCTATACGGCGGATCGGGCAGCAGCGCGCATAGCTGGTCCAGGATGAACATGCGGACTGTGGACTGGGTCTGCTCTTTCTCGGTCCACCGCTCCATGGGCTGCAGCAACTGTTGCAGCGACGATAGCAAGTGGCGGCTGGCCTGTTTCAAGCGTTCCCGATCGGCCTTGCTGATCGTGTCTTTGTA
The DNA here is from genome assembly GCA_032229885.1 of Candidatus Anammoximicrobium sp. Classification (GTDB taxonomy): domain Bacteria; phylum Planctomycetota; class Planctomycetia; order Pirellulales; family Pirellulaceae; genus Anammoximicrobium. The sequence continues at coordinate 7,104 of JAVYAJ010000344.1, read as the reverse complement.
CAGCATGTCGAACAGGGCCTTCTCATCCTGCGACAGTCCCTCCTCGGCGGCCCGCCGCTGCTCGGCGTCCAGGCTGTCTGCTAGGTCGACCAAGCGGGCGAACGTGTCTTCAATGGTGGCCCGGTCCTTCTCGCGGTTGTAGTCGGCGACGATCTCCTGGTACCGCTTGTAGTAGTCCATCCGCAACGGGTTCGTCTCCAGCATCTCGGCCAGCTTCTGCTCGATCAGGGCGCGGATATCCTGCAGGGCGGCATTCTTACGACGGACACGTTTGGCGAATTCGTCGCGCAGTTTCTCGAAGTCGATCCGGCTGAGGTCCACCTTCAATCCTACGGCTTGATCGTCGCCCGCTCCCTGAGTACGGATGGCCTCGTTGACGATCTTGTGCAGTTCTTTCAGCAGGTCCGTAACGTCGGTCGTATCGCGGCGTTCCTGCAGCTTCTTGTAGATGGCCTCGATGTTGTCGTGGCGTTCCGCATAGGCGTGCACGGTCGGCAAGGCGACCAGGGCCTTGAAGCGGGCGAAGACCTGGCGAGCGATGATCTCGTAACGGCGTTTCGTTTCGTCGGTCGTGTATAACGCATTGACCGCGTCGCGGATCGCCTCGATGCGGTCGAAGCCGCGGGCGCCGAGCAGACGCGACGGATCGAAGCCGTTGCTCGACAGGTGTGATTCGGCCGCCTCCAACGCCTCGACGAGGGCTGCCACCATATCCTCGATGGGGCCCGCGGGTTCCCTATCGGCCCCCTCGGCATCATCGCCCAAAGCATACTGGGCCAAGGCCTCCCGGAGGCTCTTCAGCATCCCGTTGTAGTCCACGATCAAGCCGCAGGCCTTGCCCGGATAGACCCGGTTGGCTCGGGCGATCGCCTGCATCAGCGTGTGGGCTTTCATCGGCTTGTCGATGTACAGCGTCGACAGGCTCTCGACGTCAAAGCCCGTCAGCCACATGGCGCAGACGATGGCCACGCGGAACGGATGGTCCGGGTTTTTGAACGCGGTCTCGACGTCCACCCGCTTGCCATCGGGCGTCTCGAAGCCCCGCTTCATCCGCTCGCGATGCGGCTCGATCTCGAAGCCCCATTTCCGGAAATCGCGGACTTCGTTCTGCGCCTCGCTGATGATGATCTCGATGATCGTTTCGTCCATCCAGTCGGCCTGGCGGCACAGCCGGGCGTATCGCTCCAGGGCGGCTTCCCGTTCGGGGCCGTCGGGCATGCCTTCAATCTCGGCGTTCAAGGCCACCGCCGCGACCCGCAATTCGGCCGCCTTGGCCTGCCAGCGGGGCATGATCCGCTGGTGCATGCGGGCGCAGGTGATCTTGTCGATGCAGACCAGCATCGATTTGCCCGATTCCCAGCGGGCGCAGCAATGATCGACGAAATCGGCGGCGATCTTATCGAGCCGGTCGTCGGCCGTGATGACCTCGTAGTCCTTGCCCAGCAACCGCTCGAGCAGGGCCACCTGATCCGGATCCAGGTCCGCCTCGGCCACCTTTTCGGCGATCCGGTCGTTCAAATCCAGCCGGACCACGCCCAATTTCTCGCCGCGGTTCTCGTACACGAGCCGCACCGTCGCCCCATCCTCTTCCGAGCGTTTGAAGTCGTACCGCGAGACGTACTCGCCGAAGATCCGCCGGGTCAGCTCGTCATGCTTGAACAGCGGCGTGCCGGTAAAACCGATGAACGACGCGTTGGGCAAGGCCTGCCGCATATTTCGCGCCAGCTTGCCGGCCTGAGTGCGGTGGGCCTCGTCCGAGATCACGATGATGTCATCCCGCCGGCTGTACGGCTGGTCGTGCGGCACGTCGCGATTGAACTTGTGGATCAGGCTGAACACGTAGCGGTGGTTCTGTTTCAGCAGCGCTTCGAGTTCCTTGCCCGTACCCGCCCGCGGCGTCTGGGGATTGGCCACGCCGCAGCCGATGAAGCTGCGGTAGATCTGGTCGTCCAGGTCCTCGCGGTCCGTCATCACCACAAACGTGAACTTCGACGACACCACGCGGCGGACCTTCTCGGCGAACATGATCATCGAATACGACTTGCCGCTGCCCTGCGTATGCCAGAAGACGCCCAGCCTTCCCAGCCGCGGATTGACCCGCTCGTACAGCGTGATCTCCAGCTTGCCCGGACGGCGCTCGGCCGACACGAACGGCTCGGCCATTTCGTTGGCCGCGAGCATGGCCTGCAACTCGTTGTCCTCGAGCGGTCCGGGCGCATCGGCGGCGGCCCCCCCCCTGACCTTCCGATCCAACTGCATCGTCCGCGTGCGAATCCGCTGGTCGATCGGATACCGGTCTTTCAAGATCTCCTGCTCGCGGACCGCGGCCACCGCTCGGTTTACGCCCAGCACCTGGTGGTTGCGAGCCACGATCTTGCGGCTCGCGCCCGGCTTGCTATCGTCGAACAGGATGAAGTTCTCGATCAGATCCAGCAGCCGATCCTTGGCCAGCATCCCGTCGATCAGCACGCGGGTTTCCAAGCTGCCCTTGTCCCGCTCGTCGTTCCGTTTCCACTCTGCGAAATGCTCCCAGCGGCTGGTGATCGAGCCGTATTTGGCCCGGTCCCCGTTGCTGACGATCAGGAAGGCGTTGTGGTGAAACGCGTGCGGGATGGTATCGAAATAGTCGCTCAAATTCCCGTCGTAGGCCGCCCGGATGTTGACGTACACGGCCTTGAGTTCGATGAACACCAGCGGGATGCCGTTGACGAAGCAGACCAGATCGGCCCGGCGGTTGTAGTGCGGCGAGCGGAGTCCCTGGATCTTCAATTCGCGGACCACCAGGAAGCGGTTGTTGTCCGGGTTGCGGAAGTCGATCAGCTTGGCCCGGCCCCGCTTCAGTTGGTTGCGGCTGTCCCGATACGTCACCGGGATCCCGTCACCGATCATCGTGTAGAAATCTCGGTTGTGCTGGACCAGCGACCGCGACAAGTCGTGCTCGGTCAGCCTCCGCACCGCGTCGGCGATCGCGTCGGGCGGCAGGCTGCGATTCAGCCGCTGCAGGGCGTCGCGGGCATCGCGAACCAGCACCACCTCGCGCTGGCTGCCGCGGCCCAGCGTCCCGTCCAGTCCGAAGGTCTCGTCGTTCCAGGCGAACAGGCTGTCCCAGTGGTGCGTATCGCGGAGGTAATCCGCGAACGTCTGCTGGACCAGCCGATCCTCGCTGTTGACGTTGGTGAACATTGGCGCCTATCGTGCAGCCTTTGGTTGTGTCTGGCTGTCTTTTTCCCGCGTGGCGTCCACGATGCGGCCATCGCGGACGACGTAGCATGGGGTGCCCGTGCGCTCGGCCAGTTCCCTCGCTCGGCGAGCGGCTCGTTCCAGGGCTTGCGTGGTTTGTTCCGCGTCCTTTGTCAACGGCTTGCCTTCGGTACTCATGGATTCTCTCCCTCCTCGATCAAGCCCGGCGTATCCCCTGAATTATCGTACGAAAGCCAGTGATTTACGAGGGGCTTGTAGACACGCTGGAAGTTGTTCGCTCCGGCGGGAAATCGGTGGCGAACAACCGCAAGCGGAGTGACAATGATCAGGTTGTGGTGCTGCACCAGCATGGATCACACCTTGATTTTGCCCCGCATCAATCGTGGGAGAATGGCATCGCGAGCGGAATGGAGTTTCTGATTCTGTAGATGTAACGTCTTAATCTGACGGAAAATCGGCTCCGCAACTTGAGTGAACAAGCGAAGCAGTGCATGTGGCGGAACCCAAACCCAGAACTTGTCGAAACAGCTCTCCTGGACCCGTTGTCGTCCGGACGAGCCGATCATGCTCTTGATTGCGTTTTCGCGGAAGGCGTAAGTCCGACTGAGACAGTAGACGTACTCGGGGGATAAACGCTTGGACCGAAGAACAATGAACTCGGTTGAGCCCCGTCCTACTTCGCCATTGGAAAGAAAGTCAACGAAAGCGGTTTTGCCATTTTCAAGGCATGGTGTAATACGTGCCAGTAACGTATCGCCGTTGCGAAACTTGCTACCACTGCGACCTTCGCGTTTTACGGCGTTTTGAATGACCATCGAGTCGAGAGGCAAGTCCGACATCTCGACCCACCAGTGCTTCTCCTCGGCCGAGAGGGACGTCCTTGGATTGATATCAACCGCTTCGGGGGTCGGTACATGTTCCCATCCCTCCGGCACTCCTGCGACGATGCGTGTGTGCTCATGTCCTGGGAACCGCAGGCGGACGAACCACTCTTCGTACAGCAGTCGGGCTGCCTGCTCCAACAATCCAATCCGGCGCGTATTGTTCTCGATCAGGTCATCGTATGACGAAAGGGTATCGGCGATGCTGCGTTGTCGGTCATGCGGAACGTCAGGTACGAGCATGGCATGAAGAATGTTGCGGTTCACGCCGGGGACGGCACCGCTGCTGACTTGGTGCGCGAGGTCGAGCGATTTCAGCAAGTAAGCTACAAATCTCGGATTATTGCCCTTGAAATCCGAGACAAACAACGTGGTATTGTGGGGCCAATAGTCCTCTTCGATGAAATGGACGGCGCCGATCGTGCCGTATCGGCCAGTGACGACGCCAGGCCCCGTCGCCCCGGCTTCAGCGTGGAACCCGGTTATTCCCGACGACGTGATTACGGGGATGTCGCCAGGACGACGAGATTGTTCCGGAAGATCGTATCCTCTCTGGAGTGTGAGGAGTGAGCCGAGCGGTATGACAGGCCAAGTCATCGTCCCAAATCCTCGAAATTCTCTTGGATCCTTGCCGCCAGCGCGGACGCCTCTTGGTTCAGGTTCGCAAGTTCCACATGTATATCCCGGAGCGTCTGTTCAAAATCAAAATCCTCGTCCGCTTCTACCGGCGCGACGCCAACGTACCGCCCAGGCGTTAGGCTCCAATCAGCGGCCTCGATCTCGGCATCGTCCACGACCTTTACCAAGCCCGGGACGGACTGGAACTGGGCATCGGGGAAGCGTTCCTGTAACCACACAACCTGCCGGTAGAAGTAGACTGCCTGCTTGAGTTGCGTTACCGCTTCACGCCGCTTCGAGTCCAAGTCCTTCAATTGACGGCTAAGCCCGCGGCGATCCAAGTGCTCGGCAGCATCCTCGTTCGCGACAAGTCCGACCGCGGCATCGGCAGCGCGAGCCGCGAGCTTGTAGAGCAAGTCGATCTGTTTCACCACCCCCTTGATCCGCTCCGCGATCGGCTCGAACGCTTTGCGGGCGGCATGTTGCTTGTCATTGGTGCCTGGGAGCGACTTGCAGGCGCCTTTCCGAAACGCCGCAATGTCCTTGAGCAATTGAAGTCGGTCGCCGTCGTACGCCTGTTGCGTGTCCCGCAGTTCCGCCAGGGCATTGCGAAACGCTTTGACACGGTCGGCATCCAGCCCCTTGATCGCGGCGGTCGCCGTCTCGAATTCGGTCAGCACGTTCAGGGTCGCGGTTGTCGTTTCGTCAAACGCGCCGACCGCGGCGGGGATGATCTCGCATTCGCGGCAAACCGCCTGGAAATAGTCCATAATCAGATTCAGGAACCGCTGCTTCTGGTTGCGGTACAGCCACACAATGGCCGCCAGGTTGGCTTGGTGCTCGGGCGAAAAGTCATAGATCTTGCGGGTGACTTTGCGGTAGATGTTCCGGGCGTCGATCATCAGCACCTTGCCGCGGCGCTCCTTCGGCTTGCCGCGGTCGAAGAACCACAGCTCGCAGGGAACGCCGCGGGTGTAGAAGAAGTTCGAGCGGATGGCGATCATCACGTCCACGTCGCCGGTCTCGACGATCTTCCGCCGCACCTCCTTCTCGCCGTGGCCGGCGCTGGACGCCTGGGACGACATCACGAACCCGGCCCGTCCCTTGTGATTCAGGTAACTGTGGAAATACGAAATCCAGAGGTAGTTCCCGTTGCTGACCTTCTTGTTCTTGTTCACGCCCGGCAGACCGAAGGGCAGACGGACGTCGTCCTTGACCTTTTCGGCATCCACCATGTCCACGTTGAACGGAGGATTGGCCATCACGAAATCGCACTTGCCGCCCAGCGAGTGGACGTCCTCGTAGAACGTGTTGGCTTCCTGGATGTCGCCCTCCAGCCCGTGGACGGCCAAGTTCATCTTGGCCAGCCGGATCGTAGTCGCCGTCTTCTCTTGGCCATAAAAGGTCAACTGGTGGCCGGCATCTTTCCCTTGCCGTTCGACGAAGTGGCTCGACTGGACGAACATGCCGCCCGAACCGGTGGCTGGGTCGAGCACGATTCCATGATCCGGTTCGATCACATTGACGATCGTCTGCACCAGGGACGGCGGCGTAAAGAACTCGCCGTTGTCCTGCGCCCCCTGCATGGCGAACTTCATCAGGAAGTACTCGTAGATCCGCCCGAACACGTCGCCGGACGCGGCTCGCAGGGCCTCGCTGTCGAACAGCCGCAGCAAGTCCTCCAGAACCGCCGGCTCGAAGATCGCGTACTCCTTGGGCAGGACGCCCTTGAGCGGAGGGAAGTCGTCTTCGATAACGTTCATTGCCTCGATCAAGGCGTCGCTGCGCTGATCATCGGGGGCCCCGATCAGGTACTCGTAGCGAGCCTTTTCCGGCAGCCAGAGCCCCGGCGCTGGATGTAGTCGTGCTTGGTGACCTTGCGTTTCGGCATCCGCCCCGCGGCCTGGTCCTGCTGGATCTGTTGCGTCGCCGCGCCAAATCGATTCGCGGCGTGTCGCAGGAAGATGACGCCCAGCACCGGCATGCAGTATTCGGTGGAGGTCAACTTCGAGTTGGCGCGTAGGTTGTCCGCCGCCTCCCACAGGTCCGCCTCCAACTGCGACCAGGAGCTGAATTGAAGTTCGGCCATCTTCGCCCTCGGTTGATTTCCAGATGTCGTCAAGCGGCACGATTTTACGTAATCCGTGCGACAAAGCAAACGAGAGGTAGAGTCTTACTCCGTACCATGCGCGGGCGGCGCGCACATCTTGTACACCAGTCTGTACAGTACACTTTCGGGTTGCAAGCACCGGCCTGCGTTGGGTGCAATTGATATTGAATGACTGTTGCGCAGCACAGACGACAGGAGGCGTGTTGGCCGAAGGCCATCACCAACGTAGCCTGGGGCAACGCCCCAGGAGTCAGAGATGACAGCAACCGTGTTGGCCGAAGGCCAACATCAACG
>JAVYAJ010000343.1:0-4354 GCA_032229885.1 Candidatus Anammoximicrobium sp. | reverse complement strand
TTGCGCAGCACGGACGACAGGAAGCGTGTTGGCCGAAGGCCATCACCAACGTAGCCTGGGGCAACGCCCCAGGAGTTAGAGATGATCGCAACCGTGTCGGCCGAAGGCCAACATCAACGTGTCACCCCCACTCGCAGTGATATGGCATGCGGCCAAAAGAGGCACGCGCGGCGTCAGCCCTGGGGCGTTGCCCCAGGCTACGGTGATCGGAGGCCTTCGGCCAAACTGATACAGCGTCCAAACGGGGCTGCCTGACCGCGTGCTATTGGCCGTTGAAGTCGTAGTCCGTATCGTGCGCACCTCTTGTACACCGGTCTATACAGTATACTCCTGGGTTGCGGCCAGTGGCCCGCGTTAGGCTCCGGCATGGCGGTTCCCGCGCGGTAGACAGACCCGACGTCGGTCGGATTTGAACCGCGGCGCGTGGTCTATGCTCGGCCCGTGCGTCATCGCTCGCGTTCGGCAACGCGGGCAGACGTCAAGCTCTGCTTCGAAGCGCCGGGGGGGGGCGCCGGGCAACTCTTGCCGAGCACCGTGGCACAGAAGGACATCACTTGGTATTATGCTTGATCGATGCACCTGCGCACGGATCGATAGGTATTCCGCGCGGCCCGAGAGGAAACCGTGCAGGGCGAACCTTAGTCCGCATTTGCCGCACGGGGCTTGACATTCGTGCCGTCGCACTCACCCGCGTACCGCATCAATGCCATGGTCGTCAAGACGGTCGTTTTTATTTGCACCGCCAATTATTACCGCAGCCGGTTCTGCGAGCACTGGTTCAACGTGCGGGCCGAGGCTCGTGGGCTGGGCTGGCGGGCAACCTCCCGCGGGCTGCGAACCTGGATGGCCGACGGGTATGGGCCGATCGCCAGCTTTACGATAGACCGATTGACGGCGCGCGGCGTGCGGCTGGGCGAGCGTATTCGGTTTCCGATCTCTCTGGCCGAGGCCGATCTGCAGAGCGCCGATCTGGTCGTTGCGCTCAAGGAGCGAGAGCACCGGGCGATGATGCGCGAACAATTCCCCGCCTGGGTAGACCGGATCGAGTATTGGCATGTCGACGCCATCGACTGTGCCCCGCCTGACGAGGCGCTGCCCGAGTGCGAGGCGAACGTCGAGGCGCTCGTTGAACGTTTGGCGGCCATCGATCGCGGTGAAATGGGCTCGATCGCCAGCAGATGAGAACGGCCGGTCGAACACTCGTCCCGCAAACCAGAATTGTCAGCTCACTATTGCCAGATGTTCGCCAGTTTTCCGAGTGTCGCACGTCAGGAGTCACGACCCACGACGGGCAGTTTTCCGCCTGATTTATCAGCCTGAAATATATCCTTCGGGGGCAATGCAGCGATGGAAGGCCATGTTCGATGCGTGGCCGCAACCGGATGGACGCGACGGAGCGCGGGCCTCCAGGACGGCGCACGAGCGCTATTCCAAGCCGCGCGAAGCATAAAACCCTCCGGAGCCGGCGACGATCGATGGAGCATTACATCTGGCTGATCGGCTTGGGATTCGTCTTGGGCGCGCTGGGCACGTTGATCGGGGCCGGCGGCGGCTTTATCCTGGCGCCGCTGCTGCTGTTGCTGTACCCGAACGACGGCCCGGAGACAGTGACCTCGATCTCGCTCGCGGTCGTTTTCTTTAACGCCTTGTCGGGCTCGTGGGCCTACGCCCGCATGGCGCGGATCGACTATCGATCGGGGCTGCTGTTCGCGGCGGCCACGGTACCGGGCGCCATTCTGGGCGCGTTGACCACGGAAACCGTGCCGCGGCGCCTGTTCAATGGGATCTTTGGGTTCGCGATGATCCTGGCGGCGGTCTATTTGTTGAGGCGTCGGCAGGCGGCGTCGCCGCCGCCGAACCGACCGCGGAAGGGGTACATCACGCGGACCGTGGTCGAACGAACGAACGTTGTCCACACGTTTTCGTATGATTTGCGGCTGGGCATGGTCGTGAGCTTGGTTGTCGGCTATGTGTCGAGCCTGCTGGGAATTGGCGGCGGCATCGTCCATGTGCCGGCGCTGGTGCGGCTGCTGAATTTTCCGGTGCACATCGCGACCGCTACGTCTCACTTCATTCTGGCGATCATGGCTTTGACGGGAACGATCGTGCACATTCTGAACGGTTCGTTTGCACACGGCGGGCTTCGGCGGACGCTGCTCCTGGCCATCGGCGTCCTGATCGGCGCCCAACTGGGCGCGGCCCTTTCCAGCCGAGTCTACGAGAGCTGGATCATCCGCGCGTTGGCCATCGCTCTGGCGTTGGCCGGCATTCGGATTGCGATGCTCGCGCTGTAATCACACCCGCGGTCGCCGCGAGCGCGCCCAGACGCGGCGCGGGTGGGTCACAGCCCCCAGGGCTCTCGGTAGGCTCGACCGAGCATGCGGGTGGCTTGCGCATCGTCGATGAACTGTTCGTGTTCGGGATCCCATCGCAAGGGGCGGCGCAGTTGCATGGCGATGTTTCCCAGGTGGCAGATCGTGTTGCAGCGCTGCGCGATCTCGGCGGGAAAGTAGGGATCCTTTCGCGATTTAACGCAGTCTAAAAAGTTTCGGTGTTCCCCCTGCGGGCAGGTATACAGGTGGAGTTCGTCTGGCCCGATCACGCTGTCGAGAATCGACGGCGAGGATGCTTCGACGGGCGCCCGCCAGCCTGTGTTGCCGACCCAACCCTCCGAACCTTCGAACCGGATCGCGGGGCCCGTGCTCTGGACGCGTAGGACCACGCCGTTGGCATACCGATAGGTCAGTTCGAAATGGTGGGCCGTATCGTACAGGCCGGTGGCAAAGTATTCGCCCGTTCCTTCGACTTCGACCGGCGCCGTATGCTCGGTGTCGTTGCCCCATTGCGCAGTGTCCAGCAGATGCATTCCCCAATCGGCGAGCATTCCGCAGGAATAGTCGCTGATCCAGCGAAAGTTGAAATGGACGCGGTCCGGGCAATACGGCGCCCACGCGGCCGGGCCCAGCCACAGATCCCAGTCCAGCTCTGGCGGGACGGGCCGCGGCGTCGGGTCTCCGGGCCCGCCCGGCCCGGCGGGCAAGCCGACGCGGATGGTATGTACCTTGCCGATCCGCCCGTTGCGAACCAGCTCGGCAATCCTCAGATATTGGGGAACCGAGCGATCCTCGGTCGCGGTCTGGTAGACCGTGCCATACCGCTTGACGACGTCGCACAGCACGCGTCCTTCGGCGACGCTGGTCGTCGGCTTTTCGCAGATCACATCTTTGCCGGCCTTGGCTGCCGCGACAGACATCGGGGCGTGCCAGTGATCGGGCGTCGAGATCATCACGGCGTCAATGTCGGGCCGCGCGATTATGTCGCGAAAGTCCTTGGTCGTCAGCGGCTGGGCGCCTTCGCCGTAACGCTGCCGAACCGCCTGATTGGCGGCCGCCAAACGCCGCGCATCGACTTCGCACAAGGCCACGACCTGGGCGTCCGGCTGGCGCAAAAAGGCGTTGAGGTTGGACATCCCCTGGCCGCCCAGCCCGATGCACCCGACGGTGATCCGATCGGACGCGGCCACGGCGACCTGGCCGCCAAGCGCCCGCGCGGCCACGATCGTCGGCGCGGCGACGCTCGCCGCCCCCGCTGCGATCGCCGGCGCAGCCGCCGCTTGGAGGAATCTTCGACGAGTCCAGATTGGCGAGGTTGACATGGCATGGATTCCTGACGATCGAGACGCGGTGAAAGCGACGCTCGGCGCAAACGGGCCGTCCGTCGGTGCGCGAGGCATCGCGGATCCGGGCGATGCGCCATCCGGACGCGGTTGCGCGCCCGGCTGGATTCCGATCGGCCACGGCGGACCGCGCGCCACTGCCGCGCAAAGCGTCTGGGCGCGGCGTTCCCCCCGGAAACAGGCCGTCCGTCCAGTGTACACGCAACGATGGCTTGAGTAGAACAAGGGGCGCCGAATCGATCCTTCGCCTCGCTGTTCCCACTGCTCGCCCGATGACTACGCGCCGAACCCACGATTCCTCGGACCTGGCCGCGCTGGCTGCCGTCCTGCGTCGCTACTGGGGTTACGATCGGTTCTTGCCCTTGCAGGCCGAGGCGATGCAGTGCGTGTTGCAGGCGCGGGATTCGGTCGTCGTGTTGCCGACCGGAGGCGGCAAGTCGCTCTGTTTTCAGGCGCCGGCGCTGTGTCTGTCCGGGCTGGCTGTGGTGGTCTCGCCGTTGATCTCGTTGATGAAGGACCAGGTCGATACGCTGCGGAATTGTGGCGTGTCCGCGGCGTTTCTCAACAGCACGCTGAGCGCGTCGCAGCAGGGCCGCGTCAAGCAGGCCATCCGCACCGGAAGCCTGCGGCTGCTGTACGTCGCCCCGGAGCGGCTGCTGGCCGAGGGAACGCTCGAGT
>JAVYAJ010000342.1:0-43323 GCA_032229885.1 Candidatus Anammoximicrobium sp. | reverse complement strand
GCCAAATACCGGCTTCCCACTAGAGCCCAACGACGCGATCTGGATTCCCTAAGTGCTAGCACTGCTAGCACTTAGTGCGCAAAACGGGAATGCACCCGTTGAATTGTACGGCAGGCGAGCGACCGAGAGCAAGCGATTCCGTCAAGAACATTTGTTATAAGCCACTAGAAATGTCCCCTGTGTCGCACGGATAGAAATGTCCCCTTGGTGTACGTGTTAGCCTACGGTTTGCCGTGGGGTTGGACTGCGCAGCGGAGGGAACGCAGCGATCGTAGCGGAGCAGTCCTACGCGAGTTGCACTGGGCATGGCTTGGGATGGCCGGCCGCACGCCATGCGGCGCGCGGCAAAGACGGTCTGAGGTCCGCCCGACAAAGGCTGATTTTGACCCGTGCAAAGCATCGTCCCACGAACGAAGCCTTGCGTCAGTTGCTCCAGATGTCGGCGGTACGCGCCTTGACGTCCGGCATCGGCGGCAGCGCGGCGCTGGGAATCGGCTCGTACCAGAATGTCGCGGCCGACCAATCGTCCTGCGTTTCGGCCAGCCCGTTCTTCCAGGCGATCTGCTGGATCGTGATGTGGGCCTCTTTCCGCCAGGCGATCGGATCCGGCAGATGCCAACGATACATGGACACGAATTGCTTGTCGTTCAGGCTGCAGCCGTTATAGAGAAACGGCGCCAACTGAATCCCCCAGGCCAATCCCACGTAGTCTTCGCTGCCGGTGCCGACGATCGTGGGGAACTTTTCGTCGCCGTCCATGTAGACCTTAATTTCGCCTTCGCCCCACCACTGGTCGGGATGCAGGTTTCGGACGCCGATGACCGAACCAATGAAACGGCCTTTTTGGCGTCGCTGGGGCAGCAGTTCAAAGTCTTGTTTCTCCGTCGTCGGATTCTCGCGACGGAACAGGACGTGCAATCGGCCGACATCCGACGGATGCTGGTCGCCGATCGTGTAGGTGATCTGGTAGAACAGCGGGACCGTCTTTTCGCCTTCGTTAGTAAACGTCAGCTTGGCGCGCTTGGCGAAAGGCATGGGCAGCCATAGGTTCCGGCCGCCGGTCGGTCCGACCGAGTGGACGGCGGACTGGTACGCGGTGATCCGGCCATGGGCAAAGCCGAACAGATCGCCAATCGGGCATTCGAGGCTGGGGTGCTCTTGTCCGTCCCAATAGGCCCGGATGACGCACGCCCGTTGGACGATCGGTGTCCGGTCGGTGGTGATCCAGATGTGGCGAATGACGCCAGAGCCTTCGATGTCGCACAGGGAAACGGTCTCGCCGGGCGCGATCTGCTGCGCTGGAGCGCCTTTGCGGCCGACACCCAAGTTGCTGGCCGCCTTGCCTCCCTCGCCCGGCGCTCCGGTTGGGTTCTCGAACGAAATCGAGCGAGAAGTCAACCCGTTGTCCAGGAGGTAGGGATGGTGAAGCACGTCGCCGCCGGACTGGGCATTGGCCGCGGACGACGCAGCAAGAACCAGGACGGCAGCAGTCGTGAACAGTCTGGCTGGCAATAAACGGAGATCAATCATCATCTCGGGCCTCCTTTAGCATCGCGTGAAAAACACCTTCGGATCATTTCGGGGTGATTCTTTCAGGAGCCATTGGAGCGACGGCGCCCAATGGTCGCCAGGGTACATCGAGAGGTTCTGGAGAGATTCTGCGACCAGGCAACTACGGGTCAACTACGGGTCAATCGTAACCCAAAGCGTCAGCGAGGGACTGGGACGGCGCGGCTTGGATCGCGAGCGTCCGACGTCCACGCGCGTTCCGCGCAGAGTCACTCGTAATCCCACTTCATGATCCATGGATCGTCGGTGGCCTTCTGATGTGTTTTGAGCTTCTCCTGATACTCCTCCAGCACCGGCGCATATTCCGGGTTCGCCGCCAGGTTGACGGCCTCGTCCGGATCCTGTTGCATGTCGTACAGCTCGAATGGCGGGCGGTGGATATACCGATCGACGGTGCGTTTGCCGTACCATGCGGCGGGCCCTTGGCGATACTGGGCTTTCCAGCTCGAAGCGACCCATAGGTCCGAGGCGAACGGGTACGGCAGCGGATGCGCGATGTTCCAGATCAGCTTGAATCGCCGGTCGCGGACGACCCGCATCGGGTAGTACATCTGGATCTCGTGGAACGTGTGCGAGGCGAAGATCGCGTCGTGGTGTTCGGCGTCGGCGTTGCCCAGGATGGAAATCCAGGACTTGCCATGATAGCTGCAAAAGCGGCGCCCGCCGTTGCGATTTTCCGGCGGCACATTTTCGCGCTGTGCGCCGTCCTGTGCCGCTGGCTGCTGGCGCGGGTCGGTCCAATGTTTCGGCCCGTTGGTCTGCGGGTCGAGTCCGCCGGCGAAGTCCAGCAGCGAGGGGGTGATGTCGACATGGCTGAGCAAAGCGTCGGACACGATGCCGCGCCGCGGTTCGTACGGATTGCGAACCACCAGCGGCATCCGCAGTCCCGGGTCGTAGACCGTTGTCTTCGCGCCGGAAAAGGCGATCCCGTTGTCCGACGTGTACACGATCAGCGTCTTGTCGTACAGCTCGGCTTGTTTGAGGATTTCGATCAGCCGTCCCAGGCCCTGATCGATCCGCGAACACGCTTGATAGTACTGCGCCAATTCGGCCCGCGTCTCGGGCGTGTCGGGCAGGAAAGCGGGAACCGGAACCCGCGCCGGGTCGTAGAACACTTCGTCAATGCCGGGGTACGAACCTCGGCCCGGGCGGTTTCCAAACAGGTTGGGCTTCAGCTCGAGCGGCGAATCGGCGTCGACCTCGCCGCCGCGATGCGGGTCCGCGGTGGCGAAGTACAGAAAGAAAGGCCGCTCGTCCGTGACGTCCGTCAAGAACGCGCGGCACTGCTCGGCCATCTGCACGGCGTTGCGAGGGTTGCCGCGCAGATAGGTCTGGAACCGATAGACATCTTCCGGAGCGACGTGATATTTCCCGATCTGGGCGGTTCGATAGCCGGCCATGGCCACCGCCCGCGGCAGCGCGAGTGAGGCGACGTCGGGGAACGATGAAAACTTGTGGTAGCTGTGCTGGTGCCCATACTGGCCGTTCGCATGGTTGTGCAAACCGGACAGGATCACCGAACGGCTGGCGCTGCAGCTCGCCGTGGTGGCATAGGCATAGTTGAACCGCGCGCCATCCTTGGCCAACGCGTCGATGTTCGGAGTCGCCGCCACCGGGTCGCCGTAACAGCCGAGGGTCTGGCCTTCATCGTCGGTGACAAACAGGATGATGTTGCGTTCGGCGGCCGTGAGCACGGTTGCGCAACTCAGGACGCCGGCGGTCAGCGCGACGAACCAATGACGCTTGGTTGTCGTGGCTGCACGCGGCGAGCGCTTACGACTCGCGGTCAACGCGACGGTTCTGAGACGCTGCATTGGCCCTTCTCCTGGCGACCGGGCTAGACGCTGACTCTGACATCTGCGGGAAGATCGGGTCGCGCAGCCGTGACACGGCGCGCGTCCCGTGGGACGAGCCGAAGTCGCCGCTTCGCCACAGGGCGCCGAGCAGCGCCGCGCACGACAGCGGTTCTCGCCCGATCGCGCGTCGGTCAGGCGACCGGTCAGGCAGTCGCTGAGTCAGTCGGTCACCGTTAACCAACGATACGCCCACAATGGGTTACTGCACACCTCGCACACTTCACCGTTGTCCAGCACTCGGCCGCGACATGCGGGACAGTCTCCAATGGCCGGAAGGATCGTTTTCTGCTGTCGCCGCAACTGGTCGGCGGTGGCCGAGTCTCGAAACGCGACAGCCGTCGTGATCTGGATCGCCAAGGGGATCAGTTTAAACAGCACCAAGGGCGCCTTGTGTGATTCGGGCAGCACGCGCATCAAGACGTCGGAAAAAGCCATCCGGCGTTCCTCCGCGGCCATCGCCCGGTATGCGATGATCTCCTTGACGATCTTCTCATTGGTCGCCATTTCACCGAGGCGGAATTGGGTCAGCCAATCCAAATACCAGTCGGCCGAACTGACGTAGGCCTGCTGTCCGGCGATGTCCGTCGACTCGACGATCTGAAAGATCTCGATCTGAACCTTTGCCGCCCGTTGGGTCTTCGGCTCGGACAGCGGCATCAGCATCGAATCGGTTCCGACCATCTCCTCGACGTCGAAATGCAGTCGGCCGTACAGCAAGTCGCGAGCCATCGACAGCCCTGCATCCAGGCTGGTCACCAACGCCTGGCAATCGGCGCGTTTTTCATGTTGCTCCAACGCGTTTACGATCTTCGCGCGTCGAGTTGTTTCGGCCTCAGACATGGACTCGCTTCCTCTTCTTGCCGGAAAACGTTTTGGCCATGATATCCGATCAACCGAAGAAAACAACGAGCCGTCGGAGGCACCGGGCTCCGCGGATCCGTTCTGCGCGTTTGACGCGTCTCGAAAGACGCGGCGCAGCTCCGGGGCAGGCTGATATCGGCAAACCATCCGGACAGTTCGATCTTTTATGCGGGTACGGTGTCGGAGTTGAGTGATCGGATCGGAATTCTGACGATCCTGTGCCAACGATCTGCGTGGGGCTGGGGATTGGGCGTGCTGACGATCGTTCTCGGGGCGCTGGGCGGAACGTTCGAGGGCGGGTTGCGGTCGGGCGCGCTTTCGGGACCGCTTCCGTCGAGTGCCGCGCTCTGTCTGGCGTCGGCGGCCGCGTGCTGGACGCTGGTCCGGCTGGTGGCTCGTCGCAGGGGGTGGAATGCCCGGTGGGACAGCCGGCCCAATTCATTCTCACCGCCTGCCATCTGGGCCGCCATTTGTCTGATGGGAATGATGATCAGCGCTGCCTTGACGCACGGGCTGCTCGATCGGCCTCCGGCTGCTCTGCCTGTCTGCGTGTGGTCCGCCCTGGGCGCCCTGTTCCTCGCGGCGGGGGCGAGTCTCTGTGACCGGACGGCGCGACGCTCGCTGGCCGGGCTGTACGTGTGCGGCCTGATTGCGTTAGGAATGGCTCAGATTCAACGCGGCTTCGCGCCTGGCAGGTTTCTACTTTGGGGAGCGCTGTGCGACGTGGCCGGCTTTGTCTTGGTGGCGGCATTGGTCGGCTGGGGCATCGTCGTCACGACCCGAGCGTTGCGCGCCCGTTCGGGTGCGCCCCCCGACGCCGATCGCTCGCCCGACGCCGCAGCTTGCTGGTCGTCGGGCTGGTTTGGCCCTCTCCAAGCAGTGCTGGCGGTCGGCGTCGCCTGCCTGACGGCCTGGGTCGCCAGCGACCTCGGATTCGACGGCGTCGGGCAGGACGAGGCTTTGTTCGGATTATCCGGACTAGCCGCCGCGTGCCCGGCTGCGTTGATGCTCGTGGGCGCGACGATTCTGATGGCTTGGCAAAGTCGAGGCGTCTGGCGCACCGGATGGCAATATGCGGCGTTCGCGGCTGGCCTGATGTTTACGACCTCGGTCGGTTGGGCGCGGATCGACGTCCATGGCGTCTCGGTGTGGCCCCGCCGCGCCGTCCATCTGTTCGTCTGCGTGTCGATGATGACGCTGCTGACCGGAATGGGATTGACGCGCGTACTGCCTGGCGGCAACGATTGGATCGAGCGTGGTCGGCGTGTAATGCCGGTTCTCGCCAGCCTGGGCCTAACGTTGGCGATCTTGCTCGTCGCCGATCGATTTTTCGGGTGGTGACGCTTGACGTCGCTGGCGCCCCGGCGTTTCCGAACTCGCGGCATGCGAGGGTGACGTCGACTGTGGCGATATCACCAAACATACGCACGAGGCACGTTCGGTGACAGATTTCCCGGATTCTATTACAGCGAGTTGACTGTATTACCGATGTAGTAGACGTGCTCGGAAACTCGACATGTCTCCGGTGCGGGGACATGTCGTTGATAGGGTCTCGTGTATAGCCGCGGTTGACCGCACGAAATCAGGTCTTGTCGGGTCGGACGGACGAAAATCCGCGCGACCGAATGCCGGTCCGAGCTGCGATGAAGAACACACGGATGATGGCACGGCGCAAAAGGAGTGTGGCCATGCGGCTACGAAAATATCTCACGGCGGTCCTGGTCGGCATGGCTTCGCTCGGAGTGGTGCTCCCTCGGACTACCTTTGCGGCCACAACCGGTTCGGCCAGCGCAAGTGTCGACGCGGTTCGCGATGTCGCGCTCCGCGACGGAGGTCGATTGACCGGTCAAGTGCTCGACACCGACGGTGCGCCGCTAGCGAACACGACGGTGGCGGTCGCCGCGCAAGGCCACGTCATAGCGTCCTCCCTGACTGATGCGGGCGGATACTTTGCGATCCCCGAGCTGCGAGCCGGAGTTTACGAGGTCGCGACGTCCCAAAGCGTGACCGTGTGCCGACTGTGGGCGCCGGGGACAGCCCCGCCCGCAGCCCAAGCGGATGCGCTGGTGATCCATACGGATACCGTGATGCGCGGAGGTGATGGCGCTTGTGAGGCGTCGCCATACTGCGCAAGCCGCCCCGGCGTGATCCGCGTACTATCAAACCCCTGGGTATTGGGGGGAATCGTTGCCGCCGCAATCGCCATTCCGTTGGCGCTGAAGGACGACGCCAGCTAGGCAATGACGCGGGTTCGACAGCAGTGCCAGCTGGACGGACAGGATCGGCGGATGCGCAGTGCATGTCTGCGCGATCCGGCCAATCAGCGAGCGTCTTTCGTCTCGTCGGCTCGATCCGTATTCTCGGTCCGCGCCCTTTCTGCTACGCTTCTCGAGCGTCCCTTCTCGGTCACTCGTCAGATAACCCGACGTTCTCTTCAGCGCCAGCACGGCCGCCGCGATCTATGACCGTCTGCAAGCTGCATTCCGTCTGGCTCTACGTGTTGTTGACCGCGCTGGCGGGCTGCCGCACGATGACGCTGGTCACAATCAGCCCGCCGAAATTGCTCGCCCAGTTGGGCTGGACGCGCTCTGCCGAAGAACTGGCTTGGGATCGCTGGGCGGACGTCCACCTGCGTAGCGGCGATCTGGTCTTCGTCCGCGGGGATAGCCGGATTCTATTTGGTTTGGTCAATTTCTCGCAGCTCTGCACGGATGTCGCCGACAGCCGCTTTTCGCATGTCGGTCTGGTGTCTCGCGAGCCGGACGGCGTGTACGTGTACGACGTGGTGGTCGGTGGCCCCCGACACATTTCGTTCGGCAAGTTTGCCACCGATAACGAGATTTCCTTGATCGCCGTCAAACGGCTCAAGCTGGAATATCGGAATCACATCCCCGCGGCGCTCGACTACTGTCACACGGCCCGCGATTCGAGTTGCAAGTTCGATACCGAGTTCAAACTGGACAACGGAGACTTCTACTGCTCCGAGCTGGTCGAGTTGGCTTTCCGCCACGCGGGTTTACCGTTGTCGGAACCGATCCGCATCGATCATCTGCCCCGGATCGGCGAGTTGCCGGCGACGACCAAGATATTGATCGCGACGATGACCAACATCCGAATGGATCAAGCGATCTTCGTGCCCGGCAACGATCAGATCGGGATCTGGTCGTGTCCGCATTTGGAGCTGGTTCTGGACGCAACCAAGACGGACTTGCTGGCAGACGACATCACAGGACTGGCGATGCCGTTCGAACCCGCGACGCCTACGGGCTCAAATAGCGGACGAAATTTCTCACCGGCTGGTTTGGCACGTACAGCTTGGGTTGGCCCAGCAGACCGCGACCCACGTAGTACTGGGGCGGCATCGACGCGATCGGAACCAGGGGGCGATAGGTGACGACGGGGTTGGCGGACGCCGCCGTGGGAGCTGAAATCGGCGGCTGGGCGGGGATGGCGGTCACGGTCGGCGTGTGCGCCGGGACGGTGAGCGGAGGCTGAATCAGCGCTGGCGGCAATGCCGGCGCCGATGCCAAGGGCGGTGGCGGAGGAAGCAGCAATACGCTCGGACTACTCGCCACATTCGGAGAGGCCGCTGGCCCCGCCGCAACGGGCGCAGTCTGCCAAGTCGCGCCCATCTGCTGGCCGACCGAGGTCGAGCCAATCGTGACCAGAACCACAACCGCGATCGCTCTTGCTGCCATTGCCATTGTGCCTCGCCTCGCAAGCCCCAACTCCGACGGGATCCCGTGACGCCTCCGTACGCGCCGTACACGGTCGCCTGCCCATCGTGGAAATTATTGCCCCGAGTCGCCGCAAGGCAAGTCTCGTTCAGAGCCTTCCGCGGCATGTCCGATGCGGGACATTCCGGCACAAGCGCGCCATCCGACCCTTCCGGTCGAACCTCGCCAATTTCCCAACAGACGTGCGTAGCGCTTGGCCGGCGTCCCCCAATCCCGTGCCGCACCAGTCTGCGCGTAGTAGATGCGCCTACGACGCATAGAACCCGCACTTGACGGCTCTGACGCCCCGTCAGCGAGCGCGGCCCGCAGACGCTCGCACTGCCCGAAGACGACGCTCCGCGCAGCGATGCGAACCCGGCCCGTTCAGCGTGCGGTCCGTGATGGCGTCGTAAATAGCTGAGACCGGCAGAAGACCGATGCTGCGGCATGGCCGCGGGACGCCGGATTCGTAGATACGGATGGCAAACAGCGGACCGGACGGAGCGCGCGTCGTAAGCAAGCACTCGCCGAGTGCGGTCGACAGAATGACGTCATGACCTTCACCGCCCGCCTCGTGGAGCCCGCGGTCAGGAATCCGCCTAAAGCACGGCTCAGGCGGCGGCGCGTTCGCCGCACATCGCGTCACCGATCACCTGGACGACGCGTCGCTGCTCGTCGAGCGTCAATTCCGGAAAAATAGGAAGGCTCAGCACATCCTGACTCAGCCGTTCCGTATGCGGCAGGCTGCCGCGCTGCCAGCCGAGCGAGCGGAAACAGGCCTGTAGATGGAGGGGAACCGGGTAATAGATCTCCGACCCGACTCGCTGGTCAGCCAGTCTGGCCCGCAATTCGTCGCGGCGTCCATACGGAATGCGGACCGTATACTGATTCCAGACGTGATAACGATTCGGCAATTCACAGGGCAGAACAGGCCGCCGATCCGGGGGCAGTTCGCTGAACAGCTCGCCATACCGTCGAGCGTTTTCGCGACGCTCGATCGTCCAGCGTCCCAGTTGTCCAATCTTGACGTTCAGCACGGCCGCCTGAATCGTATCCAATCGGCTGTTGATCCCCACCATGTCGTGGTAGTACCGCGTTTTCATGCCGTGCGCGGCCAGTTGCCGGACCGCCGTCCCGAGGGCCTCGTCATTCGTGACGACCATCCCGCCGTCACCAAATCCGCCGAGGTTTTTAGTCGGGTAGAAACTGAGGCATCCGATGTCGCCCATCGAACCCGCCGGGCGCCCATCATACTCGGCGCCAATCGCTTGGGCCGCGTCTTCGATCACCTTGAGGTCATATTCGCGAGCCACCGCCAGCAACGGATCCATGTCCGCGCATTGGCCGTACAGGTGCACCGGAATGATGGCTCGTGTCGCCGGCGTGACGGCTTCGGCGACCCGCGCCGGATCCAGATTGAACGTCGTCGGATCGACGTCGACAAACACCGGTCGCGCCCCCAGTCGCCAGACGCAGCTCGCCGTGGCAAAGAACGTAAAGCTGGGAACGATCACCTCGTCGCCGGCGCCGATCTCCAATGCCATCAACGCCAGCAGCAGGGCGTCGCTGCCCGAAGCGCACCCGATCGCATGGCGGGTGTCACAAATCGCGGCAATCGATTCCTCCAACTGCGTGACATCGGGTCCATGAAGAAAGCGGCCCGAATCGACCACCCGCGTGATCGCTTCGAGAATTTCCGCGCGCTGCGCCCTGTTGCTGCGATTCACGTCGAGCAGAGGAACGGCGCTGGGAAGGGCTTCATGCCGCGTCGATTCGGATGTTGCCGGTCTCATGATCAAGTTCCGCATCCATGCAGAAGGGTACGTTGGTGACGATGTGACCTTTCGGGCGTGTGCGCACGAGGCACACGTGCGGTCACCCGGAATCTGCCCGTCCGAGCAGACCGGGCCCGGCCGATTCAAAGGTCCAACCCGCCGAGGGCGCCGCCCGAAGGCCTCGCTCGGCCGGCTCGCTGGAGCGGCCGCAACCGCCGACGGGGGCGGACGGCACAGTACGCCTTTTCCGCAAACCGATCAAGAGCGAATCGCCTCGCCTCAGCAAATTCTCGGCATCTGTTCACCGGACAGCAGATCCAGCAACCGCCCCGCGCCAAAGCCGCTCTGCACGATGACGCTGCCAGGATGGGTCTCGCATACCGAACCGATGACGGCCGGCCGGGTGTCGGCTGCGTATTGCTCGAGGATACCCAACGCCCGCTCGGCCACCGCCGCCGGGACGAACGCGACCAGACGGCCTTCGTTGGCGACGTACAGCGGGTCCAGCCCCAACAGCTCGCACGCGCCGCGAACCGCGGGCAGAACGGGGATCGCCGCCAGATCCAGCTCGATGCCGACGCTCGCGTGCTCGGCGATCTCGATCACCGCCGCCGCCAGGCCGCCGCGGGTCAAGTCGCGCAGACAGTGCAGATCTGCGCCCAAGGCCGTCAGGCCTGCGACCATCGCGGCCAGCGACCCGCAATCGCTGGCCGGGGCGCCCTCGAACTGCAAACCCTCGCGGATCGACATGATCGCAATCCCGTGACGCCCCAGATCGCCGCTGACCAGAATCGCGTCGCCCGGGCGGACGCGGGCCGGCGAGACATCGACGCCGGCCGGGATCACGCCCACGCCGGCCGTGTTGACAAAGATGCCGTCTCCTTTGCCGCGATCGACGACCTTGGTGTCGCCAGTGACGATTTGCACCCCCGCCTCGGCCGCCGCTTGCCGCATCGAGACCACGACCTGCCGCAGCGTCTCGAACGGCAGACCTTCCTCCAAGATCAAGCCACAGCTCAGATAGCGCGGCGCGGCGCCGGCCATTGCCAGATCATTGACCGTGCCGTACACGGCGAGCTTGCCGATATCGCCGCCCGGAAATTGCCACGGGCTGACGACGTACGAGTCCGTGGTGAAAGCCAGCCGTACGCCGCCGCCCAGATCGAGCACGGCGCTGTCGTGCGGCGGCCCGTCGGCCCCGGCCAGGCCGGCGGGCGCGGCAAATTGCGGCAGCAACAGGCCTTCGATCAAGTTGCGCATCATCCGCCCGCCCCCGCCGTGCGCGAGCTGCACGGTGTCGTAGCGAGCCAGTGGAATCGGACACGACATGGACATCGAGACGGAGGACATGATGCGAACTCGGCTAGTGCTGGTGGGTTCAAGATCTGGTCAACGCGTGGGCGGCGTGGCGCCGCGCGAGCCATCGTGCCTCGATCGGCCACGCGGTCGCCGTAATCTCTGTCGCGGCAATCTCTGCCACGGCGGCGCCGGCGTTGGGCCGCTGCCGCGCGAGCCCGCGGTCAGGCTTGAGCCCGCGCGCGCGGCTCGTCCTGGCGGCGATAGCGATAGTATGCGGCGCACGCGCCCTCGGCCGAGACCATCGGCGCGCCGAGCGGGTTGTCTGGCGTGCATTGGACGCCGAACGCCGGACACTCGAACGGCTTTTTGTGGCCCTGCAGGACTGCGCCGGCGATGCACACCGCCGGCTCGTCAGTGATGATCGTCCCCACGTCAAACCGGCGGTCGGCGTCGAACCGGGCGTACGTGTCCCGCAATTCCCAACCGCTGTCCGGGATCTCGCCGATCCCTCGCCACTTGCGGGCTGCTGTGCGAAAGACGCGGTGGATCTGCGCCACGGCCGCCGGGTTCCCTTCGTTCCGCACGATGCGGGCATACTGGTTCTCGACGGTGGCTCGTCCGTCTTCGAGCTGCTGGACGCAGGCACGCACGCCCTGCAAGACGTCCAGCGGCTCGAAGCCCGTCACGACGATCGGCGTTTGATATTGGGCTGCGATCGGGTGATACTCGGCGATGCCCATCACTGCGCACACGTGGCCCGCGGCCAGAAATCCCTGGACGACGTTCTGCGGCGAATCCAAAACGGCTCGAATCGCCGGCGGGACCAACACGTGAGACACCAACACGGAAAAGTTTTCCAGCCCCAATCGCTCGGCCTGCAACACGGCCATACAGTTCGCCGGCGCCGTGGTCTCGAAACCGATGGCGAAGAACACAATCTGTCGCTCGGGATGCGCGCGCGCCAACGCCACGGCGTCCATCGGCGAATACACGATCCGTACATCGCCGCCCGCCGACTTGACCGCCAACAGATCGCGCTGCGATCCGGGCACGCGGAGCATGTCGCCAAACGAACAGAAGATCACCTCGGGGCGGGCCGCGATCGCCACCGCGCGGTCGATGATCTCGATGGGCGTCACGCACACAGGACAGCCCGGGCCGTGGATCAAATTGATTTCCGCCGGCAAAATCTGATCCAACCCGAACCGCACGATCGCGTGCGTCTGGCCGCCACAGACCTCCATGATGTTCCACGGCCGCGTCGTGATCCGCCGAATCGCGTCCGCACACCGTTTCACGGCCTCGACGTTGCGGTATTCGTCGACATATTTCAAGGCGCCACCTCCGTGCACGAGGCGACCGGACCAGGCCGTCCGAGCTCGGGATCCTGCAACTCGGACAATTCGTCGATCTGCTCGATGTACGAAAAAATCTCGCGAGCCTCGTCCTCATCGACACGGCTGATCGCGAACCCCACGTGGACCAGCACGTAATCTCCAACCTGCGTCTCCGGGACATACGCCAGGCAGATCTCTTTGACGATCCCGCCAAACTCGACACGTCCCATCAACAGCGAATCCTGCTCGCGAATCTCCAACACCTTTCCCGGAATGCCCAGACACATGCCTACCCCCCTTCGGCGACACTCTCGCTCTCGACCCAACCCGCAATGACGACCAACAAACAACCACTGCCCACTGCCCACTGCCCACTGACTACTGACTACTGCCCACTGACCACCTCTCCGCCCAGCACCTGCCCCGCGACCCAAACCTGACCGACCGCAATCCCGCCGTCGCCGGGCGGAACTTGCCGATGCAGATAGACCGTGAATCCGGCTTCCCATAATCGTCGGTACACCAACTGGGTCAAGAGGGCGTTCTGAAAGCAGCCGCCGGTCAGCACGATTTGCGCACAGCCGGCCGCCTGCGCCACGGCCAACGCGGCCTCGGCCAGGGCATGGTGGAATCGCGCGGCGAGGTCCCCCCTCGGGCAACCGGCGCGTCGTTCGGCCTGGATCGCCCGGATCATCGGCGCCCAGTCCAACACCAGCGGATCGTCGCCCGTGATCGGCAGTGGATAGGCGTCGGAGACGGCAGGCGACGCCGCGAACTCCAAGGCCATCGCGGCCTGGCCTTCGAAGGTCACGCGGGCCGGCAGTCCGCACAGCGCGGCGACGCCGTCGAACAACCGGCCAAGGCTGCTGGTCCGCGGAAACAGCTTCGGCCGGCTCAAGGCCATCAGCAGCGTGTTCAGCTCGGCCGGCGCAAACCACCGGCTGGCTTCCTCGGCGGCCGCGGCGCCGTCGATCTCGTACAGCAATCCGAGCGCCGAACGGCGCGGCTCACGCGCGGCCCGATCGCCGCCGGGCAGGGCGAACGGCCGCAGATGGGCAACACGGACATAATCCGCCCCCTCGCAGCGCAGCGCCTCGCCGCCCCACACCGTACGGTCCGCGCCATAGCCCGTGCCGTCCCACGAGAGTCCCAGAACCGGGCCCTCCAACCCGTGCTCGGCCATGCCCGCTGCGACGTGGGCATGGTGATGCTGGACGCGGATCAGCGGCACGTCCCAGGCGGCGGCCAAGCGTTCGGCGTGCCGCGTCGAGGCATAGTCGGGATGAAGATCACAGGCGACGGCGGCCGGGGCCGCCTCGAAGAACTGAACCAGGTCCGCGACCGCGCGCTGGTGGACCGCGACGCTCGGCGCCGTGTCCAAATCCCCGATGTGCGGCGTCATGACGATCGACGAGCCGATGCTCAAGGCGGCCGTGTTCTTCAGATGGCCTCCGACCGCGAGGATGGTCGGCACGTTGCGGTCCAAGCGAATCGGCAGCGGTGCGTACCCGCGCGCGCGCCGCAGAACCTGCGCCTCTCCGGCGACGACATGCGCTACGGAATCGTCCACGGGGCGCACGATCGGCCGATCGTGCGCCAACATCACATCGACGATCCCTTCCAGCCGCTGTCGCGCGTCCTCGACGGTGATCGTCATGGGCTCGTCCGACACGTTGCCGCTGGTGCAGACCAGCGGTCGCGCGGCCTCATCCACCAGCAGGTGGTGCAGCGGCGTATAGGGCAGCATGACTCCCAACTGTGGGTTGCCCGGAGCGACGGCGGCCGCGATATCGTCCAGGGCCTGGGCATCCGTGCGGCGAGTCAACAGGACGATCGGCGCGGCCGGCGATTGCAAAGCCGCAGCCTCGGCGTCCGACACGTGGCACCGCTCGCGAACCGCGGCCAGGTTGCTCAGCATGATCGCCAGCGGCTTGTCCGGTCGCTGTTTACGATCTCGCAGCCGCTGGACCGCGGCCTGGCTGGTCGCGTCGACGACGAGCTGAAAACCGCCCAGCCCCAGCAGGGCCAACACCCGGCCGGCGAGAACCTCGGCGACCGCACGTCGCAAGGCCGCGTCGCCCCGAGCCAACGGCCGTCCCTCGGCATCTTCGAGCGTCAATTCGGGGCCGCATTGCTGGCAGGCGATCGGTTGAGCGTGAAAGCGTCGATCCGCGGGATTGTCATATTCGGCCTGGCATTGCGGACACATCTGAAAACCGCGCATCGACGTCCGCGACCGGTCATACGGCAGGCCTTGAATGATCGACCAGCGCGGCCCGCAGTTGGTACAGTTGGTGAACGGATAGCGAAACCGCCGCTGTCGGGGGTCACGGATCTCGTGTAGACACGCCTCACAGACGGCGAGATCCGCAGGAATCGTCGGTCGCGGCGCGGCCGCCACGGTGCTGTGACGGATCTCGAACGACGTGCGCGACGCCAGTTCGTCACAGGCGGCGAGCTGGTCCAGCTCGAGCGCATCGATTCGAGACTGAGGCGGATGCTCGTGCTGCAAGGCGTGCAGAAAACGGTTCAACGCGGCGACATCGCCCTGGACCTCGATCCGGACCGCGTCGGCATCGTTCAGCACCCAGCCGCACAACGATTCGTCGCTCGCCGCGCGATAGACAAACGGACGAAAACCAACGCCTTGAACGACGCCGCGCACCGTGATCCGCAAGCGGCACGGCGACGCAGACGCGGAAAGTATGATCGGCGATCGGTTCATAGACTGTGCCGTTCCGGACGAGCAAACGGGCGCGACCAGCAGCGCCGCGCGACGGCGATCGTTAACGTCATGATCCACGCCCGATGGATCGTCGGCGGTGCGCGACGAACAAGACGTCGCGCAGCGAATCTCGCTCGCGGACGGGACCGGCGGGCGGACGATTCGAGCCGCACCAAAAAAACGCGCTGCCAGGCCTGTTTCGCGCCGGCTCGGAAAGCCCAAGCCCCGGCGGCCGACTCGCGTCTCAACCGAACACCGCCCGACGCCGTTGGGCCACCCACTCGGCCAGCGCATCCAACCCTTCGGCGCGCTGCATCGAGACCTCGAAGATCTCGGCCTCCGGCGCCAGCCGACGCATGTCTCCGCGAGCCCGTTCGAGATCGAAGTTCAGATAGGGCAACAGATCCATCTTGGTGATCACCAGCGCATGGCTGCGCTGAAAGATGGCCGGATATTTGACCAGCTTGTCATCGCCCTCGGGAACGCTCAACGCCACGATCCGCAGATGCTCGCCCAGATCGTATCCGGCGGTACAGACCAGATTTCCGACATTTTCGATCCACAGCGCATCGATCTGCTCGCCGTCGAATCCTTCTACGGCCGCCGCGATCATATTGGCGTCCAGATGGCACATCCCATCGGTGTTGATCTGCACGACGGGGATCCCGATGCGAGCCATTCGCTCGGCATCGATCTGTCCCGCGATATCGCCTTCGATCACCGCCGATTTGAACTGAGGCTCGAGCCGCGGAAACAGGCCCTCGAGCAGCGTCGTCTTGCCGCAACCCGGCGAACCGACCAGGTTTATGCCGAACACCTGTCGTTGCGCGAAGCGGTTTCGGTTCTCCGTCGCCAACTGGTCGTTCGCTTTCATCAAGGCTTTCGCCGCTACGATCTTCATCGAAACCTCCGCTGGTGTCGTTCGGCGCCGCAATCGGCCGAACGAGAGACGGGCCATCAAGTGCGCGGCCACGCGCGAACCTACGCGGCCGCCTCGTCGCCAAACACGCCGACCCGGTGCGCTATTGTTTCGCCAAAGGCCCGCCCGGACAAGGTGGCCTGCGGGCGGCCGCCACGGGTGCTATCGTGCAATCAACGGCTGCGTTAATCTGGGAAGGCCTTGCGACAAGATTTCGCCGGGCGCCGATTCGTTTGCTGACGCCACCGAACAACGAGAGAGGGCTATCGGATGACGGTACGATTACGACTCCTGTTGTTGCTATATGCTGCTTGTGTCCCTTCCTTCGGGCGGGACAATGCGACCGAATGCCGGATCCCCGCGTTCGGCGACGCGAGTTTGGATCGCTGGGTTACGACCGGCTCGGGATTCACCGTCGAAGACGGAACGCTGAGCCTGAACGAGGGGATCGCGTGCGCGCGGTGGCAACACCGCTTGGCGGACTTTGTCGTCGACCTGAAATGGCAGGCCCAGTCGCCCGACGCCCGCGGTGGGTTGTTTTTCCGATCCGCGCTGCCGGCGTCCGAAAACCCATGCCCATCCCGATACCGAATCCTACTCACGCCGGGCAAGGAAGGCGAGCTTGACTGGGCCGAGCCGACGCAGTCTGGCAAACCAGATCTGGTCAAAGCCGGACAATGGAACGATCTGCGGCTGGCCGTCACCGGCGCGTCGGCGACACTGACGATCAACGGCCAGCAGGCGTGGCATGTCACGGGCCTGACGGAGTCCGACGGGTGGTTCGGGTTGTTCGCCGACGCGTCCGCGGGCGGGACGCTCGCGTTTCGCGATGTGGTCGTCACGGAAATCGGATTCCAGAGCTTGTGCAACGGCCAGGATCTGACAGGCTGGGAAGGCGCCGGGGCGGACGCCCAGCAATGCTGGAAAGTCGAAGACGGCCTGCTGCTGTGCACGGGCGAGCGAGGCCCGTGGCTGCGCACCGCCGCCGAGTACGGCGATTTCAACCTCCGACTGGAGTATCGCCTCCGTCCGGGCGGCAACTCGGGCGTCTATATCCGTGTGCCGGCCAACGGCACGCATCACGGCGAAGGGGCCGGGATCGAAGTGCAGATCCTGGACGACGCGGCCGAACGCTATCGAACGCTCAAAGCGTATCAATATACGGGCAGCCTGTACGCGATCGTCGCCGCCGACCCGCGCGTGGCGCGGCCCGCCGGACAATGGAACTCGTTGGAGATCGACTGTCGGGGCACGAAATATCGCGTGACCCACAACGGCATCGACGTGATCCAAGCCGACGAACACACGGCGTCCGAGTTGGCTCAGCGCCGAGTCAGCGGCTTTCTAGGGCTGCAGAACCACAGCGAAGAGGTCTGGTTTCGTCACCTGCGAATCGCGTCGGCCGAGCCGGCCGCGTCGGCCGAGCCGGCCGCGTCCGTCGAACCGGCGGCGCTCGCCGAACCGATGGGAGCGGCGGACCCGCGGTGAGCGCTCGCCGGCGCACCCCCACCGTCGGCCGGCGGACATGGCCGCCTCAGCCGCGCCCAATTTGGGGCTCGGCTGAGACATTTCGCCGGCTCGAGGCCAAGTCGTGCTCAGCCCACACGCATCGCAGCCAGCACGGCCGACGCGGCCTGGGATTTATTCAGTACATAGAAATGGACGCCCGGGACGCCATGCCGGATCAGTTCCGAGACCTGGCCGATGGCGTGCTCGATGCCCTTCTGAAACTGGCGCCCCGGGTCTTCGGCGGCTTCGAGCGAGGTCGCCAGCCGCGCCGGCAGCCGCGCGCCGCACATCGACGTGATCCGCTTGACCTGCGACAGGTTCGTCACCGGCAGGATCCCGGGCACGATCGCCACGGCGATGCCGGCCCGCTGGCACCGATCCTGGAAGCGAAAGAAATCGGCGTTGTCGTAAAACAGTTGCGTGATCACGACATCCGCGCCCGCGTCGACCTTGCGTTTCAGGTTATCCAGGTCGGCCTCGAAGCTCGGGGCCTGCGTGTGTTTCTCCGGATAGCCACCGACCGCGATGCCGAACTGCGGAAACTCGGCCCGGATCAAGGCCACCAGTTCGTTGGCATATCGCAGGCCGCCAGCTACGGCGACGAAATCCGTCCCTCCCTTCGGCGGATCGCCGCGAAGCGCGACGATCGCGTCGACGTCAAGGCGCGAGGCTTCGGCCAGAAACTCGCGAAGTTGATCGACATGCGAGCCGACACAGGTCAGATGGGCCGCCACGGGCAACTGAAAGCGTTGCTTGATCTGCGCGACGACATCCAGGGTCTTGGCTCGCGTCGAACCGCCGGCGCCGTAGGTGCATGTGATGAACGCGGGCGTAAACTTTCGCAATTGTTCGAGATGCTCGAACAGCGCAGTCTCGCCTTCTGGCGTCTTGGGCGGAAACACCTCGAACGACAAGGCGACGCGGCCGGGCTGGTAGATTGTTTTCAGAGGCATGGCACCTTGTCAGGATCGTCGTACAGGAACCCTCGCCTGCACGTTCGCTGGCTGTTTTGGGTGATCAAGTCGGGCTGGAAACACGTCGCCGCAGGCGTCCAGCGGCCATCAGGCCAAGGAATCCTTGTGCCTTGGGCGTGCCGCGTTGGGCGGCCCTCGGCGCGACGATCCGCGCGACGCGGACCGACGGCGTGGCGGAGGCGCGCCAGCCCGTCCGTGCCGCCCAGCGCGCGACCTGTATTCCGTCATTCCGTGCGCCGTCTCGCCTGTGCACGAGACGGGCATCGATGCGGATTGCTCGCCACGGCCAGGACATGATAATCTAGTTTGGCAAAACAGCCAGCCCCGATCGGTCCGTCAACATGGTTTGGGAAACCGCACGCAGCAGGAGAGAAAGGGTTTGAAGCATGGCTCGGCGTCCTTTGTTCTGTCTTGTCGCGACGCTCGGTTTCACGGCGATCGCGGCCGAGGCCGCGGCCCAGCAGCGGCCTCGGCCGCACGTCGAAGTCCGCGGCGTTTACGGCGGCGTGCCCACCGAGTTGCTGGCGCGCGGCGGCACACTGCAGGACTGGGGGATCAATGCGGTATGGATGGGTTCTGGCAGCCTGAACGTCGAGCGCGTCGCGACGCTGCGGGCGCAGAACGCGCGGATCTATGCCGAGTTCAACACGCTGCACGTCGCCAGCTATCTCAAGGACCACCCCGATGCGGCGCCAGTCGGCGTCGATGGTGAGGTCTGCCCGCCGCCCCACGGATGGCAGGGGATCTGCCCGACGCATCCCGCCTATCGCCGCTTTCGCATGGACGAGTTCACCCGTGTTCTCCGAGATTTCGAGATCGACGGCATTTGGCTCGACTATCACCACAGCCACGCCAGTTGGGAACGCGCCGAACCGGCCATGCCGGACACGTGCTTTTGTCGGCGGTGCGTCACCCAGTTTGCGCGGGAAACGAACACCGACCTGCCGGACGGCGCCGACGCCTCGATCGGTCCGTGGATCCTGAGCCATCGCGCGGACGCGTGGCATCGTTGGCGGTGTGACGTGTTCACCGATTGGGTTCGCGAGTTCCACGCGATCCGCGATCACGCGCGTCCCAAGGCCCTGTTGGGGACATTCCACTGCCCGTGGACCGACACGGACTTCGACGGAGCGCTCCGAACAAAACTGGCCATCGACCTGAAGGCGCAAGCTCGCTATGTCGACGTATTCAGCATCATGCCCTACCACGCCCGCTTCGGCCATGCGACCGACGCGGCGTGGATCTCGCGGCAGACCGCATGGCTGGGCGCGCATCTCGGCATTCGCGGGACGCCTGACGAACGGATTCGCATCTGGCCGATCGTCCAATTGGCCGATTGGGGTGAAAGCGTGCCGAGCGAGCAAGTCTCCAGCGTGCTCGATCACGGCACGCGGCTGCCCGCCACCGGCGTGCTCGTCTTCCACTGGGGCTCGCTGCGCCAGCAGAACGAGAAACTCGAAGCCATGGGGCGTTTCTACCGCGCAATCCAGCCGTGACAATGGACCCCGCGGCCGATCTTTGCTCCGCCGGGCCTACTTGATGTGTCTTCAGGCGCGGCGATGGTTAGAATGCGATCGTTGCGAGTCGAACGGAGCCACCTGCCCCATTTGCGGCTCGCCAGGTTGCCAGGCCTTTATTGTTCGCGAAGAATTCAGTTTCGCAGGCGTCCAGGCGGGGCCCAGCACGACAACTTCGCGCCACCCGGCGGCAAACGCGCCGTTCGCCTCCTCCGCAACCCATGGCCCCTGCTGACAAGGTTAAAATCCGCAGGCACGTCTCTGCCGCGTTTTCGCATCGAGACGTCTTGGCCTCCCCCAAAAACAAGGTTGGCGGCGCAGGGGGATATCTTGTGCCGGAGCTTTGCCAGGGGCTTCGGCCGTGCTGCGCCGCGAAAGCCCGGCCCTGAACCGTAAAGTTTGACGCCGAGTTGCGCGGAAGATGGTTCGGGGATCGGATTGCGATCTATACTTGTCCTTGGATCCCATTCGGCACGTTGAATGTTCAGGAGCACACACCATGACGAACCTCTTCGTTCCGCGGCGTGGCGGCGGCTCGTTTTCCTCGTATGCACGGGCTCGGCGGCTCGCCCTCGGCTTGTTGTTCCTCGGCCTGTCCAGCGGGCTGACGCCGTGTTCGAGCCCTGTAGCTGCGCAAGCCGCCAACGCCGTATTCGCGCCACGGGACGTAGCTAGCGCGCAAAATGTATTGTCCGCCGTGGTTTCCCCGGATGGCGGCTGTGTGGCGTACACCCTGGCCGTTCCTCGCAACCCGCTGGCGGGCGACAATGGGCCGGCCTCGAGCGAACTGCATGTCGTCGACGCCAAAGGCCAATCGCGGCCGTTCGTCACGGGTCAGGTCAGTGTGGGGGACGTTCAGTGGACGCCGGACGGCCGATCGATCGCGTTCTTGTCCCGGCGCGGCGCCGCGTCCACCACGGACTTGTACACGATTGCAGTCGATGGCGGCGAGGCGCGGCGCGTGATCGCGCTGGACACGGACATCCGCGCGGCGGAGTATAGCGCCGATGGCCAGTGGCTGGCGCTGCTGGCTGCGGAACCGCAGCGCAAGGACGAGAAAGAGTCTCGCGAGAAAGGCTTTAATCAGGAGGTCTACGAAGAGGACTGGCGAGCGGTGAAAGTCTGGATCGCCGCGGCCGCGGGCGACGGCCAGCCGCGCCGACTGGAATTGCCTGGGTCGGCGAGCGCCGTTGCGTGGAGCCCCTCCGGGCGGCAATTGGCCGTCGTGCTCGCTCCGACGCCGCTGGTCGACGACGGCTACATGTTCAAGCGAGTCGCGATCGTCGACGTCGACACGGGCCAGATCGTGGATCGGATCCAGAATCCCGGCAAGCTGGGACGGGTGCTGTGGAGTCCCGACGGGCGACATTTGGCGCTGATTTCGGGCGCGGATCTGAACGATCCAGCCGAGGGACGGCTGATGGTCGTTCCGGCGCCGGGGGGCGGCGCCCCGCGCGATCTGATGCCGGACTATCAAGCCCACGTTCGCGACGTGGCCTGGAAGGACGCTCGGACGCTGATGTGGATTGCCCACGAAGGCGTCGGCGCAACGGTCGGCGAAGTGGACCTCGACGGCCAGCGGAAGGTCCGCTCTGGACCGGCAACGCCGATCTGGACGAGCCTGTCGCTCGCGCGCGACGGCCGTACATGGGCGTCCGTAGGCAGCGCGCCAGAGCATCCCAGCGAGGTGTTCCTGCAGGGCGTGAACGACCAGACGCCGCGCCGCCTGACGGCCAGCAACGCATGGCTCGCCAAGCGGCGACTGGCCCGCCAAGAGGTTGTGAGCTGGCAGGCTCGCGATGGCTTGAAGTTGGAAGGGATTTTGGTCTACCCGCTGAACTACGAGGCAGGACGTCGCTATCCGTTGATCCTGTACGTCCATGGCGGCCCCGAAGCGCACGTCAGCAACGGCTGGATCACCAGCTATGCCGGACCCGGCCAACTGGGCGCGGCTCGCGGGTTCGCCGTGTTCTATCCGAACTATCGCGGCAGCACGGGGCGGGGCGTCGCGTTCTCGAAGTTGGGGCAGGGCGACGCCGCCGGCCGCGAGTTCGACGATCTCGTGGACGCCGTCGATCACTTGATTGCGATGGGCCTTGCCGACAAGGACAAGGTCGGCATCACGGGCGGTTCCTACGGAGGCTACGCCTCGGCCTGGGGCGCCACGTACTTTTCCGATCGCTTTGCCGCGAGCGTGATGTTCGTGGGGATCAGCGACAATATTTCGAAACTCGGCACGACGGACATTCCCGAGGAGATGTTCCTGGTCCACCATGGCAAACGCCTGTGGGAAGCCTGGGAGTATTTCCTCGAGCGGAGTCCGATTCACTACGTCCAGCGGCATCGCACGCCGCTGTTGATCCTGCATGGCAAAGACGATCCGCGGGTCGCCCCATCGCAGTCGCTCGAGCTATATCGACACCTGAAGACGCTGGCTCAAGCCCCGGTGCGGCTCGTCCTGTACCCGGGCGAAGGCCACGGCAATCGCCGTGCGGCGGCTCGCTTCGACTATCAACTGAGAATGCTGCAGTGGATGGAACATTATCTGGTCGGGCCGGGCGGCGATCCGCCGGCCTACTCGCTCGACTATGCCGCGGCCTGGGGCGCAGGGGGTTGAAGCAACGGCGAGGCGCGCGAAGGATCGGCGGGCATTGCTGGACGCGGCATCCTGCCGTATTGGATGGCGAGGAGCGCGCGAGGGGCGGCCTCGCCGCGCGCAAGCGGCGCCACGTCGGCTGGTGTCGCCGGCCCGTCACCGCCGAACGCGAGCGAAGGGTCCGCGCCAAAGGGCGGTTGAAGCGTCGCGCGTTTTCTGTTCTGCTTGTCTGCGGAACGACGGCTGTGTGGCTGCCGGTCGGCCTGCCCTTGTCGCGACGGACGCGCAGCGGCGGCACGCCCCGACGCCATCCTCAAGGAAGAAAGCGAGGATCCTCCGATGCGCGACCTGCAAGCTCGTCGCCCGCCGCCGCGGGCCTGGGCCCTGGCGACGTGGGCCCTGGCCATACTGACCGCCAACTCGCTGCACTCGGCGGAAACGCCAGCCACTTCGTCCCCAGAGCTCGCGGCGGCCCCACAGCTCGCGGCGGCCCGGCCGCCAGCGACTGACAAGCCCGCGTCGTTCCCGCCCCAGCTCAGCGACGATGCGCTGCGAGCGTTGATCGATCGGGCCGAGTTGGGGCGCCCGCGGCTGCTGATCGGCCCGGGCGACGCGCAGCGGCTGCGCGAGCAGACGCAGCGAGATCCGGCGCTGCGACCGATCGCCGCGTGTGTGTTGCGGAACGCCGACGCGATGCTCCGGGTCAAGCCGATCGAACGAAAGCTGGAGGGGCGGCGGCTGTTGGGTGAATCGCGCCGCGCGGTCCAGCGGGTGCTCACCCTGGCGATGGCGTACCATCTGAGCGGGAATCGGGCGTATGCCGCGCGCGCCGAACGCGAGATGCTGGCTGCGGCCGCGTTCTCCGACTGGAACCCCAGCCATTTTCTGGACGTGGCCGAGATGACCTTGGCGTTGGCGATCGGCTACGACTGGCTGTACGACCAGCTCGACGCCGCCGCGCGTCCAGTCGTGGGGGCGGCGATTCTCGAAAAAGGGGTTCGCGTGCCGCTGGACACCGCGCACCACGGCTGGACGCGGGCCCGCAACAACTGGGGGCAGGTCTGTCATGGGGGCATGGTCGCGGGCGCCTTGGCGGTGCTCGAGGACGACCGCCAGGCGGCGGTCAAGACCATCCAACGGGCGCTGACCAATCTGCCGGTCTCGATGGCGATGTACGCGCCCCACGGCAGTTATCCCGAGGGGCCCGGCTATTGGGCGTATGGGACGACGTACAACGTCCTGCTAATCACGATGCTCGAGTCGGTTTTGGGCCGCAATTTCGGGCTTGATCAAGCGCCGGGCTTCGACCAGACGGGCCAGTATCCAGCCTTGATGACGGGGCCCTCGGGCCTGAGTTTCAACTATGCGGATGGAGGTTCGGGCCGGGCGACCGAGCCGGCCGTACATTGGTTTGCCGCGCGTTACGATCGTCCGGACTGGCTGTGGGGCGAGGCGGCGCCGCTGCAGCGCGTTCTGCAGACGCCCGCCGATGCGGGTTCGGGAGCGAATCGTTTCCTGCCCTTGCTGCTGCTGTGGAGGCAGCCGACGGCGACCTCCGACGCGATCCGAATGCCCTTGCACTGGACGAGCGAGTCCACCACGCCGATCTCGGTGCATCGGACGTCGTGGAGCGATCCGAGCGCCGTGTTCGTCGGATTCAAGGCCGGCTCGCCGTCGGGACCGCACGGCCACATGGACGCGGGCTCGTTCGTCTTGGACGCGGATGGCGTGCGTTGGGGGATCGATCTGGGCGCCGAGGGCTATCACCGGATCGAATCGCGAAAGATGAATTTTTGGAGCTTTGCCCAGCAGTCGGACCGGTGGCGAGTCTTCCGTCAGAGCGTTCTCAGCCACAACACATTGGTCATCGACGACGGCCCACAGGTCGTCGCCGGCAACGCCAAAATTGTGCGTTTCTCGGACGATCCGGCGTTTCCGCATTCCGTGGCGGACCTCACGCCGGTGTATGCCGGCCAGGCTGCGTCGGTTCACCGGGGGATCGCCCTGTTGCCCAGCGGCGAAGTGCTCGTCCGGGATCGGCTCGAGGGGCTGAAGCCGCGGGCGACCGTTCGCTGGGGCATGGTGACGGCTGCCAAGCCGGGCGAGGTCGGCGCGCGAACGCTGACGCTGCGGCAGGGCGACGCTTCGTTGCGGCTCCGAATTTTATTGTCGGACGAACCGACGTGGGCTCTGTACGAAACGGCGACGCCGAAGAACGAATGGGATTCGCCCAATCCAGGGACCGTGATGGTCGGATTTCAAGCGATCGCGCCGGACTCGGGCACGCTCGACCTGGCCGTCGTGCTGACGCCGGGCGCCCGGGCGCTGACGCCCAACGACCAAGTTCGCCTGGACTCGCCGCTGGCGTGGTAGTCCCGCCCGGCCGCAATCCCGGTCGTCCAGCGGCCTCTGGGCCCTGCCCGGGCCGCTGCGC
This sequence comes from Candidatus Anammoximicrobium sp., assembly GCA_032229885.1. Classification (GTDB taxonomy): domain Bacteria; phylum Planctomycetota; class Planctomycetia; order Pirellulales; family Pirellulaceae; genus Anammoximicrobium. The sequence goes on along the minus strand of JAVYAJ010000342.1, from coordinate 18,236 downwards.
ACCGTGCGTCGGCCGAGAATCGCGCCGCGCGCACGCCGACGTTTTGCGCGGGGATTCGCCGGCGACGTCTGGACGCTCGGCCGAGCGAAGTCGTGGTGTCGGCGGGCGCCGCCGGATAGCCCGACAGCGCCCCACCGCGACGCGCAGCGCGTCTCGTTTTAAACTTCCGCACAGAATGGATCGCCATGTCCGAGTCGGAGGTCTTTGCGGCTAATTTGAGGCGTCTGATCGACGGCTCGTCGCTGTCCGAGCGCCAGCTCGCCGAACGTTCAGGCGTCAGCATCAAGACGCTCGCGCGGTGGCTGCAATTCGGCTTGCAGCGACCCGCGCGGCGCCCGCCGCGGGCCGTCGTGCAAGTGGCGGAAGTTCTGGACGTCCCGGCGGACGCGTTGTGGGAGAGCGCGGCGGCCTGCGCGTGCTTGCGGTATGCCGAGAGGCTGAAGAACCTGATCAACCGTTGGGAGCGATTGGGGATCGACTACCAGGACAGCGTGCAATGGATCGATTCGGCCTGGACGGCCGCGCGCGTCGTCGAGCGATTCTGTCGCGACGAGGGGGATCTTGCGGGCATCGTCGCCAAGGTCAAATCGCTGCGCGGCGACGCCGAATTGCAGAGTTATCTCGAGAACTTGGTTCGCGAGTGGAAAATGGACGAGACGGAGTCGTATAAACGACTGGTGGAGTCAACGCACAAATTCGTTGTCGCCATGTTGCCGCCGGACCCGGATCAGATGGGATCCTGGTTTCGCCGATTCCATCCGCGTCGCTGGGCGAACTTGTTGGCCCGCCGCAAGCTCGACGACGAGGCGGAGCTTGCGGCCCTGATTCGCAACCTGATGGCCGAGGGGTTGTCGCTTCACGAAGCGTACGAAGCGCTCGTCCGCCTGTCCGACTAGCGCGACGGCCGTGCCCGAATCGCGCAGCGGCTGCGTCGCCTCGGGGCGGCGAACGCGACGCGCTGGGGCCGGTTCCGGCAACCGGCAGGCGGCCGTGATGAACCGAAAGGTCAAGCTGCGCGAGGCGTTTCGCCCGGTTGCCGTGGTTGTCGCGCGGCCACGAAGACGCCACGCGTCTGTCCTGCGTCGCTCGGCGTCCTTGGGCCTCTGAGCCTGTGTGTTCGTTCGGATCACGTCTGTACGTTCGGCCGCGAGCGGGCGCGTCCTACGGTCACGCGAGGCCCTCGCCGACGTCACGTGTGCTGTCCATCGAATCGATCGTGCGCCGCCTGCTGGACGTCCTTGATCCTTTCGGCCATCTCCATCGAACACACGAGCGTCGCGTCGGCCGTATGGACGACCACCAGATTCTGACAGCCGACGACGGCCACTAGGTGATCCGGCTGGTTGCTCGCCACCAGGCAATCGGCCGTGTCCAGCAGCAGTGTTCGCCCCGCGGACAGCGCGTTGTTTTCGCCGTCTCGCGGACACGTCGCGGCGAAGGCCGGCCACGAACCGACGTCCAGCCACTGGACGGGCATCGCGATCGCCGCCACGCCGATCGCGGGATCGCCGGCGGCCCGTTCCATGACCGCGCGGTCGATGCTGATCTTGGGCAAAGCAGGAAAGACGCGTTCGAGCGTCGTCACCCGGTCGGGCGTGTCCCAGGCGGCGGCGATGGCGTTCAGGCCTGCGCGAGCCGCCGGCTCGTAGCGGCCGATGCACTCCAACAACGCAGCCGCCCGCCAGACGAACATTCCCGAGTTCCAGACGTAACGGTTCGAGCCTTCGCGCAGATATTGTTCCGCCTGCTCGCGCGGCGGCTTTTCGCGAAACAGCTCGACGACCCGCGCGGCGGCGGCCGGCGGCGCCGCGCCGTCGTCCGTGGCGCCGCCGGCCGTGGCGCCCTCGTACGCCGGGCCGAGTTGCAGATAGCCATACGCCGTGGCCGGATAGCTGGGCGTGATCCCGAACGTCACCAACGTGTTGGGGTGACGGTCGACGAGATCGAAGCCGGCCGCGACGATCTCGCGGAACCGCTCGACGGGTTCGATCACATGATCCGCGGTGAAAACGGCAAATACGGCCTCGGGATCGCGGGCGGCCAATACGGCGGCCGTCAAGCCCACGGCGTTCAGCGTATCGCGACCGATCGGCTCGCCGAGAAACCGCCGGTCATCGAGCTCGGGCAACGTCGCCAGGATGGCCTCGCGATGCGGACGGCCCGCGCACACGTATCGCTGGGCAGGATCGACGAGCCCGTCCAATCGATCGAAGGCGACCCGCAGCAAGCTCTGGCCATCCAGAAAGGGTATCAGTTGTTTCGGCAGCACGCGGCGGCTCATCGGCCACAGCCGCGTTCCCGAGCCGCCAGCCATGATCACGGCGTAACGCATCGAGCGGTCTCCTTCAAGATTTGTTCCAACAGTTGCCAGCAGCGCCATTGCATCCGCGGCAGGTGGAAAGGCCCTTTCCACATGTTGCCCTTCAGCCGCGTCGACAGCGTGCCATCGCGATGAAGATAGCCGAACCACTCGCCATGCACGGGATCGGGAAAACGGGCATACGCCCAGTCGTGGATCTGTTGGTGCCACCGGGCATATCGGGCTTGGCCCGTCATCCGCCAGGCGAGCAGGGTCGCGATGAGCGACTCGTTGTGCGGCCACCAGAACTTCATATCGTGCCAGTACTCGGCCGACGGCAGACCGCGGGCATCGCGAAAATACAGCATCCCGCCGTACACGGGATCCCAACCCTGTTCCAAGGACCAGTCGATGATCGTCGTGCCCAGACGCAGCAGCCGCGAGTCGGCGCCGCGCTGGCGGGCTTCTTCGAGGATGAACCACCCTGCCTCGATCGCGTGCCCAGGACACGTCAGCCGTCCGTCGAACGTGTCGTAAAACTCGCCGCTCGGCCCGACGGTTTCCAACACGCAACGGAACTCGCGTTTGAGGAAATCTCGTTCGATCTCGTCGATCGCCTCGTCGATCACGGCGTTCAGCCAGGCCTCGCCGGGCTCGGCCGCGGCGCGAGCCTGATCCGCCGCGGCAGGCTCGGTCGCCCCGCGGGACGCGGTCGCCCCGACAGGATCCGTCGTCAACTCGGGGTCGGCAAGCGCCTTGCGCAGCTCTTGCGCCGTGACGATCAGCGTCATGGTCATCGCCAACCCCTTGGTCGGGCGCGTGGCCGGAATGGTTTTGGGTTCGAGCAGTCCGGGCGCGCGGTGATACCGCAAAACCAGGCGGAACAGGTCGATCGCCTGTTGGATGGTTTGCGGCTGGCGCGCAGCGAGCCCGTAGGCGGCCAAGGCCATGGTCGCAAAGCATTCCGAGTAGACGTACCGCCGCTTGCGCAACGGCCGACCGTCGCGCGTGACCGCAAAGAACATCCGGCCGTCCTGATCGAAGCCGTGAGCTTGCAGGAACTCGATTCCGTGGCGCGCTGCTTCGAGCCACTCGACGCGCGGCTCGACGGTCCGAAACAGCGTTGCCAGCACCCAGGCAAATCGCCCCTGAAACCAGATGGCCTTGTCGGTCTGCAAGATGGTTCCGTCGCGATCCAGCGAAGTGAAATAGCCGCCGTGCTCGGGATCGACCGCCCGCGGAAGCCAGAACGGCAACGTGTCGTTCAACAAACCATCGCGATAGATCGAGCGAAGTCTGAACAACGAATCGGGCAGCATACGGTCACCATCCTCGCGCGGCTGCGCGCCGCGCCAGCGCGTTGTCCCATCATCTACCGAGCGCGGGTATGAATGGCCTCGCGAACATCAGGTTCCGTGTGACAAAAAGCGAACTGAAGTCCGCCGTGCCGGCCGCCATTTCGACCCGCGCGAAGTATAACGTCCAGGTCGTGACACTCGCCATCGCACGGAATTCCTCGACCTGACAATTGTGGACACCCCAGCGCTTAACTTTGACATCGAACCCGGGGCGTCCCAGGGTGCGCGGCTGCGCGGCGACCCTGGCTACGGCGTGGGGCGCCTTTGGTGTACGGTCGCGTAGCGAGCAACTTCAAAAGAACCCGACCGTGCGGTCCGGTGCCGTTCGCCAGGCCAACCCTCAGCTACGCTGCCCGGCTGCCGCGAGCGAGGATGCCACTGCCCGCTTGCCAGTGCGTTGTCTCATCATAACTTTCGCGGTGTCGCCCGCGCCCGAGCACGAAGATCGCGCGGCGCAACAATCACGGTCGCCCTGGCACTTAGACTTGACATCACGCTAGTTGTCCATTGCACTCCAGTGGGGAAAGGGCGATTCGAGACCGAGCCGCTTCATTTTCTTGTACAGCGTGGTTCGATTGATTCCGAGTTGTTCGGCGGTCGCGTTTCGGTTCCAATTCTGTTGCTGCAGCGTCTCGAGGATAATCTGGCGTTCGGGCGCTTCGAGCGCTTCCTTGAGCGTGCGGCGCGTCGATCGCCGGGGCGGCGCAGGCATGGCCTTTGTCAACTCGCCGGGTAGATCGTCGAGCGAGATCCAGGGGCGTTTGCCCAGCAAGACGGACCGCTCGACCACGTTCTGCAATTCGCGCACGTTCCCCGGCCACGCGTATGCCTGGAGCGCGGCCAATGCCTCGTCCGAGAAGCCTTCCACCTGTTTGCCGCTGTCCTCGCGCACGCGCGCCAGAAAATGCTGGGCCAGCAGCGGGATATCGGCCGCGCGCGAGCGCAGCGGCGGCAGTTCGACGTTGATCACGTTGATCCGGTAGTACAAATCTTGGCGAAAGCGACCCGCGGCGACGGCCCGCGTCAGATCTTCGTTGGTCGCCAAGATCACGCGCGTATCGACGCGGATCGTGCGGATCCCGCCCACCGGCTCGAACTCCAACTCCTGCAACACGCGCAACAGCTTGACTTGCATGTTAGGCGAGGCGGTGCTGATTTCATCCAGAAAGATCGTTCCGCCGTCGGACTGTTTGAACTTGCCCGTCTTGTCGCCGACGGCGCCGGTGAACGATCCGGCGACGTGTCCGAACAGCTCGCTTTCCAGCAGCGTTTCCGGCAACGCCCCACACGCCACCTCGACAAATGGCCCGGCCCGCCGCTCGCTACGGCGGTGGATCGCCCGGGCGACCAGCGACTTGCCTGTGCCGCTCTCGCCGGTGATCAGAACCGTGGCCCGCGTGTTGGCGATGCTGTCGATGACGTCGAACACCTTCAACATCCGATGATCCAGCCCGACGATGTTCTCCATCCCGAACCGAACCACGGCGGGCGAATCCGCCGCGTGCCGCGGGTCGTGCTCGGGTCGCCTCGCCAGCGCACGGGCGATGGCCGATTCGAGCCGATCGTCTCGAAGCGGTTTGCTCAGCAGATCGCAGGCCCCCGACCGGATCGCTTCCGCCTCGGTTTGGTTGGTCGCGTACCCGGTTACCAGGATCACCGCGGTCTCTGGCCGCCGAACGCGGCAGTGCCGCAGGATGTCGAAGCCATCGCCGTCCTGCAGCCGGATATCCGCCAACACCAGATCAAAGGCCGAAGCGTCGATCAGCGCCCGGGCCTGGCCGCAGGTCGTCGCCGCCGAGACGCCGAAGCCCTTCTCACGCAGCCAGTCTGCCGTGGCGTCCAAGGTCAAAAGGTCATCATCTACCACCAACAGAGAGCCGTGTCGCATGTTTGTCCCCACAAGTTGCAGAAGTCTTCCCCGGACGTTATTTATCTAGGTCACGGGTGGCATTCGGTCAACACGATGTGGTGCGCAGGCGTCGTTCTTGCGGCGGCGCAGCCTCCCAGGCTTCGAACGGGCGACGCGCGGCCGTTCGGATCGCTACGACCGACCGCCGTGCGGCTCGGCCTTGGCGGCACGGGCACGGCCCCAGGACACGGCACGATCGGACGGCGGGCTCGCGCGGGCTTCGACGGATGGCGCCCGGCAAACGCCGGAGCTCGGCGAGTTGCCGCTCGGCCGGGCAGCGCGCCCCGACCGGCAGCCCGATGTCCGACTCCGCCGAGTCCGGGATTTGCGCATCGCGTTGTCAACGAAAATTGAATCAGATAAAATTGAGGAAATGGTGACCGAGTTCGATGAATTACGGACATGGTTCGAGTCCGTCCGCACGCGACGACCCGACCACCACTATCAGTTGCTGGGCCTGGAACTGTTCGAAACGCGGGCCGACGTTATCGAGGCCGCCGCGACGCGGATCATCGCGTTTCTTGAGGATTCGGACGCGACTACGGATCGCCAAGAGGCCCAGCGGCTGCTGCCCCAGGTCGTCGCTGCCCAATTGTGCCTGCTCGGGCCTGCTAAAAAGAGGACCTACGATGCCCAACTGCGGGCGATCCTGAATTCCGAGGCCCAGCCCGACGAGGCCACTGGCGCAGTGGATCCTGGCGCGGTGGATACCGACGCGGCTCTGCCGCTCGTCGCCGCGGACGCGCCGACGGATTCTGATGCGCCGACCGCGCAGGGCGTGCCGCTGGCGGTGGCAATTCCCCTGACCGCGGAATCCACGCCAACAGTTGTCGCCGGCCAGTCGCCGGCTGCGGTCTCGCCGCCCTCCACAGCCGAGTCCGTCGATTCGCCTATCGATACGTCCGTCGCGGCCCCGATTATCAAGGTCGAGGCGGTTCGATCGCGCGGTCGGGCGGTGCCCCGACTCGGAGGACGCGTCGAGTTCCCCCGGAAACTGGATCTGCCTCAAGACATCTCGACGCCGGCCTCGCCGGCAAGTGCGGCGTCTGAACTGGCGACCGATACGGGGCAAGCGGACGGTGCGGGGACCGAGCCGAACGCTGACGAGCATGCAGGTCCGGCGCCAATCCAGCTTCGGGTGGGCGCCGAGCGACCGGCGTCGCTGCGCGGTACGGCGCGGGGCGCGGGGACGAGACCGATCGCGCGTCGAGCGTCCGCGGCTGCCAAGTCTATGCGGCGCCAGCCGGCGCGCAGCGCGCCGTGGGCCGCTCTCGGTGCGTGCGCCCTGGCGGTTGTGTCGGTCGTGGCGCTGTCCATCTATCTACTGGATCAACCGTCCGATGGCGATCGAGCGACCAGAGGTTCCCAGGTGGTCGGTCGGCGGACGTCCGGGATGAACGATCGCGATCTCGGCGAGCTGCCGCCGATGCCGACCGCGGCGACAACCGACTCGCAACCCGCGCGGTCGTCGCCGCCTCCGTCTCCGCCTCCGTCTCCGTCGTCGGCACGCTCGCCGTCGGCCGGCCCGCGGAGCGACCGCATCGATGGGCAAGGGTACAGTGCGGCGGAGGCGGCCCGGCGACGCAAGGGGATCGACAGTTTTGCCGCGATGGGACGAAGCGAGGAACAACGGCTTCACGGCGGCGCGCCCATCGAGGCGGTCGAACCGAGTGCGCTGCCGGTCGTCAAGCTGCCAGACGCGCCGACCGCGGCGGCGCCCGTCATGATCGGCCAGGGATTGCTTGCCCATTGGACGTTCGAAGTCCCTAGCCAAACCGAGGCCAGCGACGGCTCGTCGCACAACCGGACGGCGAAATTGGACGGCCGTCCGGGCGCGGTTCGCGATGGCCTGCTCGGCGCCGCCCTGCGGCTGGACGGGCGCGACGATTGCCTGCACGTCCCCGACGGCACGCTCCGCGGCCAAGCCGGAACGATCTCGCTCTGGTTCCGCACGAAAGTTGAGGCGGGAACCACGGCGCTCGTCACGTCCGCCGGCGACTCGGCCCGTTTGCGGCTGGTATTGAGCGACGGCCGTCTGGCGGGCGGCTTTGGCCCCGCGTTGGATCGCGAGCCGATCTATGCCGACGCGCTGCTGCGTCCCAAGGCTTGGCAGCACGCCGCGTTGACGTGGCGCGCGGGCGGCGATGTCGTGCTGTACCTCGACGGCCGTGCCGCCGGCCGCCATACCGCAGTGCGATTGCCTGATCCCGTGGGGGTCGTGATCGGCAAAGACGCGACGGCCGGTCGCTATAGTTCGTTTGACGTGGACGAGATCCGGCTATTCGATCGCGCGCTCGCGGACAACGAGGTCGTCGCCCTGGTTCAATTGGCGCTTCCCTGATGCGGCCGTTTCGCGGCCGGATAGGTGATATGTCGCGGGCGGCCGGTCATCGCGAGCCTGCCTTCGGTCGCCGCGAGAACGCCGGCAGGCCCACGTCTGATTTGCGGATACGGCCGCCGTTGACGCGCGGCGCCCGATGACCAGCCTGCCAGACGTGCGGATCAGCGCGGCTCGTTCTTTCTGTCGACCGGCGGGGCGGCCAGCGGGCGAATCCGGGCGGCGAATCCAGGCGTTGTCTGTTCGGCGAACCCTTCGGCCGTCCGAATAAGGCACAGGACGTCGAGGTTTTGGCGACGGGCGATTTTCAGCGCGTCATCCGGGCCCAAGACCAGCAGCGCCGTCGCCCAGGCGTCGGCCGTCATGCAATCGTCGGCCAGGACCGAGACGGACACGAGTGCATGATCCACCGGACGGCCGGTCCGCGGATCGATTTCATGGGAATATCGGCGCCCCTGCCGCTGGCGGAAATTGCGATAGTCGCCCGATGTTGCCAGGGCGCGATCAGCGAGTTCGACGACGCACTGGACTTGGCGAGCCTCGGCTGCCGGCCGCTCGATCCCGATTCGCCACGGGGTTCCGTCCGGCTTGCGGCCGCGCGTCCGCACCTCGCCGCCGACTTCGATCATAAAGCCGCCCACGCCGGCCTGTTCAAGAATGGCTGCCACCTGATCCACCGCAAACCCTTTGGCGATGGCGGAAAGATCGACGTACAAGTCCGGGTGCGTCTTGCGAAGGGCCGGCGGGTCGGCACGGACCTCCAGACGCTGGTAACCCACGCGGGCCCGATTCGCGGCGATCTCGGCCTCCGACGGAAGCCCGGCGGCATGACCTTCCGGCCCGAACCCCCACAGATTCACCAGTGGGCCGATCGTCACGTCGAACGCGCCTGCGGTGGCCTGGGAAACCGCGAGGCTCGCGGCAACCACCGTCGCAGTCTGTGGCGAAACCGCAAACCAGTCATCGCCGGCGAAACGATTGAATCGCGACAGTTCCGAGTCGGGCAGATAGGTCGACATCTGCTGATCGGTCGTTTCCAAGCTGTGGGCAATCCCGTGTTCCAAAGCCGCGAGGTCTGAATCGGTCCTCAGATTCGCCAGCCGAACCGTGTAACGCGTGCCCATCGTCGTCCCGGAGAAGGACGAGATCGGAGGCGGCGACTCGGTCGTCTCGCAGCCCGTCAATCCCAGAACGGCAAGTAGCAAGGCCCCAGCCGCGCAGCGAAGTCGGTTCGCATTCATGCCCACCATTCTATACGCGGGCGCGAGCGACACCACTGACCACTGACCACTGACCACTGACCACTGACGAGCATCATTCTATACGTGGGCGCGAGCGAGCGTGACGGCATGAACATTCGTTCCGCGCTGCCACGGCGCGTGGGAACCCATCCTCCGCGGCCGTATGCCAAGCCGCCCGCCGGATACCGAAACGACAGCAGGGGACTGCCCGATCCGCGGCCTGTTCCAGACCGAAGGCACCGGCAGTCCCCTAGGTTTGCGCGACGAATGGTCCGTGGCAAGGCGCCAGAAACCGTCCGCTGCGGCATCGTTTCGCTGGCGTGGGAGGGCGCTTGTCGCCTGCCGACCGCGGTGAGGTCGGCGGCAGGTTCCCGCTGTGTTTTTCGTCGCTGGTCCCTACTGCTGCGAGCTGTCGTAGCCCGTCTGCAGGAACTCCTCCTCTTCTTGGATGATGATCCGCGGCGTGACCATCATCATCAGGCTCTGGGCGTCGCGGCCGATGCCCACGTTCTTGAACAGGCGGCTGACGTAGGGGATCTTGTTCAGGAACGGCACGCCGCGTTCATTTCGACCCTCGCTCAACCGTTTGATGCCGCCCAGCAGCACCGTGCCCCCGTCCGGAACGCTGACCGTCGTGGACACCGTGGTCATGTTGAAGGTCGGCAATTGGACCGTCGTGCCTTCGGTGTAACGCGTCTGGTTGTTTTGGACGGTCGACGACTCGTTGCTCGGATCGGCCACGTTGGTGCCGGAATCCGACGAGGTTCGCCCGGTGAACGTGAACGTGCTGACATCGCCGATCGAGCTGAAGAACGGGATCAGTGTCAGACGCACGAAACGCCGATCGGGCGAGACCACGGCCTGGACGCTCAGCGAAGTCCCTTCGCTCAACACGACGACCACCGGCTGATGGGCGGCGGCAAAGTCTCCGACGACGGGAATCACGCTGGTCACGAACGGCCGTTGCGACTGGTCGAGCACCATGCCCATCTGGCCGTTGAACAACGTGACCTTGGGCGCTTGCAGGACGTTGGTCCGCGTATCGCCCTGAGCGGCTTGCAGCAGGAAGAACACTTCGATGTCGCTGAGGATCGCGAACCCGAAGTTGGCCGCCGTCGCCGCGTCGAATCCGCCGAATTGCGGCACGGCCGAGCCGAACGAGCCCTGGGTGAAGGCATAGTCGAAATCCACCGTGGGCAATCCGTTGGGGTCCAGGCCAAAGGCCATGCTGGGCCCTGTGTCATCCGGGGTAATCGGATTCTGGCCACGGGCCTGGGACGTGTTGTCGTCCACTTCGAAGTTGAAGTCGATCCCGATCCGCTCGTAGAACCGATCGTTCAGGGTGATGAACCGGACCTCGATCGTCACCTGCAGATCCTGCAGGCGGCGGAGCTGGTCGAGCAGGTCGGCGATCTGCTCGTGGACTTCCTGGGTTTGCGAGACGACGAGACTGAGGTTGGTGGGAAAACCTTCGATCGAGCCCGGCCCGCCGACGGCATCCCACGTCGTCGGCGCGATCGTGCTGGTGATCAAGTCGATCAACGTATCGAAGTCCGCCATCGCAGCCCCGCCCATGCTGTTGGGCGCATAGCCCAGCGGCTGAGGCGAGCGGGCCGAGGCGCCGGGCAGCATTCCGGACGAACTCATCTGCGCCAACACCGAAGCATTGGCCGGCGCCTGCGCGCTCTCGTTCGCGGCCAGTGTCAGCGGCGCCGTCTGCGGAATCGTACCCGCGCGAACCTGGCCTGTCATGTTGACGGCTTCGCGCAACGCGCCCGGCAGGCCGACATTGTAATTGGGCACGAAGTTCGGAATCGGAATCACGAGATCGGCGACGTAATACACGCGCGGATACGTGCTCGCGCTGCGCGTCTGCTCGCTGGTCACGCGGAGCACTTCGTTCTGGATCACGTAGCTCAGGTGCAAGGGCTCCAGAACCAGATTCAGGGCGCTCCGCAACGAGATCGGCCGCGTTAGGTTGAGCGAGACTGGTTCGTCGGTCGTGATCCCTTCGGCCTGCAGGCCCTGGGGATCCAGAAAGACGTTGACCCCAGCCATGCGACCCAACGTTTCCATGACCTCCGACAGCGGCCGACCGTCGAACTTGACGTCGACCTCGCTCTTGAGCGCCTTCTGAATCTCCAACTCGGTCGGCGTCAGCCGCGACTGCTGTTCGCGCATCTGTTCGCCTCGCGTCCGCGACAGCCGACTCCAATCCTTCATATCGCCGAACACCAGCGGGCGACGGTCGTCGAAGGGGACGGCCGACTGCTCTACGCCGGTCATGGCGTCGTAAAAGCCCTTTTCCTTGTCGTCCCGGATGCGGTTCTGTTCCTGGACCCGCCACGCGAACTTGCTGGTCAACAACATGCTGCGGACGACCTCGGCCTCGGGATCCAACGCGTGCGCCTGTTTCGCGATGACTTCGGCCTCGGCAAACCGTTGATCGTCGATCAGATTGTTGAACTGTTCGACCAGTTCCGCCAACTTGTTCTGCTTGTCGAACTTGCTCTCCTTCTGGCGGTCGATGGCTTGCGTCGCGTTCCGATTGCGCTCTCGCAGTTCGATGTCCGCCAGGTTCTGTTGGATGTAGCCTTCCGTCTCGCGGATGCTGCGGTCCACCAGGTTCAGCACTTGTCGTCGGACCGTCGGATCGACCGCTTCCTGTTCGACTTGTTCCCGCAATCGTTGCAGCCGAGCCAACGAACCACGCGGGTCGGTTTCTCGCAGCTTGTCCGCCGCGCTCTGTTCGCGCGTGATTTCCCGGAACAGTTTGTCGCGCAGCAGACGCTGTTCCGCGTCGACCGCGTCCAACGGTGAGCCGCCTGCGCCGGTCCCTGAATCAGCGGTCGCGGCGACGCGCAACAGCGTCAGCTTGTCGCGCAGCGCTTGCCGCGTGGCCGGGTCAAACTCGGCCTCGAACTTCCAGGCTTCGGTGAACAATTGCAACGCCGCCGTACGATCCTGTCGCTCGAGCGCGGCCAGGGCCTGACGGTATAGTTCGAGTCCCTGTCCGGAGATCGGGGGTCCGGCGGCCGGGGGCGTGGCCAGTGCCTGGGCCGGCTGCGTAAACGAGCGATCCGCGCCGGGATCGTAAATGCTTTGCCGCGTGGGGTACGCGCCGCCCGGCCCTGTGCCCGGATCGTACGCCTGGACGACGCCGGGAGCCGTCTGGCCGGGCGCGCCGCGCCGGTTGAGTACGCTTTGAATCTCCATCAGAACATGGCCGGGGCGAGGCTGGCCTGGCGGAAAGGCCTCGTCCGGGACATCCAGCGCTCGTGCGCTCTCGGCCAGTTGCAAAGCCCGGGACGGGTCGCCTCGATCCAGCGCCGCCCGCGCCAGGGCCAGCAGTCGCAACGCCTCGTCTCGCGCCGCCGGATTGGCGCCAGCCATGTCCGGCAGACGGCGGGGCTCGCCCGCGGCTGCGGCGGTAGCGGCGGGCACGGCCTCGTAGGCAGCCGTCGTCACGTCCTGGGGCCGATCCAAGAGGGATCGGCGAAATGCGCTATTGTTCAGACCGTCGCTCGGGTTCGCCAATCCAGCCGCGAGTCCGCCGTCGCGATCCGCCGCAAAATCGTCGGGATGCAGAGCAGGCATCTGGCCGGCGGCCGCCGGAGCGACAACCAGACGATCCTCGCCGATCCCGGCCCGCCGCAACTCGTCTCGCAGTGTTGCCGGCGAATACTCGCCGGGAGCGAACGACGCCTTCAAGCCGCTGGCCTTCTGATACCAGCCTAAAGCTCCGGCCACGTCGCCCTGCTGCAACGCCAGCCGACCTTTCTGCGCCATCCCGGCCGCCTTGGCTTTGGCGTCATCGGTCAAGGCGTCGATCGGCGCCGCGTCGCCACTGCGATGGTTCGCGGCAGATGCGGCGGGCGCAGCAGGCGCGGCGGCGTTTGCGCCAGACACGTTGGCGGTCGGCGAGAATTGGCTGCTGGGTTTCGCGCCCGGGCCGATCGCCCCGCCGGCGCGAAGCTCGCGGAGCGTCTGCCGGGCTTTGGCGGGCGTATCTTGGAACCGCTCGTACAGCGGATCCACCCGGAACGGCAGCCGCTCGGCCTTCGCCACGAGCCGTTCCGCCGAATCCAAGTCGCCGCGGCTCATCGCCTGGCGCGCCTCGCGGAGCAACTGCTCCACCTCCTGGCGATCCTGCCCGGCCGTCGGATTCGCCTGGGCGAGGACCGATTCGACAGCCCCTAAGACGGCAGACAGCGGAAACCCGGCCGCCCAGCCCGGCGAGCCCGAAAGAACAAACCATGCCATCAGGCCGGCCACAATCCAGCACGCGGTCGCTTTCAAGTTGCTTCTCCTTACACTACAACTAGCGCTCTCAACCAAGTCCGCCCTCCGGCCTGATCGTGCAAGGCGCGCTCGCGTGCAGACATCGCACGAACGTCGTCCCTGACCGATGCGTTAGAACTGAGAAAGTGACGAGGCAACGCGAGCCCGGGGAATGCCTGCTCGCAACAGTTCACGGTACGCGGATCGTCATCCCTGACGCCCGGCAGCTTGGTTATCAACGCGAGTCGGTTAATTACCGCTGGCAGAAATCCGGGTCAAGAGCAATCACGCGGGTTCTCGGGAAAAAAACCGGATTTGGCTTTACGGCTACTCCGTGCGAGGGGGGAGCCGACGATTGCCACGACGCTTAGATCCGACCGTGTGCGCGCACCGCTGGCACGCTCAGAACGCCTTTGGACGCTGCAGCCGCGGGCTGGCGCGGTCAATTTCTTAGACTACTACCGCTTCCACTGTTGCGCGTTTGAGCGCAGATGGCCGCTGATTCTGTTTGGCCGAAGGTCTCCGCTCACCGCAGGCTGGGGCAACGCCCCAAGACTGGCGCCGCGCGCGAGCCTCTTTCGGCCGAAGGCCATATTCATGCGGACGGAGGCGACACGTTGAAGATGGCCTACGGCCAACGCCGTTGCTGTCGCCTGTGTTTCCTGGGCGTCGCCCAAGCTACGTTGATGATGGCCTTCGGCCAAGGCGAATCCGGTCGTCCGCTCTGCGCAACAGCCTTGCAAAACCAATTCCACCTAAACCCCGCAATTTCCGGCTTTTGGGCCGCGCCACCCTCTCACGGCCGTGGACAGGGCGAGTGGTCCCGCGCGCGGGTGGAAAACTTGTTCATGTGGCTATCGCAGCGAATGCGCGGGCATGGTAGAATGTGCGGATTCTTGTTCTTCCGCCAGACGACTCTAACGACGGATTGCCGCTGAGATGACGCGTTCCGCATTGATTACGGGGATCACCGGTCAGGATGGCTCGTACCTAGCCGAACTGTTGCTGGAAAAGGGATATGCGGTTCACGGCACGTTCCGTCGCCGTAGTACATGCAGTTGGGAGCGGCTCGAACATCTGATGGATCGCGTGACCTTGCACGAGGCCGATTTGCTCGATCCATCTTCGTTGTTGCGCGCGCTCGAACAATCTGGGGCCGACGAAGTCTACAATCTGGCGGCGCAGAGCTTCATCCCCACCAGCTTCACCCAACCCGTGCTGACCGGCGAGTTCACGGGGCTGGGCGTGACGCGGCTGCTCGAAGCGATTCGCCAGGTCAATCCCCAGATCCGCTTTTACCAGGCCAGCAGCAGCGAGATGTTCGGCTGGGTCCGCGAGGAGCCGCAGCGCGAGTCGACGCCGTTCTGGCCGCGCAGCCCGTACGCGGCCGCCAAAGTCTACGCCCATTCGATCACCGTCAACTATCGCGAGAGTTACGGCATGTTCGCCTGCTGCGGGATTTTGTTCAACCACGAGTCGCCGCGACGCGGTCCCGAGTTCGTGACTCGGAAAATAACCTTGGCCGTGGCGCGGATCAAAGCCGGTTTACAGCAGCGGCTGAAACTAGGCAACTTGGACGCTGAACGAGACTGGGGCTACGCGGGCGATTACGTCGAGGCCATGTGGCGGATGCTGGTTGCGGATCGGCCGGACGATTATGTGGTCGCCACCGGCGTCAAGCATACGGTGCGCGACTTTGCCCGCGAGGCATTCGCACACTGCGGACTGGACTATCAGGACTACGTGGACGTCGATCCGGCCTTGATCCGTCCCGCGGACGTGGCGACGCTGTGCGGCGACTCGACCAAGGCCCGCCAGGCTTTGGGCTGGGAGCCCAAAGTCTCGTTTCCCGAACTCGTGCGGATGATGGTCGACGCCGATTTGCAGCGGTTGGGAGCATGAACGCGTTCATCACCGGAATCACCGGGTTTGTGGGGACGCACTTAGCCGAGCATCTGCTGGGCTGCGGCGACGCCGTGCTGGGCTGCTCGCGACACGGTCGGTGGCGAGCCGACGCGCCGACCTCGCTGTACGCGCTGCCTGTCCTATCCTGGGACGTGGCCTTGCCGGGGTCTGAAACGCTGAAAAATGCGCTGGCCGCGTTCGCACCGCACTGCATCTACCATCTGGCGGCGCTCAGCATCCCGCGCGAGTGTGGCGCCAGCGAGCCCACGCCGCAGGCTTGGCAGGCCAACGTCGAGGGAACGCGTCGGGTTCTCGAACTGGCGGCTGCGCTGCCCAACCGTCCGCGCGTCGTGTTCGCCAGCTCGTGCCACGTGTACGCCCCGATGTCGCCCGGCCAGGCGATGGTCCAAGAGGATGCTCGCCTCGGACCGGCTGGCGGGTATGGCAAGACCAAGCTGGCAGCCGAGGCCGAAGTGCGGCGGGCCGTTGACGAATGCCAGACGGACGGCGTCATCGTCCGTGCGTTTCAGCAGGCCGGGCCGCGGCAGGACGCCCGTCTGATGCTGTCCGAGTGGTGCCGCCAGATGGTCGGCACGGACCATCAATCCATGCGCGTCTTGAGTTTGGACAGCTTCTTCGATCTGTCGGATGTTCGCGACGTGGTCCGCGCGTATCGCCTGCTCGCGGCGCAGGGGCGTCGCGGCGCGATCTACAACGTGGGCAGCGGCGTGTGCCACCGCAGCGGCGATCTGCTCGAACGGCTCCAAGCCATCGCCGACTCTGTGCGACCGGTCGTCGAATTGACGCCGGGCATAACCCAGCAGCCCATCGCGGACACGCAGCGCATACGGACCGAAACCGGTTGGCGGCCCACGATCGCGCTCGACCAGACGCTCGCCGACACACTCGATTTCTGGAGGCGTCAGACTCCGGAGCGGTGAACCCTAGTGCCACAAATCGGAATGGATGGGACATGGAACGGAAAGTCGTCCCCGATTACCAGAAAGACGATCTGGGACGAGGTCTCTGGCAATCGAAATGGTTGGGCAACGAGCGCAGGGGCGTGCACCGCCCTGGAGGGACGGGCTCCGTCGCGTCCGGCTGGTTGCGGCCACGCGTCGAGCGTGGCCCTCCATCGCGGCATAGATCCCAGAGGGTGCATTGCGGCTGGCAGACCAGCTAGAAACGGGCCGTCATGGGCCGGAAATCCAGACTCGCGATACTACGCAGACGGGCGAAAGGCTGGCTGCCGTGACCTGCCAATTGTGATTTGCCGCACTAGGCACGATGAGGTTGCGGCCGCTGGCCGCAGTCGCGCCGGGATTGTGCACGCTCGGCGACTTTTGAGGCGCGCGGGCAACCAGCAACGCCGCCCATTCGGTGCGCGGCGTCCGACTACGCTGTTGTTTGGGTATTTGCGACGCACTAGAATCGACTGGTTGTTTTAGGCAGATCGCGCAAACTGAGCGGAACGAGCCGTGGAGCTCGCGGGCGGTTCGCATTGTGGACGAAGCCATCGACCATTCTGGATATCAGGCCTTGAGCGAACCGGCAACAAGTTCTGCAATCAGCGAGACTGGCCGCGGCACGCGGGCGCGCCGCGGTTCGACCTCGTCTCGAAAACTCGATAGGCGCTGACAACGAATGAGCGAGATGCGCGTTCTCATCCTCTTGCCCACGTGGCTCGGCGATAGTGTGATGTGCACCCCCGCGCTGGACAATCTGAGGCGGCAGTTGCCCGATGCGCGCTTGTTTCTCGTCTGTTCGCCGCTCGTCGGTCAACTGTTTCAGAGCGATCCTCGGCCGACCGCCGTGTTGCACGACACGACCAAGTCGCAGGGACGCCGGTGGTTGACGATCCCTCGGCTGGGACGCCAGTTGCGCCTCGAGCACGGTCCGTTCGATCTGGCGTTTACGTTCAAACACACGCTCGCCTCGCGGTATCTGCTGCGGGCTACTTGCGCGACGCGACGGATCGGCGCACGGTCGGGATGGTACGATGTGCTGCTGACCGATGTCATTGGCCGCAATCCGGGCGAGCACTGCGTGCTGGGGTACAATCGGCTGGTGAACGATTTCTTCGACGTTCAGCACGAGGCAGGACCGCTGACTTTGTACGCCGCTGCGCCGGTCCGCTGGGAACGTCCCACGATCGGCCTGGCGCCCGGCTCGGCCTACGGTCCAGCTCGCCGCTGGGATCCGGCTCGATTCGGCGAGGTTGCCGTGGCGCTCAGCCGAGACTTCGACGTCTTGATCTTCGGCGGTCCGGCGGAGCGTGCCCAGGGCGAAGTCATCGAAAACGCACTGCGGTCCGCCGGCGCCGCCGGTTATCGCAACCTGATCGGCCAGTCAGTCGCCGAGATGGTCAATGCCATGTCTGGTTTGGCGCTTCACATCGGCAACGACTCGGGCGCCACGCACATCGCGACGGCCTTGGGCATTCCGGTGGTCGTCCTGTTTGGTCCTACGTCGCCGACTATAACCGGGCCCTGGCGCCATCCAGCGGCTCGCATCGTCCAGCATCCGGTGCCGTGCGCACCCTGCAACCGGCGCGTCTGCCCGCTGAAGCACCATGCGTGCATGACCGGAATCTCAGTCGACCAAGTTTTGGCGGCCGCGTACGCGCTGACTGCGGCGCGGTCGGCGCCGGCCGTCGGATGAGTAGTCGAGACAGACGCCCGAACGATCCGGCCGACCCGCGACGCCATGGGGCGTGAAACGGGCTCTTGACACGAGCAATCCGCGAGGCCGAACATGTACGGCATATCCGGCGGGCAAGCGAGGCGGACCGTATAAATGGCAAGTCCCCTGTACCACTAACCTCAAACATCGTGAAATTTTTGACAATGTTTTCAGGCAGCCACAGCGTTCAGTTGTTGAAGGGTTAGATGTTGTGGTGTTCAGT
>JAVYAJ010000341.1:0-11763 GCA_032229885.1 Candidatus Anammoximicrobium sp. | reverse complement strand
GATGGCCTTCGGCCAACACGCCCCCTGTCGTCTGTGGCGCGCAACAGTCATCCCACCCCAATCCCACCTAACCCAATCCCGTGCCACTAACCCACAAATGTACTGTACACACCACTGTACAAGATGCGCGCACCGTGCGCGCATGATACGAACTAAGACTCTAATCCTGACTGCCACGAAACGTTGTACTCTGCCCTCGACCAGACCCTAACAGCCCCGGGATGGGCCGGTCTGGGCCTTGTGGTCCCACCGGATCATGGGCGCCGTCTTGTCCTTATTTTCTAGATCGTAAAACGCATGGTCGAAGGCAATATGTTGATTTGTGTGAGTCATGGTTTTCTTCAATATTTCTCGACCCGTGTTTGGTTGCGGCTGCTGGCCGCCCTGTGGTACGTTGCAGGGATCGCGTGGTCAGTCTGGCCCGGATGGCTCCGCTAACGCATCGGCATGAGTGGCTCTGACTTCGAAGGGCGCCGTCCGGGCGACGCGGAAGCCGGTGTAGTCGTAGCTCCGATCCGGGGCGTAGCGGGAGCGGCGTGCGCAGCGCAAGTGGGGTGGGTGGCCGTTGCGCCACGACCCGCCGCGCAGCGCCCGTGACTCGCCAGCGTCCGGACCGGGCGGGTCGTCCACGGGAGAGTTGGCGTAATAGTCCGCGGCCCACCAATCGTCGCACCATTCCAACAAGCTGCCGTGGACGTCGTGCAGACCAAAGCCGTTGGGCAGTTTCTCGCCTACCGGATGCAGGCCGTCGCAGATGGCCTTATGCCAGGCATAATCGTCCAACTGCGCGCTGTCCTCAAAAGAGTACATTCCTTCGCTGCCGGCTCGGCAGGCGTATTCCCATTCAGCCTCCGTCGGCAGCCGATAGCCGTAGCCCGCGATCAGGGAAACCGTCGCTTCCTCAATCGAGTAACAAGGCTGAAGGTGTTCCAACTGACTGAGTTTGTCGCAGAAACGCACGGCGTGCAGCCAGGAAACCGCATTGACCGGATGCTGGGCCGTAAAGGCGCCCACGGCTTTCTTGTCGCCTTCGCCGCCGACGGAATAGTAACTGGGGTTGCTGCCCATCACTTGTAGATACTCGCCCTGAGTCACTTCATACATGCCGAGGTAGAACGCGCGGGTGATCCGCACACGGTGCCGCGGGCCTTGGTCTGGCGTAAACCCCGGCTCGTCATCGAAGCTTCCCATCAGGAACTCGCCAGGCGGGATCAGCCGAAGGCGCATTCCGATGCTGTTGCCGATCTCGGTCTCGCAGCCCAAGTGGCGGGCCCAGGCTTGCTGATAAGCCTGCGCGCGCGCCGCATCGAAGGGCGCTCTGGCGAGCGGCGGGATCTGTCCCGCTGGGACGGGCGTCAGAAGACCGTCGTCTACGGAACGGGAAGTCTCGTGCGGAACTGCGACTTTATGCGGGAGCTCGAATGTTGGATCCTGTGGTTCATGGCGAATCATCATCACCACAACCAAAGCCGCCAGTAATCCTATCGCGCCGCCGAACAGCCACAGAAGCCGGCGTTGACCGGAGGGCAAGCGATACCGGACAGCCGCGACGGCTGCCCGAAGAACGCCCTGCGTGCCTGGCGCGGAGATGGGTTTGTCGGTCGATGACTTGTGCCCATATTGGACCGTCGTGGGGCGCAACGTGCCCGGGCGGGGAATCGGCTGCGCGGCGCCGGCGTGCTGCAATAGGGCCGCCAAGTCGGCGCCGCCGCAGAACGGCGTCAGGGCCGCGACCACCGCGGCCGGCGTCGCATATCGCTCGTCCGGGTTCCTGGCCAGCATCCGATCGACGACCGCGGGCAGGCCCTTGGGCAAATCATTTCGCCGCCGGGCGATGGGCAGCGGCGTTTCGGTTACCACCGCCATCCGTCGCCGGGCCGGGGTATCTTTTGGGCGGTCCGTCAGAGGTGTTTGGCCGCAGAGCAGCCTGTACAGCGTGGCGCCCAGGGAATAGATGTCCGCGCGGATATCGACTTCGTGGCTGTCGCTGGCTTGCTCGGGCGCCATGTAGGCGAACGTGCCCATCACTTGACCGTCGCCTGTCAACTCGCGCCCCGCGGACGCCCGAGGGTCAACACCGAGCAGAGCCAGCCCCAGGTCGAGGATTTTTACGTGCGGCGGGCCGTCCTCATTCCGGGCAAGCATCAGATTGGAAGGCTTGAGATCCCGGTGCACCATGCCCTTGGAGTGCGCATACTGCAGGCCCAACGCCGCCTGGCGGACCAGCTCGCACGCATCGGCCGCCGGCAAACGGCCGACATTGCGGAGCAACTGAGCGAGGTCCAACCCGTCGACATATTCCATCACGA
Organism: Candidatus Anammoximicrobium sp.; assembly: GCA_032229885.1. Taxonomy (GTDB): domain Bacteria; phylum Planctomycetota; class Planctomycetia; order Pirellulales; family Pirellulaceae; genus Anammoximicrobium. The sequence goes on along the minus strand of JAVYAJ010000341.1, from coordinate 9,454 downwards.
GGAAATATCTGCCCTCATACTGGCCTGCATCGGTTGCCCGCACGATGTGGGCGTGTTCGGCCCTGGCAGTGGCTTTGGCCTCGCGCTCGAAACGGGCGATTGCCTGGTCGTCCTTGAGCCTGCCGACAGCCAAGACTTTCACGGCGACGATCTTGTCGAGCGAAGTGTGCAGCGCCTTGTAAACGGTCCCCATCGCGCCCCGGCCCAGCACGGAAAGCAGCTCGTACTGGGCGAGTGGGCCGAGTTCAGCGGGGGGCGGCTCTTCCGGGGATCGGATATCGGCCGCGGAAGACGAGTCGCCCATCGCTTCCACGTGGGCCAATGCCCGGCGAAAAACGGCTTCGTCCTGATACAGATCATCCGGCGGAGGCCGACGGAGTTTGTGGGCGAGCGCGTCGAGTTCCGATTTCAGGTCTTTCACGCCAAACGCGAACACGCGATCGTTTGGGGACGCCCCAGCGGATTCCGCCGCATCCAGGTCGGCCAGTTCCTTGAACAAACTGGTCATCGGGCGATCTCGGTCGAGGTCGTCGCTGCTTGTCATGGTTCGGAAGTTCTCTTGAGGACCGCCGTCCAATTCATGAGGCGCCGAAACGGGCTTTCCCCCTACCCATATAAGCGTTCACCGTCACACGTCTTTCTCGAAAAGAGATCGAGTCAAACCCTAAGCGGCGTTCAAACAACAAGTTACGTTCGAGGCCAAGCCGCTTGTCCGCTGCTCTCGGCACGTCGTAGCCCCGGTCGCGGAGGCCGCGGCCAAGGCCGTCTATCGCTCGTTGAGGAATTCCCGCAAGCGGCGGAGAACCCGGTACTTGGCCTGCCGAACCGCGCCCACTGACATGCCGAGGCCACCGGCGATTTCGGCGGCAGATTGATCGGTGAATATGGCCAGGTAGAACGCCTGCCAAGTACGCGGCTCAAACTCATCGCGGATCAGTTCCAGTGCCCGGTGCAGAACCTCGCGTTCTTCGTCCAAGTCTTCGGACTCGGACGGTTCAGGCAGATCGGCAGGCCATTGCTGCAGTTGCTGTTGCGCATCGGAACCGCCAGCCGCATTAGGCTGATGGCCGCGGTGACGATAGAAACGGCGGACTTCGTTGCGGGTAATCGTCCGCAGCCAGCCGCCAAACGTGTCCCCTTCATGCTCGTGGTGAAATTGCTGGATCCCTTTCAAAACGGCGAAGAACACGTTCTGAAGCACATCCGCCGCGTCGAACTCCTGTAAGTCCGATTGCCGCGCCCAACGATAGACCAGCGGACTATAAATCCTCGCCAGTCGCTGCCAGGCGGCGTGATCGCCGACCTTTACGAGATGAATCAGGCTGAGAGAAGTCGAAACAGTGCCCGTGCGGGCCTCGAAATCGGCCATTTCGCCCTCCGATCAGCACAGTCGAGCCGATCGTAGCTCACGAGGCGAACGGCCCGAGAGATAAAGATTTACAGATCACGTCCTATGTTATGCTAACTTCCACTGGCATTGTACTGCAATACGCCTGCCGCCGAATTCTCGCCGGGCCGTGCATCGAACCGGCCAACGGCGCATCCGGCCCCGGCCGGCGCGAGACGTCCGAAAAGAATCCTCGCCCCTCCGAAAGAGCGTCGCGTTTGGGACGGGCGCCGTGTCCAAGGATTAGAAAAGGCCATGATCCGATAGGATTTGTGGCTTTCGTTTCGTGAAGGAAATGAAGAGGATCGCCGTGCCGTTTTCCATGTTCAAGCCGTCGAACAGGGGCGCCCATCCCGACTTCGCTCGGTTGAACTCAACTGGCTATGGCTTCGTCCACACTGAGTTTACAGGTTGGAGACTCCATTTCGCGCAGCCAACGAGCAACGGGCAAACAAGGTCGACGCAAACGTTTCGCCTGGCCAACGCACTACGGCCACACGGCGCGTCTGGGCTGTGAATTGGGGCTAACTGCGGTTGTCAGGCAGCGGGAATTCTTTGCTCTGCGGTTGCGATACCCGTCACATTGTGATTGGGCAAGGCACGAGGCAGGGCGATCTAAGCCGATCGCAGGCGTGCGTTTCCTCTGCGAGGTGTCGCAGGCGGCGTAGTCAGCCTCGTCGCGAAACGACGGCTGTCGGACGTCCGAGTGATTCAGTACATGGGTAGCCCCGTCCGTCCGTCGACCTCGCACGTCTCTGAGCGCCGACAACCCAGGCGGTCTTGCTGGGCGTTTTCGGTTGTCCCGTCCCGCGTGCCGTTTTGATTGTCATGGCGCGTGGTCTACAGACGGATCCAAGCCGGCGACCCACGCGGCGGCGCGCCGAAATAGTTGGCCGACGGTGGGGTTGCTCAACGCCTCCACGTCGTGGCCCAGCGGGCTGTGAAAGACACGGCCTCGGCCGTACTGCAGCACGAACGCCATCGGATAGGTCCGGTGATCGACGCTGCTGACCGCAGTGGCCAACGTCGTGATCGGCGTCTGGCCGACCAGGCACGTGTACAGCTCGTCGGTCACCTCGAACGCCGCCAGACCTTGTGTGATCGGGTGTCGCGGATCCGCAATCTCCACGCGAAACGTGCCGTGCGGATCGTGGCCGCGCAGACGCGGATCCCAGACTCGACCGGCGATCCGGACGAACTCGGGCCACTCCTGAAACGCGCCGCAAGCAAAGTGGACCAGGACGGCCCCGCCGCCAGTGTGCACGAAACGCGCCAGGTTCCCCTGCCCTTCCGGCCCGGGAACCTGCGGATCATAGTTCTTGAAGTGCAGGACGATCGCCGCAAAAGAATGCAGCTCAGGGGATCGAAGGAATCGCAGGTCTTCGACTACCTGGACGTCCAACCGCGGATCTTGGGCAAGCTGGCGGCGGAGGACGGGCGTCGTTTCTCGCCATTTGTGTCCCGGATAGTCTTCGCCTGTCAACAGCAAGATACGCTTGGCTGTCGGTTCGGACGCAGCCAGCGAGTGGCCGCCGAGGCCACAGATGCCGATCGCGCCGAACCAGACGGACGCCAGCAGGGATGTTGTCACCGCCGTCGATCGCATGTCGCTGAACATGGGCAGAACCCCTATCATCGAGCGATACTGGTCGTGGTTGACGCCGGGCGCGATGGTCCTCGCTCGCAGGGCCATGCGCTGCCGCGGCCGCGAGACTTGTACGATCATCCAGTTCGTTTCACGGGCCGCCGACCGAGACCAGATGCGACAGCGTCCGCAGGTACAGCCGTCCATCGGCGATGGCCGGCGTGCTGCGCGATGGTTCGCCCAGCGGGTTGTTGCCCAGCAGGCGGAACTCGCTGTCCGCGGCGAGGACCAGGGCGTTGCCATCGTCGTCGATGATGTAGACCTTGCCATCGCCGATCACGGGCGAACCGGAAAAGCCGCGGCCGAGCCGCTCGCGCCACTGGACCTTGCCCGTCGGAACGTCGACGCACGAGGCGATCCCCCGATCGTTGAACATGAACATCAGCCCGTCGCGCGCGACCAGCGTCGGGACGTAGGACGCGTTGGTCTTGATCGAGTACACGACCTGCGGGTTCGGCCCCGGACGCACGGCAGTCACGCTGTTGCCCCCGCCCCCGGAGCCGACGCTGCCGAAGATCAAGCCATCGGCGATCAGCGGCGAACTGACTACCCGTAGCGCCAGCGCGCCCGGCGTTTTCCAATTCTCGCGGCCCGTCGTCGGGTCCAGGCTGAACACGCCGTCGCTGTTGCTGGTGCAGATCAGCTCGGGCTGTCCGCCCGGCGGCTGGTAGATGCAGGGCGTCGAGAAGCACACGCGGCTCGAGACGCGCGGCTCGCGCCACCGCAGCCGACCCGTCTTGGCCTCGAACGCCAGCATGGCGCTGGCGCCGGGCTGCTCGCCGGGCGCCAGTTCGTAGGCCTGCTGGCTGTTCGACAGGATGACCAGATCCTCGTACAGCATGGGCGACGTGCCGAACCCGTGCTCGCTGACCACCGGTCCCAGATCCAGGTCCCACACGTCGTGGCCATCATGATCCAAGGCCAGCAAGGTCAATCGGGCGGGTGTGGCCCACGCCACATAGACTCGCTCGGCGTCGACCGCCGGCGTGCTGCTGGCGTAGGTGTTGCGCTGATGAATGACGTGCGTCTGCGAAGGATATTCGCGCTGCCACAACCGACGGCCGTCGGCCGCGGACAGGCAAATGACGTAGCGGGTCGCGGTCGCCGGGTCCGCACTGTTCACGAAAATGCGGTCGCCCCACACCACGGGCGATGAGTGGCCCTCGCCGGGCAGCGTCGCTCGCCAGCGATAGGTCGTCTCGTCCCAGGTGGATGGCAGATTTTTCGCGTCGCTCAATCCCATCCCGTTGGGACCGCGAAATCGAGTCCACTCCTGTGCGCCCGCCACGCCCCCCAGCACCCCTGTGGCCGCCCAGCCCAGCAGACACGCCCAGATCATGGCCCGTGGTCTCCCGCCCGTGGGATTTCGCGACAAACACAGCATCGTGATCTCCTCCGCGAGCCGAGGCGTATTTTTGGGGGTACGCAAGCCTATCTAGCCAGCTTTTCAACATGTCGAGGCCCGCGCCTGGCACGCTGTCCATTGGCCATCGTCCTTCGTCCGATCCGCGCAATGGGTCGAAACACCCGACGAACGTCGGGCAGCGCGTCGCGGGCCACCCCCAGTGCGCGCCGGGTCGTGCCGCGCCGAGTCGCGGGCAGATCAAAGCCGCGCGGAAGCGTGGGATCTTCGACCGCGCCGGGCTGGCGGGGTCGGCGTCCGCTTATCCCAGCCCGGCCGCCGCCACGACAGCCTTCATCTTTTCCAGTCCGATCCGCACCGCCTCGACGGCCGGCAACTGCCAATAATCGCGGTTGAACAATTCCAGCGACAGAAAGACCTGACACTGGTTGTCGGCCAAGTTGTGCAGCAATTCACCCAGCGGCGCGATCCCGTCGCCCGGCCAAATGCGATCGGCATCGGTGATCGTATCGCGCGCCGGCTGCGCAGGATAGTCGTTCATGTGAAAGCAGTGGATCGCCTGGCGTCCGACCAACCGCAGCAAGCTCGCCGGCGTTCCGCCACGGTACATGTGATAGGCGTCCAGCAACAGGCACGCATCCGGGTGGCCCGCGCGGGCGGCGACGTACAGAGCCTCGCTGCCGTGGCTGAGATTGGCGGACGAGCCCCAGATCTCGAGCTGAGGGATGACGCCCATCTGGCGTCCCAGATCCAGGATCGCCGCGTACCGAGCCGCGGCCGCGTCCAGATCCAGGCGGCTGCCCGGCCGGTTGGCGCCCGCCGGCGGCGCGGCGATGTGCGTGCCGCCAATCTGGGCCAGCGCATCCATGTCGCGTTTCAACTGTTCCACGCCGGCGCGGCGCTGCTGGTCGTCGTCCGCAATCCAGGCGGGAAATCCGATGGCGCTGCAGACCTTCAGCCCCAGATCCTCGCAACGGCGACGGATGTCGCGCAGTGATCCACCCGCTTGAACGTACGCGTGCACTGCGTCCAGCCACGGCTCGATCGCCTCGTAGCCCGTTTTTGCCACGGTCTCGATCTCGGCGACCAATCCCAGTTTTTGCCCGCGGATCGTGCCCGTGTTCAGCGCAAACGCAAACCGATGCTGAGGCACGCGATCGACCGGCTGCTGGCTCGCCCGCGCCGAGTTCTGATCGTTGCCCAACCACGCGCCGCCGGCGGCCGCAGCCGCGCCGATGGCCGTGCTGGCCAGAAAGTCACGACGGTTAGCGCCCATAGATACGGACTCTCCACGTTTTCCGCGGAACGATCCCACGCCACGCTCCCGCAGAATCAGATGTGATTCGGCCACGGCCGGGTTCTGCACTGCGCACCCAAAGGGCACTGTGCGCGGGCAGTCGGACGAAGGCACTATCCCGATGCGGCAAGATGCCGCGTCCACACGCCGCGCGCGAACAGACGGACGAAGATCCCCATCTCTTATCCCGATCACGGGGCCATTTCGCCAACAGCCATCCGTCGAACGGCGCGACCCGGGACGGTCATTCCTCGAACGCGGCATCGAACGCGCGGCCGCTGGGCGCGAAATCCAGTCGTTTGACGAACTGGGCCGCTTCGCGGGCGCCGAACTCGCGTTCCATTCCGGAATCCTCCCACTCGACCGACAACGGTCCGGCATACTTGATGTCGTTCAACGCCCGGATGATCTCCTCGAAGTTGACGCCCCCGCGTCCCGGGCTGCGGAAGTCCCAGCCGCGGCGCGGATCGCCAAAGTTCAGGTGGCTGGCGATGATTCCGCTGCGCCCGTTCAACGTCGTGATCGCGTCCTTGATGTGAACGTGATAGATCCGATCCGGGAACGCGCGGATGAACTCGACCGGATCGACGCCTTGCCAATGCAGATGGCTCGGGTCAAAGTTGAAGCCGAACTCTTCGCGGTGATCCAATGCCTCCAACGCCCGCTGGGCCGTATGCAGATCGAAGGCGATCTCGGTGGGGTGAACTTCGAGCGCGAACTTGACCCCGCACTCGGCGAACACGTCCAGAATCGGGTTGAAACGCTCGGCCAACAACTCGAAGCCGGCGTCGATCCACCGCGGCGGGACGGGTGGAAACGAGTAGTTCAGGTGCCAGATGCTCGAGCCCGTAAAACCGTTCACCACGCTCACGCCCAGCTTTTGGGCAGCGCGCGCCGTGTTCTTCAGCTCCTCGGCAGCCCGCTCGGCCACGCCTGTCGGATCGCCGTCGCCCCAGACATAATCGGGCACGATCGACTTGTGCCGCTGGTCGATGACATCCAGCACCGCCTGGCCCACCAAGTGATTGCTGATCGCGAAGCACTGCAGGTCGAAACTCTCCAACAATTCGCGTTTCCGCGCACAGTAGCCATCGTCTTCCAACGCCTTTCGCACCTCGAAGTGGTCGCCCCAGCAGGCCAACTCCAACCCGTCGTAGCCGAAATCCTGCGCCTTGCGAGCCAAGTCCTGCACGGGCAGATCTGCCCATTGGCCGGTAAACAACGTGACGGGACGTGCCATGAGTGTCTCCTTTGTAACGAACAAAGTCGGTGAAAATCAGCGTTGCGACGTGCGGCCGATGCACGACGGGCGTCTGCCGCAGCAGGTCTGATCCCGCGGACTCGGCGGCGGGCAAGCCGCAGGTTGTTCGACGCCAGCGGCGGGATAGACGCGAGCACGCGCGACCTGCCGCTGGCCGACCACGACTTGCCATTGTGTCGTGTCCCTCGTCCACCTGCAACTACCCCAGACACACGCATTGCCAAATCCGTGCGACACTCTTATATTCAAACGCCGTTATTCAAACTTTTCGTTGCGTAAAATTGCGCGCCTGGCGTTCGGTGTGCGCGGGCGTCGAGGCCACGTCGCGGGGCTGCGGTCTTGTGGACCGCCGTGCGGCGAGGCGATCGGCGCGCGTGGCGTGTGCGTACGACCGCGAGCAGCTCCCCACCACCGACGCCCTTACCCCATAGGCAGGACAGATATGGCAGACAGCTCGCACAAATCGGGCGACGAACGAATCGCCGCGAATGCCGGTCAGCTCGGGTGGCGACAGTTGTACATGACCGAAGACTGGTGGGCCGTATGGATCGGCGGCGCGCTGTTGGGTTTGTTCACTCTGTTGGTTTGGCAAACCGGCGCGTCGGGCAGTGATCTGTTGAAGAAGTGGCTATCCAAGCCGGGCGGATGGACGGACAACCCGCTCGACGCGTTCACCGTCAAAGGCGCCAGCGTGTGGCCCGGCATCTGCGGGGCTTTTGTGCTCAGCTTCGTCGCCTTTGGACTGGGCGCTCGGGTGATGGGCAAACGGCTGTCGCAGTTCGCCGCCGGTTTTGTGGTCGTCTTTCTGCTGGCCATCTTGTCTCAAGTGTTGGCCGGCCAGGCGACCATCAAGTACTACAACCTCGAGTACGCGATCTGGGCCTTGGGGATCGGCCTGTTGATCAGCAACACCGTGGGGACGCCCCGCTGGATCCTGTCGGCGTCATGCACCGAGTTCTACATCAAGACGGGGCTCGTCGTGCTCGGCGCCGAAGTCCTGTTCGGCCGCCTGCTGGCGCTGGGAGTGCCCGGGATCTTTGTGGCCTGGATCGTGACGCCGATCGTGTTGGTCACGACGTTCTGGTTCGGCCAGCGGATTCTGCGGATCTCGTCGCCGACGCTGAACATCGTGATCTCGTCGGACATGTCCGTGTGCGGCGTGTCGGCGGCGATCGCCACCGCGGCGGCCTGCCGCGCCAAACGCAGCGAGTTGTCGTTGGCGATCGGCCTGTCGTTGGCGTTTACGGTCATCATGATGGTCGTCATGCCGCCCGTGATCAAGATGATCGGGCTCAGCAACATCGTGGGCGGCGCCTGGCTGGGCGGGACGATCGACTCGACCGGCGCCGTCGCGGCCGCGGCGGCGATGCTCGGCGACGACGCGCTGCAAGTCGCGGCGACGGTCAAGATGATCCAAAACATCCTGATCGGCGTCGTGGCCTTCTTCGTCGCCGTCTACTGGGTCACCTACGTCGAACGGACGGATGACCGCGAGCGGCCCGGGCTGATGGAGATCTGGCATCGCTTTCCGAAGTTCATCCTGGGCTTTATCGCCGCGTCGATCGTGTTTTCCGTGATGGCTGCGATCTCGCCCGAAGGCGAACATCTGGTCGATGCGGTGCTGGGCAAGAACACGGCGACGTTGCGGAACTGGTTTTTCTGTCTGGCGTTCGTCAGCATCGGGCTCGAGACGAACTTTCGCGAATTGTCCGTCCATCTGAAAGGCGGTCGGCCGCTGATTCTGTACGTGGTGGGCCAGAGCTTCAATCTGTTCCTGACGCTGGTGATGGCTTGGATCATGTTCGAAAAGGTGTTTCCTCATGCCGCCGACATGCTGTCGAAATGACGCCGTGTCCGGCGACACGCGCGATGCGCCGCGCCGCGATCGCGCGGGCTGGCGCGGGTGGTTGGGATTGGTCGCCGGCGCGTGCGCCATGCTGGTCGTGTGGCTGGTCGTACTGCCCTGGTTCGCCGGTTTGCCTCCGATTCGACGGCATATCCAGTTCATGCAAGAGAAGAAGATCGACCCCAACGCGATGTACTATACGGAGCTCGAGACGATGACCGAAATGATCGACCGCGTTCGCCGCCTGCGACGCGGCGAACATGTCCCCGGCTGGTCTCGATCCGAGCCCACGCGGGAATCATAGAGCCTCGCGGTCTGGACGCAGCCGCCGGACGCGAGCGCCGGTTGCGCGGCGAGCGGACCAGGTCCGTGCCGAAGGCAACGGAAGGGCGTCCGGCGCAAACGGAGGCGTGCCGGAAGACCTCGCGACCGCGGCACGGAACCGAACACGGCGCGGCCAGCAGGCGCAACCAAACAACGGCCAAGAAATATTGAAGAGGACCACGAATCATACGAATAACGACCTCACGGCTAACCGTTGTCCTTCATCCCTGCTACCCGTGTCCATCCGCGGACGTTGGCCGCCGAAGACGCAGAAGGACGCAGAAATTTTTCGCTGGCTGAAAACATTGTTAAAAACTTCACGATGTTTGAG
>JAVYAJ010000340.1:0-39562 GCA_032229885.1 Candidatus Anammoximicrobium sp. | reverse complement strand
TCGGCGGCCCCGTCGCTGGGCGGCGAATCCGTGATGCTGTTCGATTTCAGAGCGGGACCGCATGGCTGGGAACCCACGCACGCCGTGGAGAACATGCGTGTCACGGCCGACGGACTCGAGTTCGATTGCGTCGGCCCAGACCCGTATATTCAGTCCGAGCCTGTCACGAACTTGCCGCTGGGAACGCCGCTGCGGCTGACGATTCGGATGCGTTCCGAGGCGGACGCCAGCGGCGAGGTGTTTTTCGGACGCGGCTTCACCGCCGGCAACTCGACGCCCTTTTCCGTCCGTGCGGACGGCCAGTGGCACGAATACGACGTACAGCTTCCTCCCCAGCAGGCCGGGGCGCGGCTCAGGATCGATCCGGCGGCCGACGTCGGGCGCATCGCGATCGCCTGGATCCGCGCGACGGACTTGAGGCCGCTCGACGCGGGACAACTCGCCCGTCCCGAGCGTCTGGCGATCGACGCCGCGAGTCCAGGCATCAGCGCCGGTGAACTGACGATCGTCCACGCGGCCGATGCGTGGGACGGTTATGTCGTGCGGGTCGACGACCAGCAGATGGCCCAGGCGCACGGTCGCGCCCAACTGGGCGTCGTCCTTGACGGCCAGCCCGTCTACGTGGACCTGGCCGACACGACCGTCGCAATCGAGCAGGCCACCGCCGAGCGGCTGAGCGTCGCCGCCCGCGTCGTCGATGCGGGCGGCGCGAACTGGCTGCTGCGGCGGACATTCACCGTGCGGGCGGCGGGCGCGATCACCGTCGAGACATCGGTTGCCGTGGACCGCGAACGGGCCGTGTGTCATCTGCCGATGCTCACGCTGTCGGCCGGCTTGGGCAGCTTTGGCGAGTCGAAAACGCAGGCCGTGTTGCCGGGCGTCGAGTACTTGGAGGACGAGCCCAGCAGCAGCGAAGCGGATGTCCGCGGCCCGCAGGCCCAGCGACGGATCGTAGACAGTTTCAGACCGTGCTTTCCGCTGATGAGCGTCGTCGCCAACGGGCGATATGTCGGCCTGATTTGGGATCGGAGCGACCGGCCGGCGACGGTTTTCGATTCACCCGACCGTGTCTTTGGCTCGAAAGCCCATCTGCTCGGGTTGTGGCTCCCGGGCGGGGACGAGTACCGTTTGGAAAACGAGCTAAACGTGTTTCGACCGTTGGTCATGGCGCCGGACAGGCCCGTGTGCCTGACCGCCACGCTGATCGGTGGGCGAGGACAGACTGTCCAGCCGGCCGTCGAGCAGTATGTGCGTCTGCGCGGAGGCCTTCCGCCCGCGCCGGACATCGAGGGCGGGTTTGACGCGGCCGTCAAGCTGTTAGCCCACGGCTGGCTCGACTCGGCGTTGCACGAGGACGGGATCTGGCGCCATGCCGTCTGGGGCAAAATGTTCCCGGCTCGGCCCGCCGCCGACGCTCTGGGCTACATGTTGTGGCTGGCCGAACACACCGACGACCGACAACTGGCCGAGCGTCTGCGCGCGGCCGCCCAGCGCGGCCTGGCGCGACTGGCGCCCGCCCACGATTGGGACGCGCGTTGCAGCCACGTCGCGCGCCCGTTCGCGCCTTTGCTGTTCGGCCAGATCGAGCCCTATGCCCAGCGCCGGCTGGACAACGCGCGACAGGCGATGGCCGGGTTCGACAATCGAGGCTTGGTCCGCTATCGTCCGCTGCCGGGCCACACGGACTACGGCGCGACGCACTGGGAGGACCACGCCAACGGGTTAAGCGCCACGCGGCTCGAACCGATCCTCGAGACGGCCGTATTCACGGGCGACGCCGAGCTTACACGGGCGGCGCTCGCGGTGCTGGACCAGCAGCTCGAAGCCTACCGTGATACGGTTCCTCGCGGCGCGCAGACGTGGGAGATGCCGCTGCACACACCGGACATCCTGGCCAGCGGCCGCGTCGTGGCCGGTTGCAATCTGGCCTACTGCCTGACGGGCGAGCGGCGATATCTGGAGGCCGCCCGCGAGTGGGCCTGGAGCGGGGTGCCGCTGGTCTATCTCGATCCGCCGGTGGCCGGATCGGTCGGCCTGTACGCCACGACCGCCGTGCTGGGGGCGAGCAATTGGGTCGCCCCTTTTTGGATCGGCCAGCCCGTGCAGTGGTGCGGCTTGGTATACCGAACCGCGGTTCAAGAGCTTGGCGCGCTCGATCCGGACGTCGGCCCCTTCTGGAATCATTTGGCCGCGGGGATTACGCGGTCGGGACTCCAGCAGACGTTTCCGTCGAGCGACCGCGTGCGTCAGGGCTTGCTGCCCGACTTTTTTCACTTGCGGGAACAGCGCCGCGACGGTCCGGCGATCAGCCCCGGCACGGTCCAAGCCAACCTGGCCGAGGCGTTCGGCAAGACGCCGATCTACAGCCTGCGCCGGCTCGCGCCCCACGGCGTTCTGCTGCACGTGCCCGGCGGCATCGGCCGCGTCGCCGACGACAACAGCACGCTGCAAGTCGAGATCGACGGCTGGTGCTCGAAACCCTACTGGGTGCGGCTGGTTCACATCCCGTCGTCCCCGAAACGCGTCGAATTCGAGGGCGGCCAAGTTCTGGACGTCGAGTTCAACGCCGCTCGCCAGACGCTGAACATCCGGGTCGAAGGCAAAGGCACGCTGCGTCTATCGGCGCTGACATCCACGGCGTCGGCCGCCGGAGGCTGAGTTTCGCGAAAACCGCACGTCGTAGAACCTCGTGCGGCGTTCCTGTCACCTCCGAGCAGCGCGTCGTCCAACTTACGCGGGCCAGCGCCCGCAACCCAACAGCGTACTGGACAGACCAGTGTGCAAGATGCGCGGATCGTGCCCGCGTGACACGAACTGAGACGCGAAGGTGCGAGAGCGGGCGGTCCAACGCCTCCGCGCACTCGGTTGGGCGTCCCGCGGTTGTCTGCATCTCGGCCTTGACTTGGGCGTTTCCGAGTACGAGGGCGACGCGTCGACGCGAATTGGCAGAATTCCGGAGGCTTCGTCGTACCCCTCTTGACCCAAACGCGCGGCTTCGCTTAGATTACGGGCTGGCCCGTGGTGTAATTGGCAACACGATGGATTCTGGCTCCATTGTTCTAGGTTCAAGTCCTAGCGGGCCAGCTTGTGCGAGACGCGACAAGCTGCGTTTGTTGCGTCTCGAAATGCTGGGCGGTCCAAACGCCGGCCCGTGTCATGTCGGCCCGCCATCACCGCGACAAGATCACCCCGACAAGATCGCCACGACCGGATGATCGTCGGAGCCTGTCACGAGCGTCCGCGGCTGCGAGCCTCAAAACGGAGCCGCTTCTTGCCGTTTGTAATCCTGACGCTCGCCAAGGTGGGGTAGACGCGGCATCCTGCCGCGCCGCGATGCAGACACCTGCCGGTTATCGTGCTGGCGCTCGCCGGGGCATTGGCGCCTTCATCTCGTGCGTGGCTTCCCGCTCACGCAATCCGAACCGCGAGCGAGAGGCGCGAGTCACGCGTTTGTTTGGGCCTCGGGTCATGACGAAACACGCCATCCTCGACCGCCCGGCATGTGCTGTTGTTGCCCGAGCATGGCCAAGAGCAACCGATCGGCGATGCGTGCTCGTGCGGCGAGAACAGACCGGCGGCCGCCCATGAACGTATCGATCCGAACTGTGCAAAGCAGGGCCGTTCGGATCGAGCGGCGTGACACACGGACGACCTCGACAGAACGCGGTCGCAACGGGCGCGTTTCGCGCAACGAACGCGTTTCGCGCGACGGGCGTCGCCGGCTGCTGGGCCTCGAAATCCGCGTTGTTCATCTCTCAGATTCTCGGTCCAACCCAATTCTCGGCCCGATCCGAGTAGAATCGCGAGCCTCCGATGAAACATCTCAGCCCTGTTGCGCTGTGTTTGTGTCTGTTGGTCAGCCATGTTCTGGCCGCTGAATCAGCTTCAACACCAGCCGCATCGAACGCCGCCGCCGAGAAAGCGAACGTCCAGCGTGTGGCGGCTGCCAAGCCTGCGCGGCCCACTCCGACGTTGGCGAACGTGCCGTATGGTTCGCACGAGCGGCAAGTTCTCGACTTTTGGAAAGCCGAATCGTCGCAGCCGACACCGGTTGTATTCCACATCCATGGCGGGGGTTGGGTCGCGGGCGACAAAGCAGGCGTCGGCGGCGCATTGGGGCGGTACCTGTCCAGCGGAATCTCCGTCGTCTCGATCAACTATCGCTTCGTCACGCAAGCGATTCTGGCCGGCGTCAAACCGCCTGTACAGTGGCCGTTGAGCGACGCGGCACGGGCTCTGCAATTCGTCCGCAGCAAGGCGGATGACTGGAATCTGGACAAACAGCGAATCGGCGCGACGGGTGGATCCGCCGGCGCGTGTTCGAGTTTGTGGCTGGCGTTTCATGACGACATGGCGGATCCCAACAGCGCGGATCCGGTCGCTCGCGAGTCGACGCGTCTATGGTGTGCGGCCGTGGTCGGCGCCCAGACATCGCTCGACCCGCAACAGCTCAAAGCGTGGACGCCGAACAGCCGGTACGGCGGCCATGCGTTCGGCTTCATGCCGGATCCGACGAACACCCGGACTCGCGACACACAGTTCGCCGAGTTTCTGGCGGCGCGGGAATCGATCCTGCCGTGGATCAAAGCCTACTCGCCCTACGAACTCGTCTCGGCGGACGATCCACCCGTGTACCTGATCTACTCGGCGCCGCCCGCGATCGGCGAGCCGCAGAAAGATCCAACGCACACGTCGAACTATGGCGTCAAGCTTCAAGAACGACTGCGCGAGGTCGGCGTCTCGTGCGAACTGGTCTACCCCGGGGCGCCGGACGTCCGACATCCGCGGGTCGAAGACTTTCTGATCGAAAAGCTGACGGCCGGTCGATAGGCGCGCCGGCGCGGTCGGCGGACCGATGGCGGCGCCATCGCCATCTCGAGCGTCGTCGCTGCGCGCGGCGAGGCCTGTTCGTCGAGGCACGGCAGGGGGGCACGGTTTGCCCAGCGATTCGCGCCGCAGTTTGCGCCGCGGTGGGCGCCGTTGCGTGCTGTGCGGGCACGGCGCGCGGTTCAAGCCTTGTCCGTCCCCAGCCCGCCCACAATCCCCATCGCGCGGTTGGTGTCGTGCATTTGGCGCGGCTAACGCCGGGCCATGCTGCCGACTTACGGGGCAGCCGCAATCTGAGGCTAGTCAATCAAGGCCGGTATTTCTTTGTGAATCTGGCGTGATTACGATGGTTTGTTTGCGAGGCAACCTGTTTATTGCTCGATGGCGCGGCATTTCGAGCAATGCCGTGAGAGGAAGCCAAGAAAATGCGCAGGTGGGCGGTTGTCGGGTGTTTGACGCTCGTCCTGTCAGCCGTCGGACCGACGGTCCACGGCCAGGGCGATTGGGAGATGACGCTGGAAAGCGAGCAAGCGCTGCTGCGCGGTCTGGAGTGGCTCGACAAGAATCAGGGGCCCGAAGGCAATTGGACCTCGAACGACACGGGATTGGTCAGCATGGGCGCCCTGGCCTTTATGGCCGCCGGCTATGCGCCCGGTCGCGGCAAGTACGGAGCGACCGTCGCGCGAGCGTTGGACTATGTGCTCAAGAATGCCAAGCCATCGGGTCTGTTGAATGTCTCGACCCAGCAGCACGACATGTACAATCATGGCCTAGCCACGTTTGTCCTGGGCCAGGCCCATGGGATGACAACCAGCCGTGATCGACGTCTGAACATCGCCTTGGATCGATCTCTGAAACTGATCGCCGCAACGCAATGTTTGGACGGCGGCTGGGACTACCAGGCGCGGCGCAAGGAACGGGGGCACGATCTGAGTTTGGCCGTGATGCAGGCCAAAGCCTTGCGGAGCGCGATGGACAGTGGTCTGGAGGTCTCGCCCACCGTGGTCGATTTGGCCATCAAGAGCGTCCGCGAGCATTACACGCCCAGCGGCGGGCGACACGACGCGCCGGAGGCTGAGCTGAAAAAGCTGCCGGGGCAGTTCACCTATAGCAAAGGCGGCGGCCAGGGCACGACGGCGATGGCCGCGGCGGGCGTGGTGTGCCTGCAGGAGTTCGGTCAGTACGACGATTGGCGCATTGGCAAGAATATGGACCTGATCGTCGAGCGGGTGCGGCAGTTGAAAAAACCGCCGCCCCGGTCGGGCACGTTGCCGCTGGACGCCTATACGCTGTACTATGTCGGGCAGGCCTTGTATCAGGTCGGCGGCGATTCGTGGCGCACGAGCTATCCAATCCTGCGGGATTTGCTGGTGGCTTCGCAGGCCGTCGACCTGAACAATCCCGCACAGAACGGGCGTTGGTTCGATCGCGGCGTGGAAGGGGGCGGACGCGTCGGCGGAAAGCCGGGCGAACTGTATGGAACCGCGGTGGCGTGCTTCATCTTGGCGATCCCGAATCGCTATCTGCCAATTCTCCAGGAAGGAAAAATCGAGAGCCTGCGTCTGCAACGCGAGACACACGGCGACGCCGGAACCTGAGCGTTGTCGGGACTCGGCGCGGGGCTCGGCGCGCTCGCCAGATCGCGCGAATCCGGTGCTCGGATAAACGCGGCAGCCCAAAGACTTACGCTTGGACAACTCGCTCGCGTGCTACGGTTTGTCTCGCGACAGTCTGTCTCGCTACAATCCATAATCTGTCCTCCCTACGGCTCGTGCCGATGAACTTTCTTCCGTCCTTCGCCGCCGCCTCGTTTGCCATCGCCGGTCTGATCGCCGCGGCGGGGCCGGTGATCATCCATCTGCTGAATCGTCGACGATATCGAACCGTCCACTGGGCCGCGATGGATTTCTTGCGCGAGGCGTTGCGGCGGAACCGACGAATTCTGACGCTGCGCGATATCCTGTTGCTGACGCTGCGAACCTTGGTCGTGCTGTTGGTGGGGCTGGCGCTGGCCCGCCCATTCTTTTCCTCAACCGAACAGGCTTTCGATGGTTCGAAGCCGCTGCACGCCGTGTTGTTGGTAGACAACAGTCTGAGCATGGCCTATGAACTGCCCGAGGGGACGCGGCTGGATCAGGCCAAAGAGCGGGCACGGCGGTTCGTCGACCGCTTGCCCGAGGGCAGTCGCGTGACGGTCGTTCCGCTGTGTGGTTCGCTTGGCGGCGTGACACTGGACGCCTCGACAAAGGCCGGAGCGATGCGGGCGTTGGCGGAAATCGAGACGCTCGATCGGTCCGCCAGCGTCCTGCCCGCCTTGCACGAGGCCCGGCGTGTCTGCGAACTGGGACCGCGGCTCAGCCCGCGGGTTGTCATTTTCAGCGACCAGCAGGCATCCAATTGGCGCGATCTGACGCAAGTCGATCAGTTCGCCGATCTCGCTCCGATCCAGGTCGTGGATGTGTCGGCCGTGGATCCGCAGAACATCTGGATAGCCGCGTTTCGCGTCCAGGATGGCGTCGCCGACGTCGAGACGCCGACGACGTTTCTAGCCGAGATCCGTTACGATGGCGTCGCCTCGCGACGCGACGTCGAGGTCGCGCTGAGCGTGGCGGACCAACAGGTGGCGACAAAGATCGTCACGCTCGAACCGGGGCGGGGCGCGCGGGAGGTGGCGTTCGAATACCTGTTCAACGCCTTTCAGCCCGAGCCGGGCAAGTCCCTGGCCGTGCCGGTCAAGGTTTCGCTGACGCCCGACAATCTTCCCGCCGACGACGAACGGCACCTGATCGTCCACGTCGTCGCCGCGCTGCCGGTTGTCTTTGTCGATCAATACGGAGCGGACGAAGAAGATCCGCTCAAGAACCGCCTGGGCGAGACGCGTCTGTTGCGCAAGCTGCTGGCGCCCGTCGACAGCCGCTCGGACGTCGGTCGCCAGTTGATTCGCGTCCGGCATGTCAGAGTCGACCAGTTGTCGCAGGAATTGTTGGAAGACGCGCGGCTGGTCGTGATCGCGGGAATCGCCGATCCGGGCGACAAGACGAGCTTGTTGCGCGAGTATGTCGAGCAGGGCGGCCAATTGTTCATTGCGGCCGGCGGGCAGTACGATCCGGCGCGGAACTCGGGCTTCGATCCGGCGCGATGGACGGCATCCGCATGGCTCGATGGCGCGGGGATTTTGCCTGCGCCGCTGCTGCCCGATGCGCTGGGGGCGGCGCCGGACGAGGCACGCGGGGTCCCGCGGCCCTTTTTCTTGTCGTTCGCCAGCCTGCAAGCGCATCGCTACTTTCAATTGGCGGACGTGGGCGAGCAGGAGTTGCGGGATTTGTACGCCGAGCCGTTGTTTTTCAAGGCCGTACGGGCTGACGTCGATCCGGCCACGCTCGATGCGCTGCGCGCCTCGGAGCAAGAACGGCTCGAAACCGCGCAACGCTTGGCGGACGAGGCGGCCGGGAGACGCGAACAAGTCGTCCAGGCAGGCGGCGAGGTCGCCCTGCGCGACTCGGTCCGCGCGCAATTGCGGGACGACGAGCAGCGGGCCGACGAGCAGAGCCGCAATTGGTTGTTGTGGAGCGCGCAACGAGGCGACTTTGCGGACGAAGCGCGGCTGGCCGAATCGCCATTGAACCGGCCGTCGTCGGATGATCCCGCGGCCCACGCGCGGCGGATCGAGGCTTTGGCCGAGCGTTCACTGCCGCGGGTCTTGGCTCGTTTTGACGACCCGGCAGGCACGCCGTTTCTGGTGACGCGCGAGATCGGGCGGGGCAACGTGTTGTTTGCGTCCAGCGGGCTGCTGTCCAATTGGAACACGCTGTCGTTGAGCAACGCAGTCGTGATCTTCGACCGCGCGTTGCGATCGATGATCCAGGCCACGCTGCCGCCTCGAAACTTTGAGACCGACGAGCGGATCGTCCTGCCGTTGCCTGCGCGCGACCGCGACATCTCGCTTCGTTTGCGGCGTCCGAACGCCGATGGGCGTAACGAAGTGTTGGACACGGGCTTTGTGGGACGCGATCAGTTGGGGTTTGAAATCGAGCGGCCGTTCGAGCGCGGCCTGTATCGGGTGACGGCCTTTGGCGCGGATCCGGACGTCGGCGCCGGCGACGGAACGGGCGGCGCAGACGATCCGCCAGCGGGCGGCGCCGCCCGCGCAACGAATGTCAGTGCCTCTGTTGCGAGCGAAGCGCCGCCGGCGACCTGGGAATTGGCGTTGGCCGTCAACGGAGATCCGGACGAGTCCGAACTGCAGCCGTTGAGCCGGGATCAGTTCGACGCGCGCAGCGGCGATGGTGTCATTCGCTGGCTCGGACCGGACGAACAGATCAGCCTGGCAGGCAATCAGCTCAGCGGTCAGGACAGTTGGTGGTGGTTGATCTTGGCCGTGCTAGGCCTATTATCGGTCGAGCTGCTGCTGGTCGGCAGCCGGCCGGCCAAGACGACCGGGCAGATCCCTTCGGTGTTGGCGGCCCAGATCGAGTATCCCACGGGCGGGTGAAACGACGCGATGAACGCAGCTTTGGGTTGGCTGTTGGGCTTGAAGAACGTGCGGTCGCTCGATGCGATCGATCCGTCGCTGGCCGCGCCGTGGGCGGCTCGGGGCGCGTTTTGGCTGGTCTTTGGCCTGGTGATCGCCGCGGTCGCTGCAGTTGTCTTTTACACGAGATTCCAGCATCGCGGCTCGCGGGCCGCGCGGCTCGGCTTGGGGCTGAGCCGCGGCCTGCTGCTGGGGCTGCTGTTGCTGACGTTGGCGGATCCCGTGCTGTGTCTGTCGCTGACCGACGTCAAGCCGCCGCTGCTGTACCTGGTGTTCGACGGCACCGACAGCATGGCGATCGAGGACGAATATCCGGCGGCTCAACAGGCGGCATTGGCCAAGGCTGTCCAATGGCGACCGCCCGACGACCAGGCGACTCGCAAGCCGAGCCGCGTCGATCACTTGCGGGCGTTTTTGCGCCGATCCGAGAACAACTTCGTCGACCGGCTGGGCAGCGGCGGTCGGTTTCGCATCGAAAGCTTTCTGTTTGACGGCAACGCGACCAGCCGGTTGCGAAAGCTCGATCCGGGAAATCCGACCGACGACGTGCCCGACCCGAAACGGCTGGCGGATCAGTTGACGACCGAGGGCCAGGTCACGGCGTTGGGGGCGGTGCTGAACGATATCGCCCAACAGTCGGGCGGAGGGAATCTGGGCGCCGTCGTGCTGTTCAGCGATTTTGCTCACAACTCGGGAATCGCGCCCAGCGGCGGCCCGCACGACGAGTCACGCTCGCCCGCCGTCAGGCTGGGCGTACCGATTTACACGGTCGGATTGGGCGCGACCGAAGCGATGGATCTAGCGGTCGACCTGCAAATGGATGCCCGGATGAAACGCGCCGAACGCACGAGCATCCAGGTCAGGCTGCGCCAGACGGGGCTGCAGGACAGGTCGGTGACCGTGGACGTGACGGCTCGCAAGCTGAGCGGCGTCGCCACTGATGCGCCAGGCCCTAGCACAACGGGGCCCGGCGTGCTGCTCGGGCGCAGAACGGTCGCTTTGACGACGAATCTCGAGACGATCGATTTCCCGTTCACGCCGGAGGACGCCGGACAATTCGAGTTCGTGGCGCAGGCCGAGCCGATCGAAGGGGAAATCGTGCTGGACAACAATCGGGCATCCCGCGAAGTCACGATCATCGACGACTTTCTGCGGCTGATGTACGTGGCTTACGAACCGTCCTGGGAATGGCGATTCGTCAAGGAAGTCTTTCATCGCGACAAGCTGGTCGGCATGGACGGCTTTCGCACCTATCTGGCTTCGTCCGATCCGCGGGTCCGCGAGTCGAACGTGTTGTTCTTGCCGACGTTGACGCCCAAGCGGAGCGACTTTTTCGCCAGCGACGTGATCTTTCTGGACGACATGCCGCGGACCGGGATCAACGATCGATTTTGCGGCTTGGTCCGCGAGTTTGTCGGCCAGTTTGGCGGAGGGCTTGTCGTGATCGCGGGTCCGCGTTTCGGGCCCAGCGAGCTGAGCGGCACCGCTCTGGCCGACATGTTGCCGGTGGTCCTGGATCCTGACGCTCGGTTGCGAGACGAGCGGCCGTTCCGGCTGCGATTGACGGCCCACGCTGCGCGCTATCCGTTCATGCGTCTGGGCGACAGCGAAGCCGAGAACGCCAAAGCCTGGGACAACCTGCGGTTGTTGCCGTGGTATCAACCCGTCGCTCGGCTACAGGACCAAAGCTATGCGTTGGCCGAACACCCCACCGACACGTGTCGCGATGGCAAGACGCATCAGCCGTTGATCGCCATCCGCCAGTTCGGGGCCGGCGAGGTCGTGTACCTGGGTTTCAACGAAATGTGGCGGCTGCGGCGGCTGTATGGCGAGCACTATTACCGCCGCTTCTGGTCGCAGTTGATCTATCGCTTGGGGATGAGCCATGCGCTCGGGGCGGACAAACGTTTTGTCGTCCGGACGGATCGACAGCAATATCGCGTCGAGGACAAGGTGGTCCTGACCGTCGAAGCCTGCGACCAGAACTTCGAGCCTTTGGCTGCCGAAGACGTCCCGCACGCCTCGTTGTCGGCCGAACTGACGGTCGGCGGCGAAGGGGGCGAGCACGTTCGCGAGCTGCGCGTGCCGCTGCTGCGGCGCGGCGTCTTCGAGGCTCAGATTCCCGTGTACAGCGAGGGCGAGTACAGCATCCGGGTCCGGGATCCCGTGACGGACGGCTTTCGCGAGGGGCGGTTCAGCGTGACCGGCTTGTCGGCCGAGCGGCGCAGCGGGGTCCGCAACCTGCGCGTGCAGGAAGAGCTGGCCGCCGAGACGCGCGGCCGCAGTTACGACTTGACGACGGTCGATCGGTTGATCGACGACCTGCATCTGCCGATGATCACCGAACGCTATACGCGAAACCACCCGTTGTGGTGCACGCCGTTGTGGTTCGTCGCCTTGATCGGGCTGATGTTGGGCGAGTGGTTCAGCAGAAAGATGATTCACCTGGCATGACGCGACTGGGCATCCTCCATCGTCGGTTGGCTTCGTTGCGGCGCATCCGTGCGCTCGGCCGTTGGGCGACCGCGTATGCCGGGCTCGCCACGGCGATCCTGTGGTTGCTGTTGGCCGTATTCGCCATCGATGTCGCGTTTCAGATGGACGTGCTCCAGCGCGTGGTGATCATCGGGCTGGCCGTCGTCGGCGGGCTGTGGAGCGTGCGTCGTTTGGCGCTGCCCGAGTTGGGGATTCGCGAAGACGAGATCGAGCTGGCCCTGTTGGTGGAACGTCAGCAGCGGATCAGCAGCGATCTGGTGGCGGCGATCCAATTCGAGCGTCCCGAGGCGGCTGCCTGGGGCTCGCAGCAACTGGAACAGCACGTCATCCAAAGCGTCGCCGAGTTGACGAACCGGATGGATGTGTTCGAGGGATTCAGCCAGGCCAAGCCTCGCCATCGCCTCGCGTGGCTCGCGCTGACGCTGGTCGTGACGAGCGGCGTCGCGATTTGCTTTCCCGATCACACGCGAGCCTTCTTGCAGCGTCTGATGCTGGCTTCGGTGCATTACCCGTCGGCGACGGTGATCGAGCGCATCGCGATCAACCATCGTTTGGTTCTCGAGCGTCGTCGCGACGGGGCGGGGCCGCTGGACGCGCGGTTCGCCGAAGGCTATCCGCTCGAGTTCTGGGTGCGGTGCGGGGGCGTGCTTGCGCCGGACGCTCGGGTCGAGCTGCGAACCGGCGACGACCAGGTGCGATCGCTGGATTTGTCGCTGCGAACGTTGGATGAACGGCGCGAGCGGCTGGCGCAGGCCGTGCGGAATTTGCGCGAGGCATTGGCGGCCAACGAGGTCGACCTGGCCGGGATCTGGGCGCGCGACACGGCGATGCTAGTCCGCATCGACGCGGCGGAAACGGCCGACGTGATCGAATCCGCGGCGGGCGACGCCGCTCGATTGCGGCAGGCCGCGGACCGGCTGGATCAACTGCTGGCCGCGTGGCCCGCCGAGGCGGCGACGACCGCCGTGTACGCCGGCCGCCTTCCGCGATTGGTCTCGCCGCTGGCCTATCAGGTCTACGTCGGCGACGGCTGGACCGATCCGGCCCGCGTGGCGATGATGGCCTTGCCGATCATCGAGTCTCGACTGAATGTCATCCCGCCCTCCTACGCGCGGATCGCGCCTCGCAGTTCCACGGATTCGACGGTCCGTCACATCTCGGTGCTCGAAGGTTCGCGCGTGCAGGTCGCGATCAAGTCCGTCAATCAAAAGAGGCTGGACGCCGCCTGGTTGACGATCCTGGGCCCCGGGACCACGCGACGGTATGATTTAGCGGCGACGGACGACACGCAACGAAGCTGGGAATTGACCGACGAATCGTCGTTCGACCGAGTTGTCGAACCGCTCCGTTTCGAGATCCAGGTGACCGACGAAGACGGCCTGCAGTTAGAGACGCCGCTGCGCGGCTACGTTCGCCTCAAACCGGACCGCCCTCCGACATGCGCGGCGGCCGTCGTGCATTCGGTCGTGCTGCCGAACGCCAAACCGAAGATCGAATATCGAGTGAACGATGATTACGGCGTCGGCCGCATCCGGCTGCACATCGCGGTCGAGCGGGCGACGCCCGATCCCATCGCCGACGCCCCGTCGGCAGCGAGCTCCGCGGCCGTGTCCGAGGCCCCTGCCGAGGACACCAGCCTCGAGCGACAGACGTTGACATTGTTGGACGAGACGCAACCGGTTTTGGCGGACCGCCTGCCGATCGAAGCGTCCTATGTGCTGGATCTGGCCGCGCTGCGGATTGGGCGCGGCGGTGTGGTTCAGACGGCCAATCTCGCCAAGGGCGACCGGCTGAGGCTCACGTTGGAGGCGGTCGATTATCGCGGAGAAGCGCCCGGCGAGTCGTATCAAAGCGACCCGCTGATCCTGGAGATCTCCGACGAGGCAGGCGTGTTGGCCGCCATCTCGCAAGCAGACGAAAAATCGGAACAGCGATTGACGGATATCATCCGACAGCAGTTGGAGATCGGAGGCGGGCGATGATCGATCATGCGATCCGAACGAGGCGGCCGCGCTTTCCAGGTTCGGACTGTCGAGTTTCCGCCTGCGAGGCTCGACCGGGATTCGCGGTCGAACCGAGGCCGCGGCGGCGGAGTTTGACGTGGCCGCGCGCGACGCTGGCCTGCTTGCTGGTCTCCATTCCGATGTGGACGTTCGGCGCAGAGCCAGGCCTTTTTCGCGGCAAGCAGCAGGCCCAGCAACGCGCCCGCGCGCTGGCGCGCGAGCTGGTCTCCGGTGTGCTCGACATTCAGCTCAGACAGTTCGAAGAGAACGGCCTGACGACGCTGCCGATCTTCAAAGAGATCCAGGAGATGCGCGGCAACTTGGACGAGCTGATCGAGACCCAAATGGGCGGCATCGTCCAGTTGCTGGCCCAAGCGCAGGAGGCGAGCCGAGACGAGCAGTTGGCCATCATTCAACAGGCCCGAATCGAGATTCGCGACGTCGTCGTGCGGCTGATGGCCGAGCGTCAGAAGCTGTCGCGCCGATTGCAGATCGCGCGGATCGCCTCCCAGGTCCGTCAATTGATCGCCATGCAGACCAAAACGCTCGACGTCACACAGGCGTTGCCGACGCTGGCGGACGATCAGCGCGATGCGACCCACAAGACGACGATTCAAGATCAACTGGACGTCAAGTCGTTGTTCCTCGTCCTGCTCGATACGTTGAACGACGTCAGCCAATGGGGCGGTTCGGTCGGGGCCGGCGCGGCCGATGGTCTGCGGATCGTCAAGGTCGCTCGCGTGGATCACGAGTTGGACCTCGCGACGACGGCCCTGTCCGTTCCGCAATTCGCCGATGCGGCGACTAGCCAGCGGGCGGTCCTCA
Source organism: Candidatus Anammoximicrobium sp. (assembly GCA_032229885.1). Taxonomy (GTDB): domain Bacteria; phylum Planctomycetota; class Planctomycetia; order Pirellulales; family Pirellulaceae; genus Anammoximicrobium. The sequence goes on along the minus strand of JAVYAJ010000340.1, from coordinate 24,880 downwards.
AAGGCCTGCGGGCGTTGCTCGAGATAATTGACCAAACTCAAGGGCTGATCAGCGGCGATCGCGAACAGGCTTTGAAGATGGTCCGTGAAATGTTGGAGAAACAGGAGAAGCTTCGCGAAGACGTCCGCCGCGCAGACAAGCTCGAGCCCCAAACGGTCGAGGCGCTGGTCGAGCGGCAGACGGAAATCCACAGGGCGATGGGACCGCTGAGCGACGCGCTCGACGAGCTTCCGGCTGCCGAACCGCTGCTCGAACAGGCGAAGTCGGCGGCTTACGAGGCGGCGGCGCAACTGTTCGAAGAAAACCAGTCAGGCGCGCTCGCCGAACAGAGCAAGGTCGTCGGCAGCCTGGCCGAACTCGCCGAGCAGCTCCAGCACGCGATCGCCAGCGAACGGGCGGACAAGAGCGCCGAACAGTTGGCCGACGAGGTCCGGCGGTTGGATCAGTTGGCCGAACGTTTACAACAGGCTGCGGCGCTGCAGGAACAGGTCGTCGCACAAGCCGCGGACAATGCGTCGGCCGCCCATCGGGATGAACAGCGTGTCGGTGCGACATTGGACGAAGCCGCCAAGGCAGCCGTCGCCGATCAACAAGACCTGCCCGGCATCGTCCGGTCGCGGCTGGCCGATGCCCAAGAGACGGTTCACGCGGCCGTCGAGGCGCTGGCGGACGCTTCGCCGGCGGCGCAGACCGATCGTCAGGAAGCGGCGACCGACGCCGAGCAAGCCATTCAGCGGGCGCTGGCCGAGACACAGGCCCAGTTGGCCGACACGCGCCGCCGCCAGATGGCGGTCGATGTGGGCGAAATGGCGCGGGCGGCCGAGGCGTTGGAGCGCGCGGCGGCCAGCGAACGCCAGATTGCCCAACAGGCGGCCGAGGCGGCGCGGGCCGAAGGTCTGACGCCCACGCAAGCCGCCCAGTCCGCGGCCAACCAGGCGGACATTCAGGAAACGGCGGCCAAAGTCGCCGCGGGGTTACAGACCGGAAAGCCACAGATCGCCCAACAATTGCACCAGGCCGCGCAGCCTTTGGAGCAGGTCGCGCAGGGCCTCAAAGCGGCGGCTCGGCCAACGGACGCCCCGGACAAGAAGGCGTCCACCCAGATCGCGCAGACGGCGGCTCAAGCCGCTCAGATGCTCGAACAGACGGCCGCAAATCTGCGCGCCGAGGTCGGCAAAGCCGCGGAAAATCTCGCCACACTGGCGACGCGACAACTGGACGACGTCGCGCAGGTACAAACACCGCTGGAACAAGCCATCGCGGCGCTGCCCGCGGATGCCGGATCGTCGCTCGAACAACTGCAGCGCGCCAAGAGCAAAGTGCAACAGGCGCAGACCCAGCAGCAACGCGCGGCCGGGCGCGAGCGCGTCGCGCAGGCCGCCGAACTCGAGCGCGCCATCGCCGACGCTCAAGCGCAACAAGCCGACGCCGAGGCGGCAGCCGAGGCGTTGGCTCGGGGCCGCACCGCGTCGCCGGTCGACGCAGCCAGCCAACAGCAGCGGGCTGCCGAGCAGGCCGCCGCATTGGCCGAACGCGCTGCGCAGACGTCGCCCCAGGCCGCCGAAGCGCTGCGCCAAGCCAGCGAGGCCGCGGCCACCGCAGCCAAGGCGATGCTCGACGCAACACCGCGTCGGGCGGACGAGCTGCGGCAGGCCGCGCACGACGCCATGGATCGCGCCCGCCAGGCGGCCGCGCAAACCGCGGCCGAGGCGGCCCAGGCTCCGGCAGGTGAACCGAGCGCCGAATCTCAAGCTGAGGTCAGTCGGACGACGGCCGAGGCGCAGCAGTTGGCGACCGACGCCGCGCCGTCAGCCGCCCAGGCCCTCGAGCAAGCCGCCCAGCAGTCCAAAGTTGCGGAACAGGCCCTACGATCCGGTGACGCCGAGTCGCAGCGGGCCGCGGGCCAAGCACAGCAGGCCGCAGCCGACAAGCTGGCCGAAGCCGAACAGCAGCTCGACCGCGCGATCGACGCCCTGGGACGTCAGCAGGCGGAGCGCCTGGGCCACGACGCCCGAGAGGCGGGCGAGCTGGCCAAACGGGCCGCGGCGGTCAGCCCGGACGCCGCCGCGGCCTTGCATGCGGCTCGCGATGCGGCCCGCGAAGGCGAGCAACGCGCGGACGCCGACGCGCCGCAAGCCATCGCAGCCCAGGACAAAGTCGAACGCGCGATGGAACGCGCTGCGGCGAGCCTCGCGGCTCGTCAGCAGCAGATCCGTCACGACCGGGATATCGCGGCCGCGATTCAGGAATTGGCTCGCGAACAGCAGAACGCCCGCGAGCAGATCGCGGCAGCCGCCCAGACGCTCGATCATCAGGATTCGCCCACGACAGCCGATGCGCCTACGGCAGCCGATGCGCCCGCGACCGCGGATGCGCCAGCGACCACGGATGCGTCTGCGGCGGACGAGTCTGCTGGCGAGCCGACGTCAGAAACGATCGCGGCTGCGAGGTCGCTGGCCGCGGCGATGCAGCGGTTCGCCCAGGCTCAACGAGCCACGGGGCAAGGAGCCGTCGAAATCTCCGGCCAGGAACAAGTGGCCAACCAGCCGCTGCGCGAAGGACTCGAAGCGGCGTCCCGTCTACAGCCGCAGCCCGTGGACGAACCTCCGCCGGAAATGGACGCTGGGTCCACCGCGTCCGACGGCGGAAGCGACGATTCGCTGGCGGGCGGCGAGCCCGGCCCAGCGCAAACGCCGACCAGCGGCGAACCGGCGATGGGCGAACCACCCGGGCAACTCGCCGGCCAAGACCGGCCCGCCGACGCAGGCCAGCAAGCCAGCGCCGCTCAAGACGCCGGCTCGCAAGGCGGGCCCATGCCGGCGGATTTGGGAACCGGCTTTATTCCCAACTCGCCCGAGCTGACCGCCGCACAAATCGCGGGCCCAAGCGCCATGCAACAAGCCGCGCAGACTCTGGCGCAGGCCGAAGCCCAGGCAGCGAGTTCGCAGTCCGCCGCGCAGCCGAGCCAGGCTGATTCGCAATCCAGCAGCGAGTCCGCGACAGCAGGCCAGCAGTCCGAGACGGCGGACGACGCGACGCCGCGTCAGGCAAACCCCATGCCGCGCGCGGGTGGCATCGCCGCGACAGACGGGGCTGTGGAAAACCAGAAACCAGCGGCCGATCCGTTGACGTTGGGCGGTGAACGCCAGGGCGAGAGCCGTGCGCAGAACGGTACGGCGGACGGCGACATACGAACGCGCCAGCTCGAGCGCGCGGCGTGGTTCACCAAGCTGCCGCCCGAACAGCGCAAGGCGATCGAAGCGCGCGCCCGCCGGCCGGCGCCGCGCGGGTACGAACAACGACTGCGAAGATATTTTGAGAGTCTGGACTAGGGACGCACCGTTGGGTTTTACCCGCCCACGTCGGCACTCACGCCACACGAGCCGCCGCGCGCACGCGGCGCGTCGCGCGGACGGCCCTTGTCCGGCATCGGCGTCGCACGCTTCGCCGACCGAGATTCGACAGATCAACTTTGTTCCGAGGAGATAGACATCCGATGACCGACGCTACGTTGAGCCCAGACGATGTCGCGGCCGTAGAACAGTGTCGCGACGCTTACCAACGAGTCCGTGCCGAGCTGTCCAAAGCGATCGTGGGCCAGGACGAAGTGGTCGAGCAGGTGCTGGTCGCCATGTTTTCGCGGGGCCACGCCCTGCTCGAAGGCGTGCCCGGGCTGGCCAAGACGTTGATGATCAGCTCGATCGCGCAATCCTTGCACTTGACGTTCAAACGCATCCAGTTCACCCCGGATCTGATGCCCAGCGACATCACGGGCGCCGAGGTGATTCAGGAGGCCGCGGATACGCGGCAACGCGAATATCGTTTTTTACCCGGGCCGATTTTTGCCAACTTGATCCTCGCGGACGAAATCAACCGCACGCCTCCGAAGACCCAGGCGGCGATGCTCGAGGCGATGCAAGAGCGACACGTCAGCGTCGGTGGCAAGACCCACCATCTGCCTTCGCCTTTCTTTGTTTTGGCCACGCAGAATCCCTTGGAACAGGAAGGGACGTATCCGCTGCCCGAAGCCCAGTTGGATCGTTTTCTACTGTACATCAAGATCGACTATCCCAGCGGGCTGGAAGAATGGGAGATCGCCCGCCGCGTCACCTCCTCGGCGCCAGAGCAGATCGAAGCGTGCATGTCCGGCCAGGAGATCATGGCGATGCAGAAATTGGTTGCCCGCGTCCCGGTCAGCGACCAGGTGCTCGGCTATGCGTGGGCTCTGGTGCGGGCATCGCGCCCGGGAACGAAAGAAGCTCCGGAGTTCGTCAACAAGTGGGTCAACTGGGGCGCCGGGCCTCGCGGCGTCCTGACGCTCGTCAGTTGCGCCAAAGCCCGCGCGATTCTCAACGGCCGCTATCACGCCGCCATCGAAGACGTCCAGAAATTGGCCAAACCAGCGCTCCGCCATCGGATCGCCGGGAATTATGCGGCGCACGCCAACAACGTGGGCAGCGAACGGCTGATCGAACTATTGCTCGAAGCCGTTCCGGCGGACCGGCATTACGAGCGGCCAGCCGCGTAGTGCAAAGCCATCGGAGCCGAGCGGTGGCTGGCGCCGCAAATCACAACTGATGGGACACGGGGACGGGAGGCCGTCCCGAATTACCTGGAGAACGATCTGAGCACGAGGCGATGACAGTCGAAGTGGCTGGGCGGCGTGCCCCGGGGGTGCGCCGTCCTGGAGAGACTCGTTCCGTCACGCCGATCCGGTTGCGGTCACGACGAAGCGTGGCCCTCCGTCGCTGCACGGCCTCCCAAAGAGTGTATCCCAGGCTAGTGAACGAGGCGGAAGCTGCCCATCGTAAAGATCGTTCGATCAATGAGTGTCCGGTTGAGATCTAGGATCAGCGTAACCGTTCAAGGAATGCGCCGCTAATGGAAGCGGAACGACGCGAGTCGCGCGATCATGGAAGTGCGTGCTGAGGTCGTCTTCGTCTTTGATCGCGAAGCGAGCGCAGCCAATCTCGTGTCTGTGCGTCCGGCCCGAAGTCCGGCCATGCGAGTCGCCCGCGGTGGGTACACGGTTGGTTGGCCGGCTCGAGGCGTCCGACGCTTCATGGGGCGCTGCCGGGAGGGATCACGAAGCCGGAGAAGATGACGAGCAAGACGACGATCGTCAGCACGAACAACAGCCACCAGGTGATGACGCTGGTGTACCAGCGCGTGCCGAGGCCGTCGAAGATGTTCAGCCGTCGCCAGTTGAACGTCAGTTGGTCGGTGACCTGCTCGGGCCGCGGCGGGGCGGTCAGAAGGCTGACGGCGATGCACGCGACGACGCAAAAGGCCCAGTTCACGGCCGACTGGTTGGCGTACGGCTCGAGCCAGAGCGGATGCGACGGAAACAGCGGCCACAGCTCGCGCAGCAGCGGCTCGAACTGAATGTAGGCTTTCATGGCAATGCCGAAGGCAAAGCCCGCGAAGACGGCCGCGATCGCGCCGGGGGCGTTGATCCGCTTCCAGAGAATCCCCAGCAAGAAGACGGCGGCGAACGGCGGTGCGAAAAAGGCGTACAGCGTCTGAATGTACTCGAACAGACTGCCGCCGATCCGGCCGATAAAACCGCCGAGGACGATCGCGATGGCCAGGACGCCGATGGACGTCAGGACGCCGGTCTTCACCAGCTCTTTGTCCGATGCGGCAGGGTGCAGCCAACGCTTGTACATATCGAGCGTGATGATCGTGGCCGTCGAATTGAGAACCGAGTTGACGGTCGATTGGATGGCGCCGAACAGCGCGGCCAGAAACAGTCCGCGCAAGCCGATCGGAACGATCGTCTGGATCAGGTGCACGTAACTTTGATCGGCCGCCAGCTTGACATTGTCCCACGGCCGGATCGTGAGGATCTCGGGATGCATCGCGAACACGACCAACCCGGGAATCACGACGATCGTAGGCAGCAACACCTTGAGGAACCCGGCAAACACGATGCCCATGCGTGCGTGATACGCGTCCTGGGCGCCTAGGACGCGTTGGATCATGAACTGGTTGAGCACGTTGTACCAGATGCTGACGGAAAACACGCCGAAAATCAGCGACGGCCAGGGATGCGTGGGATGGTTGGCCGGCTGGATGACGCTCAGCCGATTGTATGAATCGGTCTTCGTGAGATTCTCGAAGCTGCTTTCGACCGCCTCGCGCCACGGCCCCTCGGCGGCGCGATTTCGCTCGATCATCACACTCAGCCCATCCGCCAAGCTGCCGTTCGGTCCGGCCAGCGCATCGAGGCTGAGCACGGTCACCGTCAGCCCGCCGGCGACCATCAGAACGACCGTGAATAGATCGGTCCAGGCGACCGACGATAGGCCTCCGTAGATCGCCCACATACCGGCGATCACTCCCAGGACGACGATCGCGACCCAGAGCTGAAGTTGCTGCGCGTCGGCGGCTGTCAGCCCGGCCCCGGCGGGCAGTAGATCGGTCAGCCGGGCGAGCTCGGACGCGAACAATGTTTGGATCGCCAACGCACCGCCGTATAACACGGCTGCCAGGAACGCGACGATGTTGCTGACGATGGTCACGATCGCAAAGAATTGCCGTAGCACCGGGCTGAACCGGCGTTCGAGGAACTCGGGCGTCGTGAACACCTGAGACGCCAACAGGAACGGGATGAAAAACCAGATCAAGAGCGTGAATGACAGGACGTTGCCCCACTCGGACATCGCCACGCAGATGCCGTACACCACGGTGACGCCAATCATCCCGATGAAATGCTCGCTGCTGATGTTCGAGGCGATGAACGAGCCGCCGACGACGTACCAGCGCAGCCGCTTGCCCGCGAGAAAGTACTCGGACGTGCCGGCTTGCTCGCCGCGCCCGGCCCAGTATCCGACGATCGACAATCCCACGAGATAGCCGAGGAACGCGAAGTAATCCCAGAAGTGCAGCGCGAACGTAGGATTGTCTGGCATGAAGAACGTCACTCCATCGCGTCGCTAACGGCGGGTCTCGACCAGTAGTCGCACGTCGGTTTCCCATCGATCGGAACAGACATCTCAGCGCACGTCAACGGGGCGCTGACCGCCGGCGGCTTGCCCCGCGTCGCCCGCACACGAGTCCGGCCCCCCGCCGTGGCCGCGGCATCCCGCCGCAGCGTCCCCGCACCGCGCACACGGCGATCATGCGCGGATGCCCGCCAACCGCCTTCCCAAGTACGTCGACAGCAGCCCATCCAGCGGCTGGTCCGTGCGGACCAATTCGTAATCCATGCCCTGCCGACGGCAGCCATGCTGCAGATCTTGCCGATAGACGGTCAGTTCGCGGAGGTACGCTTTGCGCAGCGCGCGCGGATCGGCGGCCACGTCGGGCTGTTGTTCGAGCCCCTGGAACAGGATCGGCGACTGGAACGGAAAGTCGAGCTCCGCGGGATCTAGAATGTGAAACAAAATCACGTCGTGGCGTCGATGTCGAAAATGTTTCAGCCCGGCGAGCATCGAAGTGACATCATCGAACAGGTCGCTCAGAATCACGACCACGCCGCGCTTTCGAAAGCGCTCGGCCAACTGATGAAAGATCGGCCCGATCGCCGTCTTGGCTCGTGGCTCGACGGATTCCATCGCCTGCAACAGAGGCTGCAGATGCGTGGGGCTGTCGGATGGCCGGACATCCGCGCGCACCTGCTCGTCAAAGACGACCAACCCCACGGCGTCTTGTTGTCGCAGGACGAGCCACGCCAGCGCGGCAGCCAGGCACTGGGCGTATTCGAGCTTTGACAGCGAGCTGCCCGGCCCGCGATACCGCATGCTCTCACTCACGTCCAGCACTAGATAACAGATCAGGTTGGTCTCGTCTTCGTACTGTTTGAGGTAAAACTTGTCCGTACGACCGAAGACTTTCCAGTCCAAATACCGCAGATCGTCGCCGGGCGCGTACTCGCGATGCTCGGCGAACTCGATGGAAAAACCCCGATACGGGCTGCGATGCAGGCCGGACAGATAGCCTTCGACGATGTGGCGAGCCCGCAAACTCAGACCGTGAATCCGCGCGAGTGTTCGCGGATCTAGAAGTGACGGCGCGGGCGATGGAGGTTGACCAGCCTGCGTCATACGGTGGGTCCTTCAGAGTCGCGCCGCGTCCTCAGATTACGTCGCATTCAGTCCCGGTCCGTCCGCTCCCAGCGATCGAACCGCTGGCCGATCGAGGTGCGGCCAAAACAAGCGGCGCAGACCACGCAGGCGATCGCGGCGCCGGCCAGCGTGTCGCTGACGTAGTGCGCCGAAGTCTCGAGCCGCTGGGCCGCAGCCAGCACGGCAAACGTCGCGAACAGCCAGCGGCCTTGCGGGTAGAGCCAAGTCAGCCCGATGGCGAGCGCCGTCGCCAACGCCGCGTGGCCAGACGGAAACGATTGACAATCGCGCGCCGGCAGCCCCTGTCGCAGCTCGGGGCGAAACGTGGCGAACCAACCCACGAAACTGTCCCAACCTTGCCCGATCGTCAGGCTGCGTGGGCGAATCCGCCCGACGGCCAGCTTCAGCACGTCGACGGTCAAGCCGACGCTGACGACCCCGGCGACGACCCGCGGCAGGCGACGCCGCCTCGGCGCGTCCAATACGTAGGCCGTTACGAGAATCAACCCCACGCCAAAGCCATGCGCGAAGACCTCGGCCAGCGTGACCAGGTCATGGATCGGAAGCCTTTCGGGCTCGACATCGAAAAAGGACGCCACCTGCTGATCGATCGGCAGCGCGGCGACCGCTGCCGCTGCCAACAAGGCCGCCAGACAACATAACCGACGAACGAATCGGGACGCGTTGTCGCCTGCAGTCCAGACGCTCAGCAAGCCGCGGCAATCCTGTTCGTTCTCGGGTGTTTTCATCGCAAACATGCTCCGCACCGCTCCGGGCTGCTGTGCGGATCGCGGCTCGCTGCGTGCTTCCTTCGGCGAACCTGAAAGGCTTTCATTCGCACAGCCACGTTCTCCGGCATGGAGCGTGGCGTGCGAGGGATGAACGATTCGACGCACAGCGTCCTTCGTAGAGCAATCGGCGCAATCAGCGTCGGGCGCCGCGGCGACTGGGAACGCGAAACTCAGTTCCTGCCTGGGACGACTCGATGCCCCGCCCCATGGGCCACCATTCCAAGCTGTGCCAAGATAGCAGGTTGCAAGCTTCCCTGAAAGCTGGGGCCGCAAATCAGAATTCGTCGCCCGCTACGGACAATCGCTCGCTCGGTGATCATCCTGGGCGCATTCGTTGAAGCAAGTCCATGCCTCGCCGGAGGGGTACGCTCCGTCGTGACCGCAACCGGCTGGACGCGACGGAGCGCGTCCCTCCAAGACGCCCCGTCCGCCTGCGGTCGCCGCCCAGCCATTCTGCTTTTTACACCGCACGCGGTTGACGATGGTGCATTTCATCGTACCCCGAAACGTAAGCCAGAGAATCAACTTCCTCGATCGCTCACGCTTCGGTTCACATGTCACGGTCAACCGCGGACGGTCTATCATGCCGTGGCCGAAGATCAGCGCACCGGGCGCGGACAAACCGTCGGCGAACGCTGGCCAAGCCGGTCGCGGGCCGCAGCAGCCTCAGCCATGCCACGCTGCGATCCTACCACTGGACGACGATCTTGCCGAAATGCCGGTTGGCTTGTTGCCAGCGGAACGCGTCGGCCAGTTCTTCCAAGGCAAAGCTGCGATCGATGACCGGACGCAGATCGTTGAGTTCCAGGGCTGCGATATAGTCCTGTTGCTGGCGGCGAGTTCCGACGATCAGGCCCTGCAGTCGGATCTGCTTGGTGATCGCCAGGATATTGGATAGCGTGCCCTGCCGTCCGGTCAGAACGCCGATCAACGCAATGTGTCCCCCGGCGCGGACGGCGGTAATGGACTGGGCCAACGTGGCCGGACCGCCAACTTCGAGCACATGATCGACGCCCTGCCCGTCTGTCAGGTCGAGCGCGCGCTGGCCCCACTCGGGCGTTTGCTGGTAATTGATGGTATGGTCGGCGCCCAAGATTCTGGCGCGTTCGAGTTTGGCGTCCGAGGCCGACGTCTGCAGGACTTCGGCGCCCATGGCCTTGGCGAGTTGCAGCGCGGCGATCGACACGCCGCCGGTGCCCTGCAACAAGACACGCTCGCCCGGCTGGAGAGGACCGTCGACGACTAGCGCCCGCCACGCGGTCAAGCCGGCCGTGGTAATGGTCGCCGCCTCGGCGTGGCTCCACCCACGAGGCGCCCGCGTAAACGCGGTCGCGGACCGCACCACGTACTCGCAGGCAAATCCGTCGATGCCGTCTCCCGGCGTGCCTCGAAACCGCGTGACGGCGGTGAACGGCGCACCGTCTTGCCACTGGGGGAAAAAACAGGACACCACCGCATCGCCGACCTGGAACTCCGTCACGCCCGGGCCCACCGCTTCGACCACGCCGCCCGCGTCGGCCATCAACACCCGGCCGTCGGCCGCCGGGATCGAGCCGTCGGCGACCATCAAATCGTGAAAGTTCAGCGACGTGGCGTGAACCGCCACGCGAATCTGGCCCGCTCCCGGCGCGCCTGGATCGGGCAACTCGCATACTTCGAGACGTTCGAGCCCCCCGGGCGCACGAACAACAACAGCTTTCATGGTCTTTCCTCTCTCATACAGTGCGGCTCGCACAGCGCGGCTCACACCGCTCTGCTCACACAGCGCGTGACTCCACTCCGATTACGTTCATCGTCGGCGACCAGCATGGCACACCCAGCGCGGCCAACCGCCGCGCCTTTGGCGACCAACATGCAACGCGGATGACGTGCGCAAGCGGCATCGCGAAAAAACGTCGCCCACGCTCTACCGCTATGCTTCGCGCGGCTCGAAATGGCACTCGGCACGGCGGACTTCAGTTCGCCTTTGTCATACGGAACCTGACGTTCGCGAGGCCATTCTTACCCGCGCTCGGTATAGCATCCTTTTCGTGTCTCTCGTGATTCTCGTGGTTTCCAAAAACATCCGTGACGCGCGACGCACACCGACAGAGCCGTTAACCAACACCGAAATCGCGTCCAAGTCAAGTGCGGCATTCACCGCCATCCGTTGGATCCCGCCGCGCGGCGAACGCACGCGGTTGCACGGCGGCGCAACGCGGATGCGGCGTCCGGCCCGGCATTTTTCGCGTCATCGTTTGCGAGCGTCCACAACCGGATTTCCAACCCGAACAAAGGATGGAAAACTTTGCAGGTGGCGGAAAGCCTGCCGCACGCTCCGTCCGCGCAGCCTGCCGACCGGGCAATCCGTCGGTTTTCCGCCACGATCAACCGACCCGTCGGACGGCTACAACGTATATTGGATTACCGCCCGACGAAAGGCCCATCTGCCGCCCGTCGAGGCCCGCTGCGCGCCGAATCGAGTTGTCGGGCAACCATCGACGCCTGCGCAGCGCTGGGACAGCGACCCTGGAGAACGCCCCGCTGGTGCGCGAACGCGGATCGCGGTTGCGCGGCATGCGGTTCCACCGGCGAAACACGATTGGGGAGGTGTAGTTCGATGCGAGGAAAGTACGCGGTGATCGCTGGAGTCTTGCTGGTCTCGCAGTCTGCCGTATGCCTCGTTCTCGTACGACAAGTCGAACGTACGGATCGCGGCGACAGCAGGCAAGCCGGCCAGGCCAACGAAACGCGTCTGGCCAGCCAGCGTGTCAGCCGCTGCATCAGCGACGACGGCCACCTCGCGCCAGTCAACGTCGACGATCAACTGTTGAGAAGCGCGCTGATCCGCCAAAGCGTATCGCTGATGGATCGCGGGCTGACGGTGGATGCCGCAACTCTCGCCGAGCAACTTGAATCGGCCACGTGCCAGTTGGAGACGCGATACGCCGCGCCACGCGTCGTGGATCCCGCCGAGTTGTTTCGCGCCGTGCAGAATTCGGTCGTCGTCATCGGCTGTCTGTACAAGTGCGAGAACTGTATGCGCTGGCACGTCAACACGGCTTCGGGATTCGTGATCGGTGCGCACGGCGCGATTGCGACCAATTATCACGTGGTCGATTCTACGCCTGGGAGAACGCTGGTCGCGATGACCGCCGATCGCCATGTCTACCCCGTGTTGCGAGTCTTGGCCGCCAGCCGAACGGACGATCTGGCCATCTTGCAGGTGGCCGCCGACGACTTGCAGCCGCTGCCGCTGGCCGACGGCTCGGCCGCGGCTCCGGTCGGTTCGGCCGTCAGCATCGTGAGCCATCCGGACGGACGATTCTTCTGTTACACGGCAGGTGTCGTGTCGCGGTACATGAAAATCCGTTCGGCGGGCGCCGTGGTCGACGCGATGGCCGTCACCGCCGAGTTCGCGCGCGGTTCGAGCGGCGCGCCGGTGATCAATAGCCGGGGTGAAGTCGTCGCCGTGGTCAGCGCCACGGAATCCATCTACTACAGCCAAGAGGACGGACAACAGCGAAACCTGCAAATGGTGTTTCGCACGTGTGTTCCCGTGGCGAGCCTGCAACGGATGCTGCACGCGCCGGGGCAGCTCGCCAGCCGGACCTCGGGCTAAACGACAGGCGTGTTCGACGCGAATGGTCCTGATCGGCACTCATGCCGCCATTGCCGGATTGGACGGCCAGATCAGGATCCAAGATCGCCCGCGCCAGCCCAAGCTGCGATCCACCGCGCCGGCAACCTCCTGCCTCGTTGCGACGCCAGACATTAGTTCTCATTAAACGGGAGACTTTGCCGGAATCGGTGCGACGGAAGCGGGAACGTGCCGCATGGAACGACTCGCGTTTCTTCACCATGCTGAACGCCGAGACTTAAGGCGCGATTGTCCTGGGCAGCAGCGCTGTTTAAGATCCGTGCAGAGCAAATCCGCGCGGGGTGTGGGCGCTGATCATCGTCTTCGCGGCCTTATTTCAGAAGCTGACATACCATGAACCGCATCACGTTTTTGGTCGGATATGCGGTCGCGACATGCCTGCTGGCGACCTTCTCGCCGAGTCGGTCCGACGACTGGCCACAATGGCACGGGCCTCGGCGCGATGGCGTGTGGCGCGAGGACGGGATCCTGGACCGATTTCCCTCGGGCGGTCCGCCCGTTCGTTGGCGAACGCCGATCGGCGCGGGATTCTCGGGGCCGGCCGTCGCCGCCGGGCGCGTGTATGTAACGGACCGAGTCCTGGACGAACAAGCGCCGACCGACGTGAAGACCCGTTGGGACTACCGCGACAAGACCGACGGCCACGAGCGCGTGCTGTGCTTGGACGCGACGACTGGCGAGATCCTTTGGCGCCATTCGTGGTCGTGCACATACGACGCCGCCTACGCCTTCGGTCCCCGCGCCACGCCGACCGTCGAGGGCTCGCAGGTATACGCGCTCGGCATGATGGGCGATCTGTGGCGCCTGGACGCGGCAACGGGCCGCGTTGTCTGGCACAGGAACTATCTCCGCGACGATCGGGCCGAAGCGCCTCTGTACGGGTTTGCCTGCGCTCCGCTGATCGATGGCGACCGGCTGATCGTCGTCGGCGGCGGCGAAGGCCGGCTGGTGATGGCGTTGGATCGGGAGACGGGACGCGAAGTCTGGACGGCCGGCTCGGCGTCCGCGCCCGGCTATTGCGCTCCGCTGATCCGCACGCTCGCCGGGCGGCGGCAACTGATCGTCTGGCACGGCGATGGACTGACGGGGTTCGATCCTGAATCCGGCCGGGAACTGTGGTTCGTCGCCCATCGGCTGTCACTGGGAACCGCGATTTCGACGCCCGCCATCGAGGGCAATCGGATCGGGCTGTCCAGCCAGCACAACGGCGCGATGCTGCTCGAGTTCCAGCCCGGACAGACAACGCCCGCGATCGTCTGGACGGCCTCGGCCGGCTCGGGACCGGAACGCAGATGGAAAAAGGCCGGGTTCAACACGACGATGAGCACCGTGCTGCTGTTGGGCGACCACATGTATGGCGTCTCGTTATATGGCGAGACCTGCTGCCTCGAGGCAGACACCGGCCGACGCGTCTGGACGACGCTGCAACCGACCAGCGGCGGGGCCGAGCCGCGCGAGCGCTGGAGCACGCTGTTCATGGTGCCGCAGGGCGATCGCGTCTTCGCCTGGAACGATCATGGCGATCTCATCCTGGCTCGACTCACACCGGACGGATATCACGAACTCGACCGTGCGCACGTTTTAGACCCCGATACGCCGTCGGCGGGCGGTGGCGGACGGCTCGTCGTGTGGTCGCATCCGGCCTTTGCCAACCGCCGTATGTACGCGCGAAACAACCACGAAATCGTGTGTGTCGACCTCGAGAGGTCGGCTCGTTCACCCAAAGATTCGGCGTCCGAGCCCGGCCGATCGACGTCGGAAGCGTCGTCGAATCATCCGCTGCCATCTCCGCCCCGACAAATCGACCAATCACGGCGAGTCGTTCCGCGCGGGGACGCCGCCGGCGCGCACGTTACTCCTTTGCGACGGTCAGGCTGCCCAGGTTGTAGGAACCCTGCATGAGGAGCACGATTTCGTGCTCGCCCTCGGTCAGCGGGACGGAATTCAAGACGGCCTTGCTGGTATGGCGCCAATCGGGGAACTCGTGGGCGGGCGTCTCGAAGTCGCCGAGCGCGCGACGATCGACCATCAGTTTCGGACCTCGTTGGTTCGGCGAGGGCGTTCCGTATTCCAGTGTGAACCTATAGTTCGCGGTGTGGTTGACATGGACGGTGTACTTGAGCCATTCGCCGCCAGACACTCCGCCGATCACGGTTTCGCCGGCGTCCACATCTTCGTTCACGCGGAACGTTTTGCTCGCGCCGTTGCCCGGCGTACTGTCACAATAGGCGACCCCCTGTCCGCCTTCGTCGTAATGAGACAGCATGATCTTGCCCGGTAGCTGGATCGGCTGGCCGAGGTAGGGTCGCGTCTGACCGTCCTTGCGAAGCAGTCGGACGACGGTTTCCGCGCGACCGACGTTGCCCTGTTCGTCCTGGGCCAGGATGCAGAATGCGTGCAGGCCGCGGTCCCAATCCGGCCGGATGCCCGTTCGTCCCGGTTTGACGAAATCGGTGTTGTCGTAGTACTCCTGCGTGACGCGGACGACAAAATCGTAGGGCGGCGCAGATCGGTAATCCAACAGCGCGCCGCTGTCGAACAGATAGACATGCTCGATCTTGGCTCCGGTCTTCGAGGACGGTTCCACCTGCGCCTGGAAGTGCAATTCTTCGCCGGGCCGGACGATATAGGCCGACGGATCGGGCATCTCGGTCAGTCTGACGATCGGGTCGGAATCGTGCGGGTATTCGTAGATCCGAACGTAGTCGACGAAGAAACTTTCCGGGAATTTTCCCTTCGTCGGATCGCCGCCGGACTTGCCACAGCAACCGGAGATGATGGCATGCAGCGGAACGAAGCCCGCCGCGTGATTAAAGGCGTCGAACGTCACCGATTCGTACGGGCTGTGGCTCGCTTGCGACTGGATCGGCTTGCCGTCGAGGTAATACGAAACCTCGAAGGGCGTCCACTTGCACCCGACGACATACCAATCGTCGATTTTGCCGGGCAACTTCGAACCGTAGTTCCAGCTTCGCAACGTGCTGCAGGCGAAGACGTGCAGATTGTGATCCAGGACGCCGCGCGGCGGTTCGCCCGGATTCTTGGGCCCCATGTAATAGTCTTCGTAGATGTCGATTTCCCAGCCGTCAAGGAATGGGTTGGAAGGTCCGTTCGTGCACAGCCAGAACGCGGACCACCAACCCAATTGCTGGCGAAACTTGACGCGCGCCTCGAAATAGCCGTGACCAAAGACCTCGTTGGAATAGAGGCTGACACTCCGAGTTTTCGTCTTGTCCGGCGTCGCCCAGTGGCAGACGATCTCGAGCAGTCCGTCATGGACCTTGGCACAATCTTTGTTCGTTACGGGACTGAAGTACCATTTGTCGGTATCTACCTGGTCCCCGTCGAATTGTTCGTCGAACACCTTCTTCCAACCCGCCTTGACCGGGTCGAAATCCGAGACGACATCGATGCGGAACGGCGTCGTCCCGCTTTTCGCCTCGAGCACGGCCAGTCCGATCACGAGATTGTCGACGGTCACCTCGACGGGCGCATCGTCCGCCAGCAGGCGATAGGCGAATTGGACGCTTTCCGACGCTCGCGCTTTTCGCTTCCCATTCAGGCTTGCCGTCCGGCTGTTCACCAGGCTGTGAACCGATACGACCCATTCGCCCGTGCCGTTGATTCCGAAAACGAAGTCGGCCGGCAGCGAGTCTGACGGAATCGGCAGCGTGTCCACCGGATTTCCGTCGTCCAGAACCGAGACCGTCACGAAGGCCGAATCTTCCTGCGCCCGGATCTGGCACGTCATCTCCGAGGCGAGGATCTCGAACGCCGCATTTTGTGGCTCGGACGCCTCGCGCCCGAAGCCCTGGATACGAACGCCCGCCGCGGCAAACAAGTTTGGTTCCGACTTGTCCGGCAGCGAGCGGATGTTGTCGGGACAGGCGATGGGCAGTTTCGTTGCCGTCCGAAAGACGCCTTGCCCGGTGCGCGTGAGCAGGCCGGGCGTCGGATTTCCCTCGATCAACAACGGGTTGCCGGAACAGCGGACCGAGGGCCCGTCGAAAGTCTCGTCGAACGTCCGCTGGGAAAACCGCAGCGTGCGCGCCGTGCCGCGTAGATCCAGTGGACCGCCGAGCTTGACGGTCGCGCCCGCCTGGCTCGCTACGATCCGAACCGCCAGGATGTTCACCCCCGGTTCGAGTCGAACGGTCTTGACCTGCTTGTCGAACGCGACCGATGCCGCGGCCTCGCGCGGCGCCGCGGCGTCCCAAACGGGCTTGCCATTGACATAGCACCGCATCGCCCCGCTGGCGCCTGCGCCGATGGTCATGTCGCAGGCGTATTTGGCTTCGATCGGGGCGAAAGCCCAACCGCATTCGCCCGGAGCAAGGTTCGTCAAACGTACGAAATCCAGCGTGTTCGAGATCAACGACGCCGTTTGCGCCGGGGCGCCACCCAGCGTCTTCGGAATCGAGCCAAGCTGTTCCCGCGAGGGTTCGAGATCCGTGGCGACCGGCCCAAAGACCGTCCAGGCATGGGGAATGCGCATGTCGCCGACAACGCGTGGCGGCTGGATGTCGAGAGTCAAGTCGCGCAACCATACCTGTGCCCCCATCTTGCCGCCGATGGCAAGCGTGACAGCACACGTTTCACAGGCATGGCCGTTGTCGATGGGAATCGTCAGAACATGGGGTTGCCAGAGGTCGGAGAGCGCGAACGGCGAACTGACGACAACTCCGTTCCACTCGCCTTTCTCGCCCCAACGATAGAAGGTAACCCAGGCCAACCCGTTGCCTCTGGCCAGGAAGGACACGCGACCCACCGCGCCGCAGCGGGCGGGAAACTTTGCGCGGGTCTGAATCGCACCGCCGTCGTCGCCAAGAATTTTGGTCATGCTCAACGCCGCGCCGCCTCCGTCCGCGCCGGGTATGGTCGTGACCTCCGGGAACGGCGCATAGCCGCGCCACTCGTGCATGACCCAGCCGTCGGGAAAACCTCCGGGCGCGCTGGCATGAAAGCGGCCATTGACGTCGACCGACTCGGCCCACACGACACAAGGCGCCAGCACGAGCGACAGCACGACAAGGGTCTTGATATTCATACTAAACTCCCGGCAAAAGCCATCAGCGAACGCGGCCTGTCTTCACTCGGGTTTCGCGGGTTGCGGTGGTTCCACCGCGCCGAGGCGCCGCCCCGCGTCCAGCAGGCATTGTCAGCCGTTCCCCGTGGCCGTTCTCTGTGGCCGTTCTCTGTGGCCGTTCCCTGGGGCCGTTCCCTGGGGCCGTTCCCTGGGGCCGTTCCCTGCGGGCGAACTCGCCGCGAAACACGTTCGCGTCGACGACGCCGTCCGTGTCGGCGACGCCGTCCGTGTCGGCGACGCCGTCCGTTGCGGGCCGCGAGCTTCGGCCCGCGGGCCGACGACGGCGTGGTCCGTTCGCCGCGCCAGCCTCGCTGGCCTGTGCGTCGGCCGGCGCACAGGGCCGCGCGCAGATCAATCCGACGCGCAGCTTCGGCGGCGCAAACATGGTAACGTTTGGCGACCCGCTCGGGCACTGGTCGTCCCAGGCCAACTCGGTCGGGCCTGCCTCGCCGCGACGCCGGACGCCCTGGCGGCAGCCGTTCCGGACCACTACTGATTCGACGACGCTTGCGGAACGCCGATCACGAGAGAGCCGCGGTACGAGCCGAAGCGGCCATCGGCGTGAGCATCGATCAGGACGCGATACGTGCCCGTCGAACGCGGCGCGCGGAACCGAAGCGTCGCGCGGCCTTGACCATCGCACTCGACCGCTGGATCCCAGAGGATCGTCTCCGGTCGCCGTGAAGAATCCGCGTCCTCGTCAACCGATCCGATGTCTACGGGCGTGTGGGCGCGGGACGACGGAGCCGCGGCCTCGGTCTGGCGTTCCGACGCGGCTCGAGCAGGTGGCGCGAGCGAAGCGCGCGATGTCGCGTCGTCGACGGCAGACGAGGGAGCAGGCGCGGCGGCGGGCTGGGCTTCATCGCGACGAGCCTCGCCGGATGTCGGCGACGCGGGGCCGACGACGGTGGCGCCCAGCGAGGATTCGGCCTTGCTTGCTGGCCGCGACGCAGCGTCGGGCGCCGGTGCACCCGCGCTCGAGAGGTCGGCGACGCGCGGCGACGGCGCGAGACGGTACGTTCCCGTGGGGGCGTCCGCCGTAGCCCGGTGACGGCTGCCTGGTGCGGGGCGCTCGCCCAGGACGGCGCCCGGCGGCGCAGGCGGCGCAGGCGGCGGCGAGCGAACATCCGCGGGGCGCGCGGCGCCCGGCGGCGCGATGGCTCGCGGCGCAGACGCACCGCGTAGGCTTGCTTGCCCGTTCGACGGTGCGCGACCATACGGCTGCGCCTCGATGGATCTGTCCGGCGCAGCTCGCCCCGTCATCGGAGCCGCCAACGCCGGACCTTCGCTGTGCCCGCCGCCGCGCACGTGATCGCCCAGTTCGGCCAATGCTGGGTCGGGCGAACGCCGAAGACGACCCGCCGGATCGATCTCTCGCATGTCGCCGGTCGATGCGGCGGACGGGCGGCCGGCAGTGCTGTCAGGCTCGGCAGCGCTGTCAGGCTGGGCGGGCATCTCCGGCTCGCCCGGCGCAGGCAGGGCCTGTCGGATCGATTTCGCCTTCTTGTCCAGCGTGCGAAGCAGGCCGCGAGGTTGCGCATCGAGCTTGGCCGCGGCGTGGTCGCGGGATTCGAGCGATCGTTCGACATGCAAACCAGCGCGTTGTCGGTCGTCCGTTGGGCGCTGATCGCCGACGCGACCATCGCTGTGTCCATGATCGCTTTGTTCCCGATCGCTTTGTCTGCGATCGCTGGCCGGGCGAGGCTGGATCGACTCAAGTCGTTTGCCTGGCCCCGATGCGCGCATCGGCTTGTCGCCGAACTTGTCTGCCTGGGCAAGTTGGATCTCTGTGCCTTTGGGCCGGGCGGTCGCGTCCGCGAGTGTTTGCGTCGTCGTGCCATTCCCGACCGACCAGACACCACCGACGATCATGCAGAGGACCGAGACGCCCAGCGCCGCGAGCCCCACGGCGGTCGTGGGCGCGCGTCGCATGATGCTCAAGAAACCGAGCGCAAGAGCCAAGACCAGGGAACCGCCGATCAGCAGGTGGCCCGCGGCGCGAACGGCTGCGACATCGGCATCGCGGTGTGAACCCGTGGGGATTTCGACGTCCCGGACGACGTCGGCCTTGGTGTCCGCCAAGACAATCGGAAACGTCGGTTCCTCGTCTGCGCTGTCGGATGTGGATGGCGATGCGGCAATCCGTTCGGCGCGTGTATGAGGCGAGCCGTCCGCCAGGGCCAGTTGGGCTGTCGGCAGGCGGTAGGGTCGCCGCGCGGACTGCGTGCCCAGCAGCAGGTCCAGCATCCGGGCGGCCTGCGGTCCATCGGACAGGTAGGCGCTGGCGTCACCGATCCCGCGCGTATCGTCCAGTTGGCTGGTCAGCCGAAGCTGCGCCGCCACCGAGTCCGGTTGGTCGGCCTCGTCATGCAAGGCGGCCTCGTCGGCGATGGCGACGCCCAGCACCGCGGGCTGCGGGCGTCCGCGTTCGTCCTGAACGGACAGCGTCAGCTCGACCATCTCGCCCGGCTGACGAGCCCGTACCGCGTCGTCCACGCGGATTGACAACTCGCGGGCAGGTCTACGGAAGACCAGGCGTTCGGCCACAGGCTGGGGCGGCTGGACGCTGTAATCGTAGGCTGCGATTCGGATCACGCCATCGGCAAACTCCGGCAAGGAGATCGCGATCTCCGCGGCGTCCGACCTCGGGCCGTCCGACGCGCGTCGCTGCGCGAAGATCGAGTCGTCCGCCAGTTGCTGCGCCGCCACGGCGTCTCGACACGTCGCGATGATCACAAGCGGCCGCGTCTCGTGTGTCCGCAGGCGGACGCGGATTGGCGCGCCGGCGGAGAGTACGCCGGGCGCCGCATCCAGGGCCAAAGACGGATGTTCTCGAGCCACTGGCAGATCGAACGGACCGGTCTTGTCCAGCGGCGCATCGAGAACCAGTCGATACGCGTCGCCCGGTTCGGGACGAAGCGTGAACATGCCCCGACCTTCGTCCGCCGTCCGGACGAGGACCGGACGCCCCTGCTCGTCCACCGCCGCGTGCTGCCGTCTGTCCAAAATACGGCCGGCCAGTCGGACCGGTCGATCCTGCGCGTCGCGGGCCAAGAAATAGATGCGATTCATCACTCCGGCGACCAGCGTCCCCGACTCGGGAAAGAACGCGACCCGGACGCTGCTTGCGTGGATCGGAATCGGCCATGCGATTCGGTCTTCGCCTGTTTGTCCCGCGGCGACGCTCAGCACGGCGTCGCCCGTCGCTGGCTCGTCTGGCAAGCGGAATCGAATCCGCTGCGTTCCCTGGTGATCCGTGGCGGCCCGCACCGTCGTATGCGCTTGGCCGGCGAGCGACACGGTCGCCGCCAGCGGTTCGTCGGCGGCCGGGCTGCCGTCGGCCCGAGATACGCTCAGGATCGCCTCGACCTCGTCGCCCGGCTGATAGTCGTCGCGCGCAAAGGCCAGCCGTTGGCGGAGCGCGCCAGCCGCGTCCGCCCGCACCGCGAATGCACGGCGGGTCTCGACAAACTCGCCCGTTGGGCTGCGAGCGGCTAGCGTCAACCGTTGAGGCGGGAGAGAACGAGGCAGCTCGAACTCGGAAAACGCGACGCCGCGGCGCGTGATCGCCGTGCGGCGCGCCGGTGCCACTTGTCGGCCGTCGGCGTCGACGATCGAGAACTCGACAGGCGCCTCAGAGATCATCCGCAGTTCGGCGCGGTCTACGATCACGGCGCGGCAGCGGACTCGATCGCCCGGGCGGTAGACCGATCGATCGAGGCTGAGGGCCGTGGTCAATCGCAGCGACGTCATCGACAGCGTCTGGCGGATCGGGGGCGACGGGATCGACGGCGGCGCGCCGTGCGTGGCCACTTCGAGCTGTATGTGGTCCATTCGAACGGCGTCCGTTGAATCGGCGGGCGGCGGGCGAAAGTCGAACTGGGCAAGGCCCCTGTCGTCCGCCTGGACCGTGCCGCTGGCCAGCAGCGCCCCGTTCGCGGCCTGCAGCCGGTACGCGACGTCGGCAGGCTGCGGGACGCCGCCGGCGGTTTGTGTTCGCACGGCAAAGTAGTTGGGCAGCGCGGGCTGTAGCTGGGACGGCCCAAACAGCACGGTTCGCAGGGGCCGGTCGGCCCGCGCCGCATCGGCCGCCCCCTTTGGCAGCGCGCGTTCGAGCGCGCGCGTGCGCAGACCAGTCGCGCCGAGATAGCACAGCAGCGCGGCGGCCGCCGACGCGACGAGCCAATTGGGCCAGCGCCGACGCGACAGATCCTGGCGCGCCGCCGGGCCGCGGGACCGTGGGACCGGATGACAAGTATCGCCGCCATCTCGCGACGGTGGATCGTCGCCGCTGGGTCGCGTCAGGACGATCGGCGACAGTTCGAGTCGCGCAGCCTGCCGTAGCAACGCCGCCTGGCGACGGACGCGAGCGTACCGGTGCGCGGCGTCGGGGTCGGCGTCGATCCGTCGCCGCAGCGCGCTGGCCTCGTCCGGCGGCAGCAGATCGTAGACGAGTTCCCAGATCCGTTGTTCGAGCTCGTTTCGAGGGTCCATAAGCTCACGCTCTTCTACCCGGTGCGCGGTCCAATCTCGATCTTCCGGTTCTCCGACGTGGAAGCGGTTTTTAGCCGCTTACGCTCTTCTACCCGACGCGTTGTCCAATCTCGATCTTCCGGTGGCCGCGGATGTCCGCGGGCGGGGTTCGCACGGTCTGGCGACCCGTACGGCTCCGAAGGCTTCGTCGTGGCAACGCGCTATTCGCTCGAGGTCAAAATCGATCGCAGCCGGGCCAACGCCAGACGCATCCGCGTCTTGACGGTGCCTGACGGAATCCCCAACGCCACGGCAATTTCGGCGTAGGTCATCTCGGCGTTCTGCCGCAGCAGAAAAACCTCCTTTTCTTCGCTTCGAAGCTGACTGATCGCCGCTCGAATCAACGCCACCTGTTCGTCGATTTCCATCGTCGTGGGCGGACAAGCCCGCTCGGGACGATCCGCCCCGACGGACTCGTCGTCGGGCAGGTCGCGCCGGCGGCGGCGCCAGGCCGTCTGACGCAGGTCTCGTCCGGTGTTCATGGCGATTCGGAAGATCCAGGCTTTCAGGTTTTGCACGGACGCAAGCTGATCGCGATTCCGCCAGCACTTGAGAAACGTGTCCTGATACGCGTCTCGAGCGTCTTCGGCATTGCCGACCAGGTGATACAGCAGGCCCATCAGCTCGCTCTGACAGCGGGCGAACGTGTCCTCCAACGTCTCGAGCACGCACGAGCCATCGTCGGGGCGTAAATCGTCTGCTGCCTCGACCACGCACCACCTCTGTCTACGAACATCGACGAGCCAAGGGCCTCGACGGTTTTCCCGTCTCGAGGCAATTCGACCGACGGGCCCGTTATTCCGTAACGGCGTCGCCGGGCGAGCGGTTCGAAACGCACCGACCTGTCGCGGCCGTCGTGGCCGCCGCGGCGATCAGGGGCGTCAAGATCGCCAGGCAGTCGTTGTCCGCGGGTTGGGACGCTTCGCGCAAGGGGCGACATCGGGCCGATCGGAGTGATAGGGCCGATCGGACCGGTCCAAGCGAGCGGCGCGACCGCCCCGATCGAATCGACCGTCCCGACAGCGCGCCGAGGATCGATGCCGCGCGGCGCCGCTGGGCGAGGCGACGACACCGTCGAGCCTTTCTACGCGGCTTCGGGTCGCCAGGTCGAACGAATGACATCGAAGCCGCGTTCGCTTCCACCGTCACGGCGCCGTCGTCTCCAGTCGCCAGCCACCGGCGTCGGCCGTCAACTGCGTGGCGCCGCGATGGCGGTCGTAGGTCGCGTTCATCTGGTCGATGTCGTCGAAAAAGCCGACGATGAACGCTGCGCTGAACGATTGGCCGGCCTGGATCGGACGGCCGCCGAACTCTTCGATCAGGCACACGTAGCCTCGCTGATGGCACCAAGCCTCGGACACGACGCTCGGGTCGAGCGTCATCCCCGCCAACCACGGACCGGCTCGACCGGTGGCCGGGTCGCGCAGACGATACGCGCGGACGAATCGCCGCGGAACGACGTTCGCCCGGCGGGTGTACAGGAACTTGTCGTCCGGTGCAAAGTCCTTGAAAAACTCGCAGGATGGAATCCGTCGTCCCGCGGGCGCGTCCAAATAGCTCAGATAGATCTCGCTGAATGTGTCGCCTCCCTTGTGCCGCAGATGTCCGGGCATATCGATCCGCAAAAACATCGCGTCGCTGCTGTTGACCGCGTCGATGCGATCCATCGAGATGAAATATCGCTGGCCAATGGGGAACACGAGCAACTGGGTCCAGAGCGATCCGGCTTTCTTCTCCGGAGCCGCCGTCCGATAACGAAAGGTCTGGCGCACCGCCACGAAATCCTGGCCGCGAATGACTTCCGGAGTCAACTGTTTGGCCTGCGTGCAAATCTGGGGACCTTCGATCGACCGCTTGGCGATCCGGCCATGCCAGGCGTTGTTGAACTCGTAGACCAGTTCGGGTTCGAGCTGATCGCGATACGCTTCGTCGCTGCCCGGCTCCATGATCCAGTCGACGATGTCCAGTCCAAAGCCCGCGTCGCGAAAGCCGGTCTGTTTATCCAGCAGCGATTGGCCGGCCACGCCGGAGACGTAGCCCTGCTTGCGGATCGTCGCTTCGAGCTGTGGGGTGACGAGCTTGATCTCGGCATCGGTCTCGGTCACACCATACTCGGCGGCCGTGCCGCGACCGAGCGTACAAGCCCAACCCAGGATCAGGCCGAACCCGACCACCCCGATGCGGATTGATGACGAAAACCGAAAACAACGCTTGTCGTACATGCGATATACCTCCGTAATCTGCGGCGACGGATGCGCAAACCGATATGCGCATGGTTCAGTCTACCGAATCGCCGAGCTACGTCACGCTGCCCGCAAGCGGCTTTCTCATGTTTCGAAACGCTGTACTATTAACGCGAGCTAGCGCCCGCAACCTGACAAACTAAGACAATGGCGCGAGCGTCACCTCACCGAGGGGCGAAGGAGACTGGGCATTCGGACATGGGAACCGCAGAGAATGCAGAGTCTCACCTTGTCTACTACCTCAGCGACCTCAGCGTCTGTGCGGTTCAAGCCTCTTCTTCTTAACGTGGGCTAGCGCACGCAACCCAAAAATCTGTTTGGCCGCAGGCCTCCGATCACCGTAGCCTGGGGCGACGCCCCAGGGCTGGCGCCTCGTGCGTGCCTCTTTTGGCCGAAGGCCATATTCATCTGGGCCGCGGTGGCACGTTGATGTTGGCCTTCGGCCAACACGGTTGTTATCATCTCTGACTCCTGGGGCGTTGCCCCAGGCTACGTTGGTGATGGCCTTCGGCCAACAC
>JAVYAJ010000339.1:0-2676 GCA_032229885.1 Candidatus Anammoximicrobium sp. | reverse complement strand
TGGATGGGATGACTGTTGCGCACCACAGACGACAGAGGGCGTGTTGGCCGAAGGCCATCACCAACGTAGCCTGGGGCAACGCCCCAGGAGTCAGAGGTGATAGCAGCCGTGTTGGCCGAAGGCCAACATCACCGTGTCGCCGTGGCCCGGATGAATATGGCCTTCGGCCAACAGAGGCACGCGCACGGCACCAGTCCTGGGGCGTTGCCCCAGGCTACGGTGATCGGAGGCCTTCGGCCAAACAGATTCTTGGGTGGCGGGCACTGGCCCGCGTTAGGATAAATATTTCTCGAACGATGCTAACCGGGGCGGCAAGCAGAAAATCGGCGATACCGCGCAACGCCGACGGTCGTCGCGCATCACGACCGATGGTAGAATGGTGTCCGTGCCGCTGACTTCGGACATCGTGAAGTTTATGGCAGTGTTTTCGAGTTTGTCCGGCCGCGCGGCCCTTGCTTCCCAGGAGAATTGCTCATGACCACCCGCACCTCGCGTCGCGAAATGCTCAAGGCTACGCTAGCCATCGGAGCAGGCTTCTGGGTGGTCTCCAGCCGTACGATCCGCGGCGCCGAATCGGCGAACGAACGTTTAAATCTGGCTTTTATCGGCATCGGTGGCCGCGGCGGCGACAACTTGAAGGCGCTGGGAAACCAGAATGTCGTGGGCCTGTGCGACGTGGACGACGAACGGGCCGGAAAGGCTTATGACCAATTTCCGCAGGCCAAGAAATACACCGATTTCCGTCGGATGTTGGACGAACTCGACAAACGGATCGACGGAGTCGTCATCAGCACACCGGACCATACGCATTTTCATCCGGCGGCGAAGGCCATGCGGATGGGCAAGCATGTGTATCTGGAAAAGCCGCTGGCCCATACCGTAGCCGAGACGCGCAAGCTGACACAACTGGCGGCCGAGCACAAACTGGCGACCCAGTTGGGCGCCCAGCGTCACGCCATGGACAACATGCATCGCGTCGTCGAACTGGTCCAGGCCGGCGCGATCGGCGCGGTCCGCGAAGTTCACTGCTGGATCGGCGGCACACGCGGCATGCCGCCGATTCCGACCGAGCAACCGCCGATACCCGCCACGCTGGACTGGGATCTGTGGATCGGCCCGGCCCGCTATCGCGCCTATCATCCGACCTACTGCCCCTACGGCTGGCGGTTCTGGTGGGATTTCGGAACGGGCGAGACGGGCAACTGGGGCTGCCACATCCTCGATATCCCGTACTGGGCGCTGGGCCTCAAGTATCCGACCAAGGTCGACGCGTCGGGGCCCGCGCCTCATCCCCAGACCACTCCCACGCAGATGGCGACGCGTTTCGAGTTCCCGGCCGCCGGTTCCCGTCCGGCCGTCACGCTGCACTGGTGTCATGCAGACAAAGGCCCGGACGTGTTGCGCCAGCATAACCTGCCCGAGGCCGGCAACAACACGCTGTTCATCGGCAGCGAAGGGATGTTGCTGTGCGGATTCGGCAAACGCAAGCTGTATCCGGAAGACAAGTTCGCCGATCTCTCGCCGCCGGACAAGACCATCCCCGACTCGCCGGGCTTCTATCGAGAATGGCTTGACGCCTGCAAGGGCGGACCGCCGGCGACGTGCGATTTCGTCACCTATGCCGGCCCCTTGGCCGAGGCGGTCCTGCTGGGCAATGCCGCCTATCGCGCCGGCGGTTTCACCTGGGACGGAGCCAACCTCCGGGCCGGCGGCAACGACCGAGTCGCCGACTACCTTCGCCCACACTATCGCGACGGCTGGGAGGACGCCCCCTGAGTATCCGTTGTCACGTGCGTTCGTCGGGTGCGGACGACGCACGGCAGCGAGCCAGCCGCGCCGGGCAGTCGGGGCGGTGGCATCGTCAATTTCTTAAACTACTACCGCTTCACCTGTTGCGCGTTTGAGCGCAGATAGCCGTTGATTCTGTTTGGCCGAAGGTCTCCGATCACCGTAGCCTGGGGCAACGCTTCAGGACTGGCGCCGCGCATGCGTCTCTTTTGGCCAAAGGCCATATTCATGCAGGCGAAGGTGACACGTTGATGTTGGCCTTCGGCCAACAGGGTTGCTGTCGTCTCCGACTCCTGGGGCGTTGCCCCAGGCTACGTTGGTGATGGCCTTCGGCCAACACGCTTCCTGTCGTCTGTCCTGCGCAACAGTCACGCAATACCAATTTCGCCTACCCCCTACGGTTCCCGACTCTTGGATCGCGACAGTCCGGGGTGGGAAGATAGCAGAAGCGGGCGCAGCGACAACTCGCTCGTCAACCGCCAGCGGCGCGAGAACCGCGCTGGCTCAGCGGAACAAGTCCCAGCCGGTCGATGGCTTCGGACGGGGCGAGATTGAAAATGGCCCGCCCGTGTGTGGTCCAACGGCCTTGGTCGAACACGAACAAAGCCGTGGCCGCGTGTCGGTGAACAACGGCCGGATCGTCTTCCAGCTCACTTTCTTCGACGGGTCGAAAGCAGACGGTGACACCGACAAACGCCCTCAGTCGACCGTCGTCGGGATCCGCCGCCAACAAAACCTCGTCCTCGAAACGACAGTCGTGCCACTCAAGATCGCGCGGCATTCCCGAGCGCGCGGCGGCTGTAAGGAACTGCAACTCGAGGACTTCGCGCCGTCGTCGGAATTCGCGGCGTGCCGCGTCCACTCGATTCGTCGAACGGCCCGAGGTAC
>JAVYAJ010000338.1:0-3777 GCA_032229885.1 Candidatus Anammoximicrobium sp. | reverse complement strand
TATGGCCTTCGGCCAACAGAGGCACGCGCGCGGCGCCAGCCCTGGGGCGTTGCCCCAGGCTACGGTGAGCGGAGGCCTTCGGCCAAACAGATTCTTAGGTTCCGGGCACTGGACGGCGTTAAGTGAAATTGGCATTGGGTCACCGTTTCGCAGCACGGAGGACAGGACGCATGTTGGCCGAAGGCCATCATCAACGTAGCCTGGGGCAACGCCCCAGGAATCAGAGATGATCGCAACCGTGTTGGCCGAAGGCCAACATCCACGTGTCACCCCGGCCCGCATGAATATGGCCTTCGGCCAACAGAGGCACGCGCGCGGCGCCAGCCCTGGGGCGTCGCCCCAGGCTACGGTGGGCGGAGGCCTTCGGCCAAACAGATTCTTGGGTTGCTGGCACTAGCCCGCAGTATGTCCCATCCGTTCTGATTTGCGGCGCTAGCCGCCGGCAGGGGCGTTGATGTCGCGCTCGTCTCGGGGAGCAAAGATCGTCGTTGCACGACATTCGTGGGGTCGAGCCCCACCTTTGGACAGACAGTCAAAGCTCTTTGTCGCCCAGTTCCTGCATCAGGTAATTCGTCACCAGGATGGCGGGGAACAGCCCGAGCCCCGTCAGGACGAACCCCCACCAGGGCCACTCGACGCCCCAGGCGGGCAACACCAGCCACAGCCCCACCGCGATCAGGATCGGCGCGAATACGGCCGCGTCCCGCGTGATCACGTCCACTGTGCCGCCGGCTGACGTGTACGCCGTGCGCATCCGATACGCGATGTACATAACGCCGACCACCAGCAATGCATAGCCAATCGCGGGCCCCATGCCGTTTTTCTCCTCGCCTTTCGCCGCTACATCCCGACCCAAGTTACGCACAGCGCCCTCGGCGCGCGCTGCCGCGGGCCCATTTTAGCAAAACGACCTGGACACGGACAAAGGCCCCACGGGTTGGGAAAGGCGGATGGATAAAGACGAGGGACAAGGAATCAACGATGACGGGGCAAAGGCAAGACGGCAAGGGCGGACGGACGAGGCGCGCGGGCGCCTGGCGGGGCCGACGCGTCGAATCAAGCGGCGGCGCGGGAACGGCACGGTGGCTGGCGCAGGGGATCGAACGCACGTGTTGGATGTCGCCAATCTACGCCTCGCTCGGCGTCGGTCGCGCCGGCGGCGCGACATCGGCTTCGCTGCGCGAGGCCTTCGTCGCGCAGATCGCGTTCTGTCGAACGACGCCCCGCAGTTCCGCGGCCAGGAAGAACGAACCGGCGATGCAGATGGTGTCGCGCGGGGATGCCAGCCCGTGGGCCCGTTCCCAGGCAGCGCGGGGCGTGTCTTCACAAATCAATTGACATCGCGACGCCCCATTGTCGGACAGCAAGCGGCGGGCCGTCTGCAGCAGATCCGCGGGGTCGGCAGAACGCGGGTTGTCGACAAAGCGGCTGAGAATCACGACGTCGAACTCGGGCAACAGCTGTCGCAGCATCGCGGCGGCGTCCTTGTCTTGGCTGGCGGCGAACACGAGAATTCGCCGCGTCCACGGCTCGCGCGGGCAGGTCTCTCGAAGGACTTTGATCAGGGCGTGAATCGAGGCGGCGTTGTGCGCCGCGTCGACCATCACGCACGGGTGACGGCCCATCAGCTCGGTTCGCGCCGGAATTTGGACGCCTGCCAGCGCCTCGCGCACCCGGTCCTCTGGAATCTCCCAACCCCGCCCGCGCAGACAGCTCAACGCCGCCAACGCCACCGCCGCGTTGGCCGTCTGGTGCTCGCCCAACAGGCCCAAACGCAATCCCGTCAGCTCGCGCCGCTGGCCGGCTATGGTCTCCCAATAATCCAGTTCAGCCCAACCGTGCAGATTGGCTTCGTCCGGCCGCGTCTGGCACAAGCCTGTCCCCGGGAAGCCCGAGCCATCTCCATCCGTCCCGCGCCAGCCGCCCCGGTCGTGATTCGTGGACTCCGGATCGCCGGCGTGCAGCCCGGCGACGCCCCAGTCCGCGTCTAGCGGCCAGACGTGCGAGCCACGATACCGATGGTGAAAATCCCGACCGGCCAGGACGAACTCGCACCGGTGGCGCTCGGCCGCACAGCGGATCACGTCCAACGGCTCGGCTTGGGTCACACCGGTCACAACCGGCGCGCCCGGCTTGATGATCCCCGCTTTTTCATAGGCGATGGCGGCCAGCGTATTGCCCAATTGCCGGGTATGGTCAAAGCTGATGCTGGTGATCACCGCGACTTCGGGCTGGCAGATGTTGGTCGAATCCAAGCGGCCTCCGAGGCCGACTTCGAGCACGACGAACTCGGCCTGTCGCTGGGCGAAGTACAGCAAGGCCGCGGCGGTCGTGATCTCGAAATACGTCGGTCCGGCAATCCCGTTTCGCGCGGCGTACTCGCGGTCCATCGCGTCCACCTCGCGCCTTACACGGCGGATCAGTTCGGTGAACTCGTCGTCGCTGCACCATCGACCGTCGATCTGAATGCGTTCCTCGACGCATACCACGTGCGGCGAGGTGTACAGTCCCGTCCGATATCCGGCGGCCGTCAACGCGGCGGCGATCATGGCCGACGTCGAACCTTTTCCCTTGGTTCCGCCCACGTGAATGATGCGGAACCGCCGGTGGGGATCGCCCAGGCGGGCCGCCAAGTCGCGCATTCGATCCAAGTTCAGCCCGCGCCACCGCTCGGGCAGACGATCGGCTCGTTCATAGTTGATCCGTCCGAACAGATAGGCCAGCGCGGAACGATGATCCACGATCTCGGCGGCAACCGGCGCGTCGGGAGAAACAGGCATGTCGTGTCGTCCTGAAACAAGGGCTGCCGCAAGATTTCGCCGGAATCAGATCTTCGCGCCGGCCGCGACCCGTTCGGCCACGGGCGCTTCGTCCGCGGTGGCCAAGCTGTCCGCCGTCTCGATCGCGATCTGATACTTCCAACGCACGGTCGCCGGGAATCGCGCGGCGTCGGGTTCGGTCGCGACGATCACCAGGCTGCGCCCCGCCGCGCCGCACTTACTCGCCGCGTCGCCGCCAGACGCCGTCCTCGATGCTGGGCCGCACGCGGCCGCGACGTCCGGCCGCATGGCCCCCGGCGCGAATTGCTCGGGGTGGTCCGTCGCGCCGGCCAGCGCGCACTCGGCCACGGCGCTCAGCGTCAGACGCACGCCCGAAGCCACGGCCACGCGAGCGGCGGTCGGACTCGGAATCTCGACGGGCAAACGCGTGCGGTACGCGTTGCCCAGCCAAACCGGCCGCTCCGCGGCGCGGCAGGCGATGTCGAACACCACGCGCAGCGCGCCCTCGTCGCCCTCGTCGCCCTCGACGCTCTGCGACCAGTGGCTGCGGCCGGCCATGCCCAACAGCAACGCGGCGCGGCCGCCGCGCGGCGGCGAAACCAGACTGACCTGTTGCACCGGAGGACTGCTCGGCCACGGATCGCCGTCGCATCCCAACTGGGCGACCAAGCAGACGACGACGCCAGCCTCGGACACATAGGCAATCTCGTGTCCGTATCGATCACCGGCATAGGACCACGTCAGCCGCAGGCCGCGGCCCCGATGATCGACCACCTGCAGAACGTGGCGATCCGGCTCAGTTGGATTCACGCGCTGTCACCTTTGCCGGAGCCTGATCCTGCTGGACCCGCCATCGCAGGTACGAGTCGAGAAACCCCTGCAGGTTGCCGTCCAACACGCTGTGAAAATTGCCTACCGCATAGCCGGTCCGCGAGTCCTTGACGCGCTGGTCAGGATGCAAGAAATAGTTGCGAATCTGCGAGCCGAATCCGACGCG
>JAVYAJ010000337.1:0-5809 GCA_032229885.1 Candidatus Anammoximicrobium sp. | reverse complement strand
CGTGCCTCTTTTGGCCGAAGGCCATATTCATCCGGGCCGCGGTGACACGTTGATGTTGGCCTTCGGCCAACACGGTTGCTATCATCTCTGACTCCTAGGGCGTTGCCCCAGGCTACGTTGGTGATGGCCTTCGGCCCACACGCTTCCTGTCGTCTGCGCTGCGCAACAGTCATCCAACTCCAGTTTCACCTAACGCGGGTTAGTGTCAATACCTCTAAAGTGTGCTGTACAGACTAATGTACAAGATGCGCGCACGGTGCGCGCATGATACGAACTAAGACTCTAAGGATCGCGTGGAAGACAACTTCGGTTTTTCAGACAAGTGGTTCTTGAGCGAGCCAGGCGCACTGGAGCGTACCCCCGAAGCGTCAGCGAGAGACTGAACGATCCCTGCGGGAACCTGCTGGGCGGGCGCAATCCCGAATCCGGTCGCCACGAACGCTGGCGATACAAGCCGCGCCGAGCGAGCCCCTCGCCAAGGCGTCCCGCCAGCGTTGGACGATCGAGAACGCCTTCCTGGAGTTGACCTTGAGCTTGCATGGCGAGATCGCCACGCTGACGTACCCGCCCGCAGCGTTGCTAGCCTGCGCGATTGCCTTCGTCACGTACAACGTGATGAGTGTGGTGAAGTCGACGATCGCACAGGTACAAGCCCTCCCGGCACATCAGGAGACGCGAGACAACCTCTCGATGTACTACCTGGCGTCGGAGATTGCGGTTGTCTCGCAGGGTATGCAGATCGCGATTCCTTCTCACCAGTGGCGCCAGCGTTATGCGGAGCTAAGTGCCCAGCACATGGCCGAGGCGTTAAAGAACCATGCTCGACACGTGCGGCTAAAGCGTTGCCTCAAGGATCGCCGTGGCCCCAAGAAACGCCCGCCCAAACGCACGGGCCGTAAGTCACACGTCTCGACTGCTCGGGTGCTGGCCACACGCCGGCAGCGCGAATGACAGCTTTAAAGGGCTGGCACGCCAGCCTAATGGCGACAACCTGCGTTGCAGAACAAGCGAGCCTTGATGAACGGTCACCGAGAATTGAAGCGGAAGGGCGCAAGCCCTCCGGTGTGTCTGTTCGCGGTCGATCCAATTGGTCCGCTACGAAGAACCTACCTGCCTCGAAGGTCCAGACGGCTTGCGCCGTTCCGCTTCCATTAGCGGCGCATTCCCTGAACGGTTACGCTGATTCTGGATCTCAACCGGACACTCATTGATCGAGCGATCCTAAGTTCCCCTCTCGCTCGCCGAGAGGGGCGGATTGAAACATCTGGAGGGTTGAGAAAAACTGCTCCGATGCTCGGGCGACCCACGTTCCGCGCGTGGCCGAGACGAGACGATACGGACGCGACGGAGCGCGTCCCCGTGCTGCCCGCTCGGATACGCCGTGCCAAGAGGACACGATACGGACGCGATAGGGCGCGTCCCTCCATTGCCGCCCGGATGCGCCGCGGCGTGGCATTGGCCATCCGAAACGGTCGCAAGCTCCAGCGGGGATCGCGTCTGGCGCTGGGTACGCGGTCATGCGATGCGCGCCGGCGGCTATTGGGCTTGGCGGGCCAATGTGCCATCGTCGTAGGTCACGTGTCCCTGATCCCAACGGCACGCGATGCGCGTGTCGAGCAGGAAACGCACCAGGGCGCTGGCCGCGGACGTGGTGAACGCCGTGCTCAACTCGGTGAATTCTCCCGCTTTGGTGATCTCGGCTCTGGGATGCTGGACGAGCACCCGGCCCGCGGCGTCGAGTTCGATGACGCACAGCCCCGCGGTATCGTCGGCGTGCGTGCCGAATCCCTGGCCGTGCAGGTCGATGCCCTGCGCCCAAACCGATGCCCGGTAGGGCTTGCCCGGCTCGACGGCCACCTCCTGGTAGACCTGGGTATGAGCATCCTGTTCCATGGCATGGGTCCGCAGGGCGTCCTTGCCAGAGCGTGGCGTGGGCTGCCCGGATTGCGGATGCTGGACAAAGGCGGCTTCGTTCCAGACGATTCCCACGCTGGGCCCCAGGAAGCGATAGCTCCACGGCCCTTGCGCGAGGCGGGGCTCGTGGCCGTCGCGCCCCGTGGCGCCGGGGATGGCCGTCTCGAAGCCCGGGTTTCGCAAGAGGTTGGTCCCGGGCGGAAAGTCGAAGACAACGGGCGTGGCGCCGACGGGCGATTCCCCTGGGCCGATCTCGATGGCCTGGATCATGGCGTCGCCGCCATAGCGGTGATAGGCGCGGATGGCGATCGCCCCGTGACGAGGATGCACGCCGTTGAAAACCAGATCCACGGCCTTGCCCAACCCGCCGGCGGTGGCGGCGATGTCCATGTCCAGTACCTGCGTGCTCCCCTGGATGTCGATGCTGGTCGCCAGGCCGCCCGGCGCAGCGGGCTGGTCCGTCTGGCAGAACTTCAGGCGAACATGATAGGTCTGGGTGGGATCCACGGTGAAATACGCGGTGAAATCCGGTCCGTGCAACCCATAGCGGTACAGTTCAGGGTCGGCCGTGCTGCCTACGTCGTCGATTCGCGGGTCGGTCCAGAAGGCGATCGGCACGAGATCGGCCCCGGTGCGGATGCGGTAGATGAATTCGGTGGCCGGACGCCACGCCTGGCCGGTTGAATCCACATAATCCTGGCGGTCGACGCGGCCGAAGATCACGCGTTGCGCTTCGCCGGGGCCGCGGGTTCCGCAAGGCGGATTCTGATCCTGGGCCGCGGACCACTGCACGCCGTCGATGTACAGCTTGGCGCCGCTCGCCACGGGATTCTTGGCGCCCAAGGCAACGATCTCGAGCGTGTGCCGGCCGGGTGTGAGTCCGTTCTTGTAGCACAGCACCTGTTGGTCGCGCACCTGGGGACACCAGAAATCGATGCCGCAGAGCTGCTTGACGCCGTCCAGGTACACCTCAGCCCGCCCGCCGTCCGGCGCGGCTCGGCCGATCAGGCGGACCTGGCTGCCCTCGAACGCGAACTTTGCGCGAGCGCCGGCCCGCGAGGTAACTCGCATCGATCCCGTCGTCGCCGTGGCGGCGGCCACGGGCTGCCAATCCCCCGTGTATTCCAGTCGATCCGCCCCGACCGCTTGTTGCGGGTCGTCGCCCTCGACGACCACCTGCGGACAGCCATCGTGCCGAATGGTCACGAGCGCGTCGCCGTTGGACAATCGCCGCACGCGGTAGCCGTTGACCTGCGGGTCGTCCGCCAGCGGCAGCGGCCGACCGTTGGCCGAGACCGTGCGCGGCGCGAAGGCCAGCCGCAGCACGTCCTCGCACCGCCCCGGCGATGGGAAGGTCGCATAGGCGATCCGCCCCTTGCCGTAGCGGACGTCGGTCACGACCGAGCTGCTGCGCACGATGTGGTTCTCGCGGTTGGCGCCAAAGCATTCGGGCTGCCAGGCCACGTATTCCAGAACCATCCGCAGTGGCCAGGGGTGGGCCAGGTTAAACCACGCGGCGGCCACCACGGCGCCGCCGTCGATGCCGTCCTTCACCACGCCCGTCTCGTGGGCGTCGTAGGTGGAGAGGATGGCTTGGCGCCGAGCGATCTCGCGCGCCCATTCGCTATCGGCCAGTTCGCCGTAGCGGGCCAACGCGGCTGCCGTGCTCATGATCGGATATTGCAGCGACTTGCCACAACATGAACTCGACTCGGGAAGCGCCCAGGCCCCGGAGTACAGGTCGGCGGCGGAACCTGGATCTACGCTCGAACGACAGAAAAACAACGACACGATGTTGCGGATGTCGGCCTTCCATGCGGGGAAGGCCTCGGGGCGATTCATCATATATTGGGAAACATAGCAGGGCACCGAGCAGGTGGCGGTGTGGTTCTGCCAGTCCCAGAAGTTGTGGCCGAACGTCGGATCGTCGCTCCACCGCGACAGAAGCGTGTCGCGGAGATAGCGTTCGCCCGCCTCGCGGGCCTTGACCAGCGCATCGTCCTGCCCGCGATGGCCGAGCTTGATCACCTCGTCGAGAAACTCGAGGACCAACGCCACGCCGCCGGTCTGGCGCGTGTCCCAGCGACAGTCCTCGGGGTTGGCATACCGATTCCACGGCCGTTGGCCGGGCCGCGCGTCGCAATGCGCGGCCAACAGGTCGGCCCACCGCTGTACGGCGTCCAGATAGCGCTGCTCGCCGATCAATTTGTAGGCGGCGACCAGTCCCGTGCCGACCTGTGCGGCCACGTCCAGTTGGATGAACCCGTGCGGGTCGGCCCGGCCGTAGGCCTTGCCCTCGGTGGGACAACTGACGAGGAAGCCGGGCCAGGGATGCTCTGGCGGAGTCTGGCAGTAGTCCAACAGATAGTCGGCCAGACGGGTCAGCGGCCCGATCACGCCCGCGTCGCCGGTGTAGCGATAATAGTTCGTCAGCCCGCACAGCAGCGCCGCCGAGCGTTGGCCGAGGTCGCCGTTGTGCCAATCCGGCAGCGCGGGGTCGACCGCAATCGTTCCTTCGGCGTCGATCTTCCAGTGGCCGTTGAAGACATAGTGCGGGGCCGGCATGGCCGCCGCGGGCTTGTCCGCCCACGGATACCGCTTCAGGGTCTCGGCCGCCACGCGGATGCGGAAATCGCACTGGCCGTTGAGGGCCGTGTACCAAGGCGCAATCACCCCGTGTCCGTCCTCGATGGCGGCGTGCGCGAAATAGCTTCGCGCCGGCTCGACCGGCCCGTCCGCGGCCGTTGTCCGAAGAGAGCCGACGAGGCCGACCACGAGCACCGCGGCCGGGATCCGTGCGGAGGAAAGGCGAACCATAGCGCGCTCCCTTGTACGTTGGAAGAAGATCCCAAAGTGCCCAAGGATCGTTCGATCAATTGAGTGTCCAGTTGAGATCTAGGATCAGCGTAACCGTTCAGGGAATGCGCCGCTAATGGAAGCGGAACGGCGCAAGCCGTCCGGTCCTGCGAGGTAGGTTCTTCGTAGCGGATCGATTGGATCGACCGCCAGCAGATACACCGGAGGGCTTGCGCCATTCCGCTTCAAATTTTGCGCCCTCCCGCTTCGATCCTTGCGCCCTTCCGCCTCAATTCTCGGTGACGGTTCTCCAAGGCTCGCTTGTCCTGCAACGTAGGTTGTGGCCATTAGGCTGGCGTGACAAACTGTGAGCGACTACAAATCGCCACGCCTTCCCAGTAAACGATCGGACACTAAATGATCGAACGATCCCAAGTATCATCGATACGCCACCGCCGCACAACACGGCGTCGGAGCCATCCGCCGTCTAGGGCCGCCCGCTCCTGTACGGTCGCCGTCCAGTCAATTTGCTGGCCATCGAGTCGTGTCCATACCGCTCTTCTAGCGATCAGGGACGACTTGTCGTTCCATGTCCCATCAATTCTCCCTCCAGTTGTAAACGATTCGCCTCCCAACGCGCGATAAACGGGCTGATTCGCAGGGAAAGCACGCGGTTTCGGGCCTTGTTTTCCTGGTATCCGTGAGCGCACCGTAGGTGAGGTCCAACGGCGCTCTAGTGGACGACTAATTCCAACAGACACCTACCGCCAAGACCGACTCTCACTCCACGGAAACGGGTGGACAAAGAGAGCCTCTCGCTCATGCGTCGGCGAAGGCATCCCCCGCTAACGCTTCGGGTTACGAGTTGGATCCCGAGTCGCCGTCTTAGAGTCTTAGTTCGTATCATGCGCGCACCGTGCGCGCATCTTGTACACCGGTCTGTACGGTACACTTGTGGGTTACTGGCACTGGCCCGCGTTAAGTAAAATTGGTATTGCATGACTGTTGCGCAGGACAGACGACAGGAAGCGGGTTGGCCGAAGGCCATCACCAACGTAGCCTGGGGCAACACCCCAGGAGTCAGAGATGATAGCAACCG
>JAVYAJ010000336.1:0-51208 GCA_032229885.1 Candidatus Anammoximicrobium sp. | reverse complement strand
CGTGACGTGGTGTGCGCCGTGACGTGGTGTGCGCCGTGACGTGGTGTGCGCCGTGACGTGGTGTGCGCCGTGACGTGGTGTGCGCCGTGACGTGGTGCGCCGTGCGAAATCGAACTCACGAACGACCGCGCGCCGCCTCACTCGTCGTCCTTCGTCTCGCGGCGAAACACGGCGACGACATCTTCGATCGGCACGACGAACAGTTGATTATCCTGCTCGAAATCGACCGGGATTGCCTTTTGCGGGTGGAACAGGATCTTGTCGTATTGCCGAAGAGGCATGTCTGAATCCCGAGCAACCTGGGCCGAGATCGTCACGATTCGGCCCGTTATCGTGGGAATCTCTGCCTGGTCCGGCAGCGCAATTCCACCTTTGGTCTGACGCTTGGGCTCGTCCTTACGGACCAGGACGCGCGCGCCGATCGGCTCGATGTACTCGAACGCCTTGGAGTGAGGGTTTCCCATTGCAGCTCGCCTCGGGGCTGTTAGAATCGGTGCTGGAAAGCGTACTGGCGCGTGGCCGATTTGACAAGTCGGTGGCGGTTCGGGCTGTCGTGACGCGCTATGTCGTTCGTGCCTGGCCGTGCTTGGCGTCGGCGGGGCGCAGACCGTGCTAAACGCGGTCGAGCGAAGGATGGGTGGCGGCGTTCCGCGGCCAGCCAGACGCTGCGCCGTGATGCGAGTTGCGACGAATCGGGCCTTCGACGCGTCCACCCGCGGGCGGATGGATGCGGATAACGAGGCCCTGCGCCGAGGCCGCAAAATGGGCGCTAAAACGCGGCGTGGATCGCCTTACGCAGCCTCGCCGCACTCGATGGCCGGCGAAAACACCGTCCAAAGGCGACGCGGCGAACAACGAGCCCAACGTGCGCGATGGACCGCGCGCCCCGCAGGCCACAACGCGAGCTTGGCGAGTCACGCGCCGTGGGGCCGCGAGAGATCGAAAACAGGTAGCAAGGTTCACGATGCTTGAGATACCCACTACCGAGCGAGGCAACGCACCGAGCGAGGCAACGATGATACGGCGTGTCGCGGGTCTGCTGTTGGTTACGGCTATGATAGGAACCCAGGGTTGGATGTCTCTGAGCGCAGATCCACGCGCGGACGATGGTCCCGCGGGCACGGCAAGCCGGATCAAATATCCCGATGCGGCGCGGTCCGAGCAGTCAGACGTCTATCACGGGGTTGCCGTGGCGGACCCTTATCGCTGGCTGGAGAATCCGGACAGCGAGCAGACCAAGGCCTGGGTCGAAGCCCAGAACAAGGCCACCTTTGGATATCTCGAAGCCATCCCCCAGCGCGCGGCGCTCAGACAGCGGCTGACCACGCTGTGGGATTTCGAGCGCTATGGCGTGCCCGAGCAGCGCGGGGGCCGGTATTTCTATACGCGCAACGACGGTTTGCAGAACCAGAGCGTGCTGTACACGACCGAGGCGCTCGACGCCGCGCCGCGCGAACTGCTCGATCCGAACCGGTTGTCGGACGATGGCACGGTCGCGCTGGTCGGCTGGGAGGTCAGCGATGACGGTCGCTTCTTGGCTTACGGCACGGCGTCCGCTGGATCCGACTGGAACGAGTGGCGAGTCAAAGAGGTCGCGACGGGCCGCGATCAGCCGGACCATCTGCGCTGGATCAAGTTCAGCGGCGTCGCCTGGACGCCGGACAACGCCGGCTTCTTTTACAGCCGCTATGACGAACCCCAAGCCGGCCAAGAGCTGACTGGCGTCAATTACCATCAGAAACTGTTCTACCACCGCCTGGGTGAACCGCAGGAAAAAGATACGTTGATCTACCAACGCGCGGACCAGAAGGAATGGGGGTTCCGGCCGCACGTTACCGAAGACGGTCGTTATCTGATCATCTCCGTCTGGCGGAGCACCGAAACGCAGAACCAGATCTTCTACAAACGCCTGGACGCCGACGATTCGCCGGTGGTCGAACTGCTGGCGGGGTTTGACGCCGAATATGCGTTTCTCGGCAACGACGGGCCTGTGTTCTGGTTCTTGACGGATCGCGACGCTCCGCTGCGGCGAGTGGTTGCGATCGACACGGCGGATCCCGATCCGGCCCGGTGGCGCGAGCTCGTGCCGCAGGCCGATTGCGTCGTCGAGAACGTGAGCACGGTCGGCGATCGTTTCCTGGTTTGCTATCTGCGAGACGCGGCGACACAGGTTCGCGTGTTCGATGTGGCCGGTCGCTGGCAGCGGGATATCGCGTTGCCGGCGCTGGGGCAGGCCAGTGGATTTACGGGGCGACGTCGGGATCGAGAAACATTTTATCAGTTCACCAACTTCACCACGCCGCCGACCATCTACCGCTACGACCTGGACGCCGCGGCCAGTTCGGTGTTTCGACAGCCGAAGGTGGATTTCGACCCGGCGGCATACGAGACCAAGCAGATCTTTTATCACAGCAAGGACGGCACCCGCGTGCCGATGTTCATCACGCATCGCCGCGGGCTGAAACTGGATGGGAACAACCCGACGTTGTTGTACGCCTACGGAGGCTTTGACATCTCGATTACGCCCTCGTTTTCCGTCATGAATCTGGTCTGGATGGAGCAGGGCGGGGTTTACGCGGTCCCCAACCTGCGAGGCGGCGGCGAATATGGGCGTCCGTGGCACGAAGGCGGGATGAAGGGCAAGAAGCAGAACGTGTTCGACGACTTTATCGCGGCTGCCCAGTGGCTGGTCGCGAACCGGTACACGCGACCGGCGAAGTTGGCGATTCGCGGCGGCAGCAATGGCGGCCTACTGGTCGGCGCGGTCATGACGCAACGTCCCGAATTGTTCGGCGCTGCGCTGCCGGCCGTGGGCGTCATGGATATGCTCCGCTTCCACAAATTCACGATCGGCTGGGCGTGGGTCTCGGAGTATGGTTCCTCGGACGACCCGGACCAATTCCGCACGTTGATCCGATATTCGCCTTTGCACAACATCCGTCCCGGCGTCCACTATCCGGCGACGCTGATCACGACGGCTGACCATGACGATCGCGTCGTTCCCGGCCACAGTTTCAAATTTGCGGCCGCATTGCAGCATGCCCAGGGCGGCAACGCCCCGGTGTTGATTCGCATTGAAACCAGCGCGGGCCACGGCGCCGGAACGCCGACCAGCAAACTGATCGACACGGCAGCCGATTCGCTCGCGTTTCTGACGGCCGTACTGAAGTAACGACAGCAACATCCAGTCGGCCGGGCGCGGGGCAAGCCGACCGTTCACGCTTGCCGGCGTGCGCCACGACACAGCATGCCATCGTCCCGACGGCACGGCATCGCACTAACGGTGCGCCGCGCGGACCGAGCCATCGATCGCTCGCACAATTCCTCGGAACCCGACCATGACCACCGCCGTAGCCTTTCTATCCATTCCCGGCCTGCGGGCGCGCGACCTGGCGGCCATGCCGCGCTTGTCCGCCCTGATGTCGGGCGGACAGCAGGCGACGCTCGTCCCCAACTTCCCTTGCGTCACCTGGCCCGTGCAGGCGAATATGCTGACCGGCCGCCTGCCGGACGTGCATGGCGTGATCGCCAACGGCTTCTTCTGGCGGGACGAACGACGCGTCGAGATGTGGACGGCCTGGAACGACAAGATCGAATCGCCGCAGATCTGGGATCGGCTCCACCAATCGACGCCGCGCCGGACTTCGGCCGTCTGGTTTCCCATGCTCAGCAAGGGCAGTGGCGCGGATTACGTGTGCATGCCCGCTCCGATCCATCATCCGGACGGTCTCGAAGAACTGTGGTGCTATACCCAGCCGCGCGAACTATACGGCGAATTGCGCGATGCATTCGGCCATTTTCCGTTGCATCACTTCTGGGGCCCGCTGTCCAACATCAAATCGAGCGCCTGGATCGCGGAATCAGCGGCCTACGTGGCGGACCGGTTTCACCCCGACTTTTTTTACGTGTACTTGCCGCACTTGGATTACGCAGCCCAACGCGACGGCCCGGACAGCCCCGCGGCGCAGGCCGCCTGCGTCGAACTGGACGCCGTCGTGGGCGCGATGGCCGATCGATTCACGACCGCCTATCGCGACGCGCACCTGATGTGGATCGCCGCGAGCGAATACGCGATCACGCCGGTGTCCCACGTCAGCTATCCCAACCGCGTGCTGCGCGAGACCGGCTTGCTGACGGTGCGCGAGCAGGCCGATGGCGAGCACCTGGACCTCGAGGCCAGTCGGGCCTGGGCGCTGGTCGATCACCAACTGGCGCACGTCTTTGTGCGGGACGCCGACCTCGCGACGCAACAGCGAGTTGTCGAGCTGTTTCGCGGCGTCGAGGGCATCGCCGAAGTCCTGGCCGGTCCGGACCGTGCCCGACGCCACCTGGACCACCCGCGGTCCGGCGAAGTCATCTTGATT
This sequence comes from Candidatus Anammoximicrobium sp., assembly GCA_032229885.1. Lineage (GTDB taxonomy): Bacteria > Planctomycetota > Planctomycetia > Pirellulales > Pirellulaceae > Anammoximicrobium. The sequence goes on along the minus strand of JAVYAJ010000336.1, from coordinate 46,844 downwards.
TCAGAGCCTCACAGTTGGCAGGCTTATTACTGGTGGCTGGACGACGGCCGCGCGCCGGCGTTCGCCCGAACCGTGGACATCCACCGCAAGCCCGGGTTCGATCCGGTCGAGCTGTTCGTAGACCCAGCCACGCGCACGATTCCGTTGAACGCGTCGCTGGTGCGCGGATCGCACGGGGCGCCGGTCGCCAGCGACGCGCAGCAAGGCGTGATTGCCGCGTCGCGGCCCGACGTATGGACCGGCGCGGCAGTCGCTGATGTCGACGTGTACGAATGCGTGCTACGACAATTCGGGGACTGAGTCGACCGGCTGTGCCCTGCGCGGTTCGAGCCGCCGCTGCATCGGGCGGATTTCGATCCGCTTTGGTCGCACCGAACCGGATATGCGTGTATCACCATTGTTGCCCGCGCACGGTCGCAGAATTCGGTTGGTCGCCATCGTTCGCCACCGCGGCGCGTTTGTCGAGTTCGAGCAACGCGGCTCGCGGACCATGCAGCGAGCTGAATACGACGGACAAAAAGGGATGTCTTCGATGTATCTCCGGATGGCGAAGCGGCTGCTTGTGGAGACGGACAAGCGACTGTTGTGGAAACTGGCCTGGAACGGAGGGTTCAAAGGCATCCGTTCCATCCGGCGGCACAAACAGCGGTTGCGACGCGGCGAGTTCTTCCCGCCGTTTCTGTATATTTCGCTGATCAACAGTTGCAACCTCCGCTGTCAAGGCTGCTGGATGGACGTGTCGGCCAAACAAGGCCGTATCGAAGCCGCCACGTTGGACCGCGTGTTGGACGAAGCCGTCGAGGCCGGCAACGCGTTCTTCGGGATCTTGGGCGGCGAGCCGTTCATGCACGACCAACTGCTGGACATTCTGGCGAGGCATCCGGACTGCTATTTCCAGATCTTCACCAACGGCCAGTTGATCACCGCCGACATCGCGCGGCGGCTGCGCGAGGTGGGAAACGCCACGCCGTTGATCAGCGTCGAGGGCAACGAGATCGTCAGCGACCAGCGCCGCGGACGCCCCGACGTCTGGAACCGAACCCTCGAGGGGCTGCAACACTGCCTGGACCACAAGCTGTTCACCGGCGTTTGCACCAGCCTGTGCCAGACGAATCTGGATCTGCTGGACGAATCGTGGCTCGATCGACTGATCGAGATGGGCGTGATGTACGCCTGGTTCCATATCTATCGCCCTGTCGGGCCACAGCCGACGCCCGAGCTGGCGCTGACGCCGGCGCAGCAGCGGGCGGCGCGCGAGTTTGTCGTGCGGATGCGGGCTGAAAAACCGATCATCATCGTCGACGCCTACCACGACGGGCTGGGCAGTTCGTTGTGCCCCGCCGCCACGGGCTTTACCCACCACATCGGCCCTTGGGGCGATATCGAGCCGTGTCCGGTCATCCAATTGGCCGCCGACTCGATCTACGATGGCCGCTCGCTTCACGAGATCTTCCGCGACTCGGCTTTCTTGCGCGATTTCCGCGAAGTAGCGGCGACGTACACCCGCGGCTGCATCCTGCTCGAGCGCCCGGATCTGTTGCAGGACTTGGCCCAGCGGCACGGCGCTCGTGATTCGACGGCCCGCGGAACCGTATTGGCCGAACTGGACGCCATGACGCCCCGCAGTTCGCAGTTTCATCCGGGCGACGAGATACCTGAACGAAGCTGGGCCTACCGAATCGCCAAACGCCTGTGGTTCACGGACTACGGCGCGTACCAAAAGCATTTCCGCCCCGACCAGTGGCGAGACCCACGGCCCGCCGCTTCGGGCGACGAAAACGGCGCGCGTGGCGAGCGCCGAAGCGGAACGGCGCAAGCCGTCCGGTCCTCGGACGGAAACGGCGCGCATGGCGAGCGCCCTTCGGTGTGAGCCGAAGAAACACCGCTCGCCGGCCCGACGTGAACGCCATGCGTTCCGCGCCGCCGACTCGCTTGTCTTTCGCAGGCCGCATCGGTACAAAGGATCCCGGAGATCGCGCGGTTGCGTGACCGCGACGGCGGCTGTCAAGTACAGGGAGGATCGCAAATGAGAATAACAAGACACGACGTACGGATCGCGACCGCGATGGCCGCGTTCGCGATGGTCCTCTTCTGGGGTCACTGGCTGACGTACGGTGCGGACGAGCCGAGTCCCTGGCAACAGCAAGCCGCCGAGTGCGCTCGGATCCTGTCGCGCGTCGAATGGACGCCTACCGCGGCCACCATGCCCAACCGCTCGGGCGGATACTTTACGCAAGGCAAGCGGTACACTGGCGTGCCGTATTCCAGCGTCAAGACGACCGGGCGGTGCATCGGCTTCGACATCTACCTGAAGACGTTTCTGGCGGCGGTCGAAAATCCGCGCAGCGTGTTGTACACCGAGAACCTGCCCGGCAAGGTGCCCAACGCAGCCCCGTATTACGGGACGGTGTGCTCGACGTTCACCAGCTACGCCTTGCAGTGCGCCATACCCTACCGCAGTTCGAATCACGGACCGGAGATGCGCGATGGCGTCGGACTGGTCGAGCCGCAATCGGCCCAGGCGGCGCAGCCGGGCGACGTCATCTACACGCCGCCGGCCACGGTGGGCGGCGGCTCGCACGTCGAGCTGGTCACCGGAATCGAGCGGAGCGGCGATCGGGTGACGGCCGTGCGCGTCGAGGAGAGCACGCCGCCCACGACGCGGACCCTGTTGCGCAAGGCCCGCGATTTCGATGCCCATCTCGCCGCCCGCAATCGCCGGCTGTATCACATCACCGACCGCGATGCCTGGCACGGAGCCAACAAAGCCGAATCGTTCCGCTTCCCGAATTACGCCGAGGATTCGGCCACGCCCACAATCAACCGCGTCTTGCTGTTGGACCGGGGCGATTGGGTTGCGTACCACCGCGACCAGACCGTAAAGTTCAATATCATGGATCGGGATTCCCGCGGCGTGCAAGCGCTCGTCATCCGACGAGGCGACACGATCGTCGAGCGGATCCCGGTGCAGGGCACGGGAGTTGTAGAGCGCGATTTTGCTGAGTGTGGCGATTACACGGCCCACTGCGTGCTGGCCGACGGCTCGGCCAGCCAGGCCTGCGAATTCGCCGTGTGCGAACTGGATTTGACCTTGCCCGCCGGCTCACCGCGTCGCAGCGAATCGTGGGACGTCGTCTTTACAGCGCGGAATCTGCGCGTCGTCACGGTGCAGATCCTCAACCCCAAGCCGCCATACGAACGCTGGTACGTGTGGCTGACCGACCAGGATCGCCGCGAGGGGAGGCCACCGTGCCAGCCGGCCTAGTAGGCAGATCCGGCCGGATGCAGATTTGGTTGATCGCCGAGAACACCTACGGACGCCTGGTCGACGCGGGCGCGTTGGATCTGGTCGATTGAGCCGCCAACGACCGGGCCGCCGCAAATTCCCACGCGGCCACGACGAAGCGTGGCGCTTGGGCGTTGTGTGACGAGGGCGAGCGGAGACGCGAGCCCACCGAAACTTTTCTCATGTAGCAAGTCCGTGTGTAACACAGGCTTGCGCTACCCCCATCTCGCGAATTACCGCGATACGTTCCAGTCTGTTGACATTTGTTGCCGTTGCACTCTAAAAACGCGGTCGTGCTAGCTGTTGGCCTGTCGGCACTGTCCCCAGTTGCGGCGCGCGTCTGCAAGGCAAAGGCACAAATCCAGGCCGCGTGAAGTATAGACGCGGAAGCGTCAAAGCGTCCCAATGGACGGTGGCCATGACTACAGTCGCCCACGATCGCCGATTGCCGTTGGGCTTGTTTCCCGACAAACCGGCGCCCCGGCTCGATGACCGCATGATTGAAGTCCTGCGGGTTCACCACTACAGCCGCCACACGGAACAGGCCTACATCCACCGGGTTCGCCGTCACCTTGAATTCCACCAGCATCGGCATCCGCGCAGACTCGGAGAGGACGACATAAACCGGTTCCTGACCAGCCTTGCCGTTGCGAAACATGTCGCGGCATCGGCTCAGAACCAGGTGCTGTCTGCGATCCTGTCTCTCCATGCGCGTGGGTTGGAACAACCGCTCGGCCGGATCGAAAGCGCTGTTCGCGTCCGCCGCCCCAAGCGGCTCGCGGGTGTCTTGACCATCGCTCAAGTGTCGCGTGTCATGGCGCAACGGACCGCCGTCAACTGGCTCATCGCCATGCCCTTCTGCGCCGCTGGTTTGCGGCTATGGGAGGCACTCCGGTTCCGCGTCAAGAACCTGGACCTCGAGCGCGGCGAGGCTACCGTGCCCGAGGGGAAGGGCGCCAAAGACCGCGCCACGACAATGCCCCAGACAGTGGTTCAGCCGCTGCCGAAACGTCTTCGACGCGTGCGGACGATTCACTTGCAGGATGTGGCGGACAGTTACGGGCGCGTCGAACCCCCACACGTCCCGACCCGCAAGTACCCCAACGCCAACCGCCAGTGGTGCTGGCCGTATGTGATCCCCCAGGAGAATCGCTGGTTGAACCTCCGCATCGGCGTGCAAGGGCGACACCACGTCCACGAATCACTGGTACGAAAGGCAACCCAGCAGGCTGCTCGAACGGCGGGGTTGACGAAACGCGTCACGCCCCACACGTTTCGCCATTCGTTTTGTCGCACACCTCTCGGCCGACGGCTACGGCACTTGTACGGTCCAGGACTTGCTCGGCCACAACGATGTGAAGACCATGATCATCAACACGCACATGCTAAACCCGGGGGCCGGCACGCCCGCCGTCCGGCAGCGGGCCTTGGGCGCCGATCTCCAACAGAACGAACAGAACCTCCGTAACGCCCCGCACGACGACGGTACACACCTACGAGCGTGTCCGAGTGTTAGAAAATACCACAATAAGTTGTGTTGCTAGCGATCGCGTCTCCACAACATGTTGTGGGTCGAGCCCATTTCTCCGACAGGCTCCTAGCGGCGCCGGCATCGCAGGCGTTGCCACAGGTGTCGTAGGGGCTGGCAGCGAGTTGGCGGGCAGCAGTACGAGACGGTCGGTTCAAATTCGGGCTCCAAGACGATCCAGATGTTGCGGAATCGGACAGGATTCCCGTGGTTTTGTAGCAGAATCGGCAGCGGTTCTGAACTCTCCGGTTTGCCAGCGCCTGTCTTGGTCGGGATCTCGCGGTTGCAATGGATGGCCACGCCGTTGTGCAGGACGGTGAGCCGCGCGTTGGCGATCTTGTTGCCTTGATCGTCGAAGCGCGCGGCCGTAAACCAGATGTCGTACGTCTGCCAGACGAGCGGCGGCAAACACATGTTCACGTCCGGCGCTTGTTGACGATATAGGCCGCCGCATTCGTTCGCTTGCCCCTCCAACCCAAACGAATCCAGAATTTGCACCTCGTAGCGTTGCTGGATGTAAACGCCGCTGTTGCCGCGTCCTTGCCCCGTCGCGTACGGCATGTAGGGCAGCCGGAACTCGAGATGCAACCGGAAATCATGGACGGGAATCTTGGTCAGCCCGCCGACGTCCAAGAATCCGTCCTCGGCGATTTTGGTTCCTGTGAACTGCTCGGCCGACGTTCCGTCGAACAAGACCACGGCGTTGCAGGGCGGCGGCGCCCCTTGCGAAGGGCTGCTGCGCTGCTGCTTGGCCAGCGTGCCCAGTAGGCGGCCATCGCTGCCGTACACGGACGCCTCGCGGCCGTTCACAAGCACCGACTGACCGTCGCTGGCGTTGAAGGCCAGGGCGCTCTCGCCCAGTTGACCCGCGAGCGTCTCTCGGGTTTGCCGATCCCAACCGGCCCCGGGCAGCCCGCCGCGATGCCGGACCGCGTCGAACTTGCCGTGGCCGCGGGCGATCACCTGCAATCCGGTCCAAACCCAGCCACAGCAGGGATCACACACGCTTCCGGCATATTCTCCCTGATACGCAAAGTCGTCATCCACCTGCGCAGGATCCGTCACCGCGTACTTGGCCGGGTTGGGCTCGGCGAGCAGCTCGTTCCCGAAAGCCTTGCCCGCATCGCTCGCCGGGACCACCCAAGCGATCGTTACCGCCAACCAAACGAGAAGATTCAGGGGCTGATTCATGCGTTTTTCACTCGCGGTCTATCGAGTCGTCTGTCAAATCGTCGCCTGGCACGCCGCCGTCGGTCACACCGCCGTCTGATACATTACTTAGATTACTGTCTGACCTGCGCCTGGTGATTCGGCCATCGGCAGGGCGGCTCGCGGTCCGAGGCTAGCGTCTGATCGGTATCTGGTCCAAGCTGGGCAGAATGCTAGCTTGATTGACGCTGTGCCGCGATTCAAGGGGCGTCGACATTGTGCAGCGCTATTTTCTCGCGTCGCCCGCTTTTTCCTGACCTCTTCCGAGCCCGGGAAAATCAGAACGGTGCGAAAAAGTGGTGCTGTTCGGCCCAAAAGCCCGATTTCTACCGTGCGCGGATGGCAAGGATCGGCAGAGCGTCGCCGGCCGTGCGCCAGAGGCGAACCGGAGGGGCCGTCCACTGGGCGAAAGGCCGTCGTTTCGAGCCGCGTGCCCGGTCGCCTGCGGCGGCTCGGATCCGGGCCAAGTTCTGGCGACGCAGGTTCCGGCGGGCTGTTGACACAAGAACAGGCTCACCGTACTATGCTGAGTTCGCAGAACAAGCGAGATCGATCGACGACGAACAGCTTTCTGTCGACGAGCTAGCGCGTACAGCGAGCCGCGTTTTGCGCAAAGCCTCTGGTGGCCGAAAGACAGAGACGGGCGATTGGGTGTTGCGATGCGAGGGGCGCCCATCACGGTGACGGCGTCATTCAGGGTTTTTTGATTGGATGTTGGGTTAAATCAATGGCGGTTCCAAAGAGAAGGCAGTCCAATTCGCGGACGGGTAAGCGGCGTTCGCATCACCACAAGCAGCCGAAACAATTGACTAACTGTCCCAAGTGCAGCCTACGCATCCCGACTCATGTGGTATGTCCACAGTGTGGTTATTATATGGGCCGCGTTGTGGTTGAGACGACCGAAAGCTAGGCGAGAGACGGACCTTGAGCAAGATCGCCTTTTTATTTCCGGGCCAGGGCGCGCAGAGCGTCGGGATGGGCGCGCGTTTGGTCGAGCAATCCCCCGAAGCGCGGCAGTTGCTTGCGCGAGCCACGGACGTGTTGGGCTACGATCTCGCGGAAATCTGCTTTCAAGGTCCGGCCGAGCTGCTGGATTCCACCGAGTACAGCCAGCCGGCGTTGTTTGTCACAAGTTTGGCGGCGGTCGAGTTGCTGCGCCGCGAATCGCCGCAAACCGTCGAAGCGTGCATCGCGGCGGCCGGACTCAGCTTGGGCGAGTATACGGCGCTCGTGTTCGCCGGGTCGATCGAGTTCGAGGCCGGACTGAGGCTGGTTCAAGAACGAGGCCAGGCGATGCAAGCCGCATCGGACCAAGCCTCGAGCGGCATGGTGAGCATCCTGGGGCTTGAACGAGATCAGGTCGAACGGCTCTGCGACGAGGCCCGCCAGGCGGACGAGGTTCTGCGGATCGCGAATTTTCTCTGCCCCGGCAACATCGCGGTCTCCGGCCACACGGCGGCGTGCGAGCGGATTGCCGATGCGGCGACCAAAGCAGGGGCGATGAAAGTCGTGCCGCTGGCCGTCGCGGGGGCGTTTCACACGCCCCTGATGAGCTCGGCCGTCGAGCGGTTGGCGGCAGCGCTGCGCGAGGTGCGGATCGACTCGCCGCGGATTCCCGTCGTGTCCAACGTCGACGCGCGGCCTCACGACGATCCCGCGGAAATCCGCGAGTTACTGATTCAGCAGGTCGTATCGCCCGTGCGCTGGGAAGACTCGATGCGATATTTCCTCGCGGAGGGGTTCGATTCGTTCTATGAAATCGGCGCCGGCCGAGTGCTTAGAGGTTTGTTGAAGCGGATCGATCGGCGGGCCGTGTGTGAGAGCGTGTCCTGTTAGGCGCCGGCCGGCGGAACCACATGCCAAGTCGTCACGCTCGCGGCGCGGCTGGGTGATTCGGCAGCCGACCTGTGCACCACGCTTTGATACGTGTCGGCGCGGCGCCTTGCTCGCGCCGAGTAGGCCGCCCGCTGCGTGATTGATCGGACTGCGGCTCGAAATTGCGATGGCGCGCAGATCGAATTGTTCGAGGGAGACATATTCCTGTTCGTGGTGAGCGCATCGGGCGAGCCAGTGCGGGCTCATGCCCGCGCCGTACGCGAATCCGTAGTCTGCGAATCCGTCGTCTGGTAAACGCGGCCATCCGGTTGGGCACTCCGTCGCACTCGAGGACGGCACGCTGGAAAAGGTAACGGGACACTCGCCGTTCGAGCAAGACCGTCTGGTTAGGGAAACATCTCGCTGAAGGAAACACTCCGATGTCGAATCAGCCTGTGATCGGTCTAGACGCAGATTTGAAGGGACAGGTCGCGTTGGTGACTGGCGCCTCGCGTGGCCTGGGCAAGGCGATCGCGATCGTCCTGGCGCGCAGCGGGGCGCGCGTCGCCTGTGTGGCTCGCGATGCCGACAAGCTCGCCCAGACCGTCACGGCGATCACCGAAGCCGGCGGCCAGGCGGAGGCCTTTTCGTGTGACGTGAAAGATCGCCAATCCGTCGGCCAATTGGTGGACCGCATCGTCGAACAGTGGGGGCGTTTGGACATCCTGGTCAACAACGCGGGAGTCACGCGGGACACCTTGCTGCTGCGGATGTCGGACGACCAGTGGGACGAGGTGCTGTCCACGAATCTCACCGGAGCTTTTCTGTTTGCGCGAGCCGCCGGGCTGCACATGATGCGGGCCAGGCATGGCCGAATCATCAACATCACGAGCGTCGTCGGATTGATGGGCAACCCCGGCCAGACGAACTATTCGGCCAGCAAGGCGGGCTTGATCGGCTTTACTCGCAGCCTGAGCCGCGAGTTGGCGGGGCGCAAAGTGACGATCAATGCCGTAGCGCCGGGCTTTATCGAAAGCGACATGACGCAAGCGCTGGGGCCGGCGCTGTTGGACGAAGCGAAAAAGCGGATCCCCGCGAAACGCCTGGGAACCGCCGAAGACGTGGCGGGGGCCGTGCTGTTTCTGGCCAGTCCGGCCGCGTCGTATATCACCGGACAGGTGATTGTGGTGGACGGAGGCATGACCGGCTGAGCGAACGGCCGCGCGGTCGAACCGACCTTGACCTGGATTGCCAGAATTCTTTATGCTGTTGCGAGTTACGCTCTGAATCGAGACTGAGGCCTCGCCCCATTCTCGGCGGATCTCAACAAGCACGCGTCGACTTTTGCATCACGTACTGTGGGAGGAAAAGAGAAGTGTCTTCAGTTTCAGAACGAGTGATTGACATTGTTGCGGAGCAACTCGGGGTCGACAAAGATAAAGTGAAGCCGGAGACGCACTTTATCAACGATCTGGGCGCAGATTCGTTGGATACCGTCGAATTGGTGATGGAGCTGGAAGAAGAGTTCGACATCAACATCCCCGACGACGTGGCCGAAAAAATCGAGACCGTCGACCAGGCCATCAAGTTCATTGAAGAAGCCCAGACCTCGTAGATCAGAGTGGCCCATCAGCATGAAACGCCGTGTTGTCGTCACTGGCTTGGGAACGGTGACGTCGCTGAGTTTAGACGTCGACGATCTGTTCGAACGGTTGTGCCGCGGCGAAAGCGGCGTGCACCCGATCCGACAGTTCGACACGACGAACTTCAAAGTCAAGTTCGGCGGAGACGTATACGACTGGGATCCGGATGGCTATATCGACAAGAAAGAAGTCAAACGGATCGACCGCTTCACGCAGTTTGCGCTGGTGGCCGGAATCGACGCGATTCGTGATTCGGGATTGGACCTGACGCGCGAAGAGCCGTTTCGCTGTGGCGTGATCCTGGGGTCGGGCATCGGCGGCTTGAACGAGATCGAGTCGCAGATGGAGCGCCTGTTGTTCAAGGGACCGGATCGTGTTTCCGCGCTCACCATTCCCAAGCTGATGCTGAACGCCGCGGGCGGAAATCTCTCGATCCGGTTCGGGATTCGAGGACCGAACTATACGATCGCCACCGCCTGCGCGAGCGCCACCAATGCCATCGGCGATGCGTTCAAGACAATTCAATACGACGACGCGGACGTCATGGTGACGGGAGGCACCGAGGCTGCGGTGACGCCCATGGGGCTGAGCGGCTTTCAAAACATGAAGGCCCTGTCGCTGCGCAACGACGATCCGGCGCGGGCCAGCCGGCCCTTCGACCGGGATCGCGATGGCTTCGTCTTGTCCGAGGGCGCCGGCCTGTTGGTTCTCGAAGAGCTCGAGCACGCGCGAGCGCGAGGCGCAAAGATCTATGGCGAGGTCCTTGGCTTTGGCGCCAGCGGCGATGGGGGACACATCACCCAGCCGGATGAGCAAGGCGCCGGCGCCGTGCGGGCCATGCAGTGCGCCCTCCGCGACGCGCGGATGGATCCGTCCGAGGTCGACTATATCAACGCGCACGGCACCAGTACCTCGCTGGGCGACAAGGCCGAGACGCTCGCGATGAAACAGGTTTTCGGCGAACACGCCAGAACGGTGAGCATCTCCAGCACCAAGAGCAATCTCGGCCATACGTTGGGCGCCAGCGGCGGGATCGAGTTGCTGGTGACGCTCAAGGCCATACAGCGCGGCGTGATCCCGCCCACGATCAACTTGCTGACCCCAGATCCTGATTGCGACCTGGACTATACGCCCAATCAGCCTCGCGAGCGCCAGATCAAGGTGGCGATGAGCAATAGCTTTGGCTTCGGGGGCCACAACGCGTCCGTGATCGTAGGCCGTCTGCGCAACGGCACGGCTTGACCGGACAACCGACGGGCTGGCGATGAACTACTTTGCCCATGCGCTGCCTTTTCTCGACCGGCCTTATTTTGTCGCCGGCACGGCGGTTCCAGATTGGCTGGGCGTGATCGACCGCAAGATGCGAGTCCGATCCAAGGCGGCGCAGAAGTTGACCGACCACGCCGATCCGCAGATCGCCGCTCTCGCCGCAGGAATCATCCGCCACCATCACGACGATCGTTGGTTTCATCAGAGCCGCGCGTTCGTCGAGCTGAATCTTCAGCTCGCCGCCGCCGTCCGCCGGGTGTTGCCGCGGGACGATGGCTTTCGCCCGAGTTTCCTCGGCCACATCCTTGTCGATATCCTGCTGGACGCGAGTCTGATCGCCGAATTCCCGAAACGGCTGGATGCCTACTATGCGGCCGTGCGCAGCGTCGATCCTCGGTTGGTGGGCGATGTCGTCAACGGGCTGGCTAGCCGCCGCTCGGAGTTGTGGATCGTGCTCATTCCTCGTTTTTGCGCCGAGCGGTTCTTGTATGACTATCTCGATGATGCGAAACTGCTGAAGCGACTCAACCAAGTCATGCGTCGAGTCGGCTTGGCTGCGCTGCCGGACGACTTGCTGGCCGTCCTGCCCGCGGCTCGCGCCGCCGTCGACGGACGGCGGGACGAACTGTTGGCGGAACCGCAATCCTCGGACGGGGCGCCGGAAAACGCGAACCCGGCCTCGCCCCGCGATGGCCGCCCGGACCCGTGATCGGCCGATCCGTGCCGGACAGCACAACCTGACGCCGCCGCGAGAGGATCGCGGATGGGCAACCGCCGCCCGGCCGCGCATCGCGCGATGCCCCTGACGCACAACATCTCAGAAGGCGCCTCACGATGAAATTCGGTCTGAATCTGTTGCTGTGGACGGGCGAGTTGCACGACGGACTGCTGCCGACCTTGGAATCGCTCAAAGCCATGGGGTACGATGGCGTCGAGCTGCCGCTGTTCAACACCGGCCTGGACTACGCCGCCTGGGGCCGGCGTTTGGATGCGTTAGGCCTGGAACGCACCGCCGTCACCGTCCGCGGCGAGGACGATAATCCGATCAGCCCGGACTGGGCGGTCCGCGCGCGGGGAATCGAGAACAACAAACGGGCGATCGACTGCTGTGCGGCCGCCGGCGCGACCGCGCTGGTCGGCCCTTTTCACTCCGGACTGGGATGCTTTACCGGCCAAGGTCCCACGGCCGACGAGTGGAAGTGGGGCGTGGACAGCATGCGGGCCGTGGCCGAGCACGCGGGCCAGGCAGGCGTGATGCTGGGCCTCGAGACCTTGAATCGGTTCGAATGCTATCTGCTGAACACCCACGCCGACACGGCTCGTTTTGTCCGCGACGTCGACCATCCGAATTGTCGGGCCATGTATGATACGTTTCATGCCCATATCGAAGAGAAGAACGTTCCCGAGGCGATCCGCGCCTGTGCGCCGGTGCTGTGCCACGTGCATATCTCGGAAAATGATCGCAGCACGCCCGGAGCTGGCAACGTGCGTTGGGCAGAAAACTTCGACACGCTCAAAGAAGTCGGCTACGACGGCTGGCTGATGATCGAGGCGTTCGGCCTGGCGCTGCCCGAGTTGGTTGCCGCCACCAAGATCTGGCGGCGCATGTATCACAGCGAAGAGCAACTGGCTCGCGACGGCCTGGCGTTCATGAAAGCCCAGCACGCGCAGCGCTGGGGCTAGCGTCAGGTCCTTGACAAGGCCGCCCGCACGCTCGGCTGGCGACGGTGGTCCAACGGCGAACTGGTCTTCGCCGCGGTGTCGCGTCGCGGCTGCGTGCGTCGAGACTGCGCGCCTCGAGCCCGCGTTTTGAACGTGTGCGATGCCGAGTCAGGCCGTGGCGAACGAAAGCGACCGTCGCGGTCGGATCGGAGTGTGGCCGCTGAATCAGACCGCGGCGGGCAGCGTGAACGGCGCGCGATATTGACGCGTCAGCAGCCGATTGGCCGCGGCGTCGCCGACGAACGTCTCGCTTTCCGGATCGAATTCCAGGAGCTTGCCGAGCTGATACTGGGTCGTCGTCAGATCTAACCCCAGCGCGTCTTTCAAACCCTGCTTGATCCGTTGCCACGATCGATCCACATGTTCGTTGTCGCCGAAGACCGGGATGGGCGTGGCGCCGGCGACCTGTTCGCCGAGACGATAGGAAATGTTGGCCAGATGGGACAGCGCCGTCGAGCGGTGTGCTTCGAGCACGTCGGCGCATAGATCTTCGCGCCGACGGCTGCGGACGCACTGGATGAAGTTCGCGAAGATGTGCGTGTCGAACTCGCTTTCAGCCCATGTCTTGGCGTGGGCGTCCAGCGCCTCGCTCGTGCCGCGATCACGGGCGGTGAACTTTCCGGCGGTGAATACGCCCTCGGTCGTATAGAACTCGTTTTCGACTCGTGTCGGCGGGCGTGGGTTGCCCGCGATCAAGGTCCGGTCGTTCAGCCCGGCGATCTCGAAGATCAGGAGGCAATCTCCATAGTCGAAAACGCTGAGCTGCATGTTGGGCGTCAGGCCTTGATCGGTCAGCGGCGCATGGCCCGCAGTCGACTGAACCCAGCGTCCGCCCAGACTCAGGATCCGCTTGGGCAACGTCGCGCCGGGAATGCCCCAGCGGGCGATGTCCATCTGATGAGCGCCTTGATTGCCGATCTCGCCGTTGCCGAAATCCCAGAACCAATGCCAGTTGTAATGGACCAGATTGCGGTTGAACGGGCGCGTCGCCGCGGGCCCGAGCCAGAGGTCGAAATCCAGTGTTTCGGGGGCCGGCTCGTCCGGTTTGAAGCCGATGCTCCAGCGGAGTTTCGAGGCATAGCCTTTGGAGACCGTGACCTTGCCATGCCCACCGGCGGCGATGGCGGCGATCGTCTTGCGCCAACTGGCGACGCCTCGGCTCTGGGTGCCGTGTTGTACGATTCGCCGATATTTCTCGGCGGCTTCGACGCATTTTCGGCCTTCCCAAAGGGTGTGGCTCAGGGGTTTCTCGACATAGACATCTTTGCCCGCCTGGCATGCCCAGATCGTGATCGGCGCGTGCCAATGGTTACAGGTGGCGATCGAGATGGCGTCCAGGTTTCGATCGTCAAGCGCCCGACGGACATCTTGTACACAGGTCGGCGGAACGCCGGAGAGGTCGCGAACCCTTCGTGCCCGTGGCTCGTGGAGCGAGGCGTCCGGATCGACCAGACAGGCGACCTGGACTCCGGGGATTCTCGAAAACTCGCCGATGTGAACCTGGCCTCGACCGTGGAGGCCGGCCACACCGATGCGGATCCTGTCGTTCGCCCCGAGAATCGCGCCGGAAGATTTGGTTCCCCCGATCGCGAAGGCTGCGCCAGCTAGGCCCGTCGCCGCAACGCGTCCCAGGAAACCGCGTCGTGAAAAGTGCACCCTGCGAGTCTCCGTCGTTGTGATGTGGCCGCGTGGGATCGCGAGCCTTGGCGCGCGGCTCGCGTCTATGTTTGGGTCAGCTCGATATCAAGGGTGACGTCCTGATCGACAGGCAGATCGAATGTCTTCTGGAACCCCTGCTGAATCGGCTCGCCGTTGGGCAGAAGATCAGGGTCGATGTTCTTTCCGCTGAACGCGTCGATCGCCACGATGTGCGGCCCGCCGATGAAGCCTTTGCCGGACACGGTCGTGTCGTAACGGCCCTCTTTGATCTCAGCGAACGCAGGCGGTCCGCTGTTGCCTTGGCTGGCGTCCGGCGTGAACTGAATGGCGCCGATAGGCACCGGCCGTCCCTCGCAGGTCACCTCGCCCGAGATGCGATAGCGTTTCGGGCCCTTGTCGCCCGAGCAGCCCAACAACACGAGGCCCAGCAGCGCGAGGGCCAGCTTGCCGCCCAATCGCAAATGAATCGATGTTCGCTTCCAATCCATAGAACAGCTTCGCTCCATGACCTTCGAATGATCCAGGGGGCGTTCAGGCTCGTCCCGACCGTGACTAAGAGAACCTTGTTACCCGAGACAGCGCGTACGCATCCGTCAGGGGAGCTGAAATTGTTCGGCGCCATTGCGGCTGGCCGCGGCCAGGTACACTTCCATCGCGATGCTGTCGTCCAGGAAGCGGACGCTGCCATCGACGAGCGCGAAACTGGCTCCGCCGGGGTGTTGGCTGCCGAATGCACCGTTGTTGTTGAATCCGCGGTACACCGTGCTGGTGCTGTATAACCCGATGTTGATGGGCCACTTGATGCCATGTTGGGCATACGACGTCGCGCCGATGGCTGCCCCTTGATACAGCGCGCCCAGGCTGTACTCGCGATATCCTTCATACTTGTTCCACGAGATTTCCCCGTACAGGATCGTGTTGGACAGGCCATCGGTGATCCCGGCAAAGCTGATCTCTTGTTTGCTGGTGCCGAGCGTGAAGACCCCTTGCGTCGGAAATTCACCGTAGCTGGTCTCCAGGTCGGTCCGTCTCGCATAGTCCACACCGGTTGCCGCGTTCTTTCCGATCGGTCCCAAGTTTCCGTAGTAGTGCATCGTGTAGTTCGCGGGGCGGATCGTGCACCGCTCGACCTCACAGCTCGGACACCACAGGCCGGGCATCGCAACCGTACTGACCAGCGTGCCGTTGATTCCGCCGCTCCAGCCAAGATTGTAGTTGTATTGATCGTAAAAGGCCTGTTGCTCCATATACGGCATCAGCGCGATCCAGAAGCTGTGCGCCCGTTCGGCGTTGTACGTGGCCGAAGGAATCTTGTTATAGATATCGTGATAGTTGTGCAACGCCAGCGCGGCTTGTTTGAGATTATTCGTGCATTTGGTCCTGCGGGCCGCTTCGCGAGCCGCCTGAATGGCAGGCAACAGCAACGCGACCAAAATGCCGATGATCGCGATCACGACCAGCAACTCGACCAAAGTAAAACCGCGGGAATAACGGATTCGCATGGGAATCTTTCCTCGTACCAAGCGTTTCCAGCAACAGCGTCCGCTTGGTTGTCGGTCACGCTGTAGGCAACTTGCACCGGTACACGTACCGTATCTCGTGTATCGACATCGTGACGCCTTCGTCCTTTACACGTCCAGTTTACAAACGCGGGCAAACACATCAATCGAGCGAACTGGATTCGCTGGGTTGGCCAAGCGGACGTGAGTGGGTGCGGGTGAAGCGAGGCGGGCGCCTACTTGACCGCGTACGGATTCCGAACACGGCGGCCACGCGGCGGACGTTCGAACCGGTGGACGGGCCGCGCCGTGCGAAGACGGTTTGGGCCGCGACGACTGGCGCGCTCGGTGCTCGGCACGACCGCACACGACGACGAGCCCACATGGACCGGCGGTTTCCGAAGGCCAGCCCACGGAACGTGCCACGGTGTCGTTCGCATGTCGTGCGGTGATCCTCTCGCGTTCACAACACGTGATTTCACGACCGTCCGCCAGGCGTCACTGGGGCCGCGTTCCCGCCATCAGTTCTTGCTCCCATTCGTCCATCAGAGGCCAATCCACGGCGCACGTGCCGAAATCGGTCATATGTTGATAGCCTTGCAA
Organism: Candidatus Anammoximicrobium sp.; assembly: GCA_032229885.1. Taxonomy (GTDB): domain Bacteria; phylum Planctomycetota; class Planctomycetia; order Pirellulales; family Pirellulaceae; genus Anammoximicrobium. Next base: position 30,611 of record JAVYAJ010000336.1, on the reverse strand, counting down.
CCGGCGAATCACGGCGTCCAGCATTTGCTCGTCCTTGCGAAAATAGGGGCCATGGCCGGGCAGCAGCCACTGCACATCGCTGTCGCGAATGCGCTGGAGCGAACGGACGTAGGCTGCCAGATCGCTGCCATGGTGCGCGTCGATCGCCCCCACACAGCCGTCGCGATACAGGTTGTCGCCGCTGAACAACAGGTCGCCCATGCGGTAACACACGTGGCAACAGGTGTGCCCCGGCGTCACCCAGACCTCGAGTTCGAGATTGCCGACGCGCAATCGGTCGCCTTCGCTGAGTTCGCGGTCGATCTCCACGGGCGTCAATTCCATGTCGATGTTGTGGTGCGGGACGTGGGCGAAGGTGAACAAGCGGTCCGCGCGGCGGAGCACGGCGGCCGCCACCGAGTGCGCGCTCACGGTCGTCCGCAGGATCTGTTTGGCCTTGGCCAAACCCTGGATGTGATCGATGTCCGTGTGCGTCACGGCGATCGTCTGGCACTGAGAAAAGGGGAAATCCATTCTCCGAATCAGCTCGACGATCTCGTCGACCGTGTCCGCGTATCCGATATCGATCAACAGCCACTGGTCGCCGTCGTAGACGACGTACACATTCGCGCCGATGATATGCCGGGCCTGATGATTGAGCTCGATGACGTTGGGAAAGATCGGATGACGTTCCAACATGACGGCTCCTCTGCAACGGGCCTGTGGGGACGAGGTCTCGCTGCCGACGATTCTACCGGTCACATCGTCGCGCCGCAAGTGGCGCGCCGCGCGGGCGCCGCGCGAATCGTTCGCCGGGCTAGTCCCGCGCGCTGGCTGGCCGATCGAGGATTCGCACGCATCCGGGCGTGGGCTGCCGATCGTCTGACCGCGCGGTCGTTTCTGCCGTGTCGCCCTTGACGCCGGGCCGGTCACGGCCGAGACTGGGGCGCGCAGGACGCGTCTGTTTTGGACCTCGGTCCACGGCTCGCCGGAGCCCGTATCCGGACCACGATCCAGGCGCCGGACGGACCGCGTCGATTTCCGCCCTGAGCAGCGCGGCCGGCGAGCCGACGTCCGCCGAGGGCGCCGTTTCATCATCCAGAGAAGAAAGGAACGTCGATGAGTCGTGGCCACACACAAAACCTTCGCTGGGGGCTGATCGGTCTGGGCTGGTTCGGCGAGGTTCACGCGGAAGCGTTATCGGCGATGCCGGGAATCGAGCTGGCCGCGGTGTGTACCCGGCGCCCTCAACGGCTGGCCGAAGTGGCCGACCGGTTCCACGTGTCCAAACGGTACACCGACTATCGCGAGTTGCTGGCCGATCCCGAGATCGACGTGGTCGGAGTGATCACGCATATCAACGATCATCGCGACATCGCGATCGACGCCTTGCGCAGTGGCAAACACGTGTTCCTGGAAAAACCGATGGCGCCGACGGTGGCCGATTGCGATCAGATCCTGGCCGCGGCGGACCAGGCGGCGGGCCATTTCATGGTCGGCCACATCTGCCGCTTCGACCCGCGCGTGGCGCTGGCCAAACAGGCGATCGACGCCGGGCGGATCGGGCGGATCGTGTCGATGCACGCCCGTCGCAACTTGTCTGTCAAGATCGGCCGGATGGTGCTCGATGCCATTTCCGCGCTGATGGGCGACGGGATCCACGACGGCGATCTGATGCTGTGGTTCAGCGGCGCCAAGCCGGTCAGCGTGTACGCGCAGGAAATCCATCCCGGCCAGAACAAACATCCGGATGGCGGCTGGGCGATGGCCCGGCTGGACAACGGCGCGATCGCGGTGATCGAATCCATCTGGCATCTGCCGGAAAGCACGCCGTATCAGATCGACGCGCGGATGGAAATCATCGGCACCGAGGGCGCGCTGTACATCAACTGTGGCGAAGCCGGGCTGGAGATCCACGACGCGGATGGAAACCAATTGCCGGACACTCTGTACTGGCCCAACGTGTTCGGCCAGCGTTTCGGGATCCTGCGCGCCGAGCTGCGCTATTTTGCGGACTGCGTCGCCGCCGGCCGGCGTCCGGATCGGATCACGCCGGCGGAATCCCGCGCGGCCGTCGCCCTGCTGGCCGCTGCCGCCGAGTCGTCGCAAACCGGACAGATCGTGCATTTTCCCGAGGCGACGGCCTGACGTGCCGTCGCCCCGATCGTGGCGGTCCGGACCGTCGCGCCACGGCGCTGCGCCGCGCTGTCGCTACGGTCGGGATCACACGGCCGTTTGCGGCTCGTACACACAGTCCGGCTCGCTCTCCAGCGCGTCGCCGGTAACGGCATAGGCGCGAGCGCGGCTGCCGCCGCACAGCCAGCGATACTCGCAGATCCCACACTTTCCCTTAAAGCCATCCGCGTTGCGCAGGGCGCGGAAAGTGGGATGGCTCTGATAGACATCCACGACGGAATCCTGGGGAAACCGGCCGCAGCACAACGGCAGAAACCCGGCCGGATAGATCTCGCCGGCCTGGCTGACAAACATCACGCCCCGCCCGTCCCAGACGCCCAGCGGGGCCCGATGACCGCGGTGGCGGCCGTCGTCGGGCCGCCGCGCCGGCCCGGCCAACGGATCGCCTTGCTGCTGCAGCACATACCGTCGATAGTGGGGCGCTTCGGTCGTCTTGACGCCGTACGGTTTCGTCCGGGCGTGGTGGTACAGCTTGGCGAAGGCCGTCTCGTACTCGGCGGGCGATATCCGCGGCTGCTGCAAGCCGCGACCGACGGGGATCAGGAAGAAGACCGACCACATGGCGATGCCCTGTTCGGCCAGCAGTTCGGCGATGTCGTCCAGTTGATGAAGATTGCGCCGTGTCACCGAGGTGTTCACCTGGACGGGCAGCCCCAGCCGTCGGGCGTTGGCCAGCATCTGCAGCGTCCGCTCGAAGCTGCCGGACCAGCCGCGAAAAGCGTCGTGGATCGTGGCGTCCGCTCCGTCCAGACTGATCCCTAGACGGCTGACGCCGGCCGCTTGTGCCGCGGCAAACGCCGTGGCGGTTGCCAGCGGCGTCGCCGACGGGGTCAGCGCGACCTGCAGCCCGACAGACACCGCGTGCCGGACCAGGTCGAACAGGTCCTGACGCTTCAGCGGATCGCCGCCGGTCAGGACCAGCGTCGGCGGCTTGGGAAACGCGGCCACCTGCCGGATCAGCGCCTGGGCTTGATCCCGATCCAACTCGTCGGGGTCCGCGTCCGGCTTGGCCGAGGCGCGGCAATGCTCGCACACCAGATCACAGGCTTGCGTGATCTCGTAATAGAACATCAGCGGCCCGCTGTCGAAATCGGTCTCGGTGTACGTGGTTGGGGACGTCATCGGATTCACTCCGGACAGTTGAGCGATGCGGGGCGCAGCTCGGGACGGCGCATCGCAGCGTGGGCTTCGGTCCGCCCATCCCGTGCGGAACTCGCCTGTCAGGCAGTCAAACTCGCCAGCGCACAGTATAGCGGCAGCGGCGGACGCCGCAGAGCCCGACGCGGCCGACGGTCCGTCGTGAACGGCAAGCTTCGCCGGCGGGCAGTGCGCGCTGACGGTTCCGCGCGAAGCAGACGTGCGGCAGGATGCCGCAGCCGCGGGGCGCGGACGATCAGCGCGCCGTCCAGCCGCCGTCGACGGTCAGCAGGCTGCCGGTCACGTAGCTGGCGGCGTCGCTGGCCAAGAAGATGGCGGCGCCTTGGATCTCCTCCATCCGTCCCCAGCGTCCGAGGGCCACGGCGCCGACGATGAACTTCTGGGTGTGCTCGTCCTGGGCGATCGGCTCGTTCATCGGCGTCAGAAACGGGCCGGGACAGATCGCGTTGACGCAGACCTCGAACGACGCCAGTTCCAGCGCCAACGAGCGGGTCAATTGGACGACCGCGCCTTTGCTGGCGGCGTATGGCGTGCGATTCTCCAAGCCCACGACGCCCAGCGTGCTGGCGACGTTGATGATTCGTCCGAACCGCGCCTGCTTCATGTGCGGGACCACCGCCCGGCAGGCCAGCCACAGGCCATCGACATTGATCTGCTGCACCTGGCGGAATTGGTCGTACGACAACGCGTCGATCGGCCCGCGGATGTTGACCCCTGCGTTGTTGATCAGAATGTCGATCTTGCCAAACGCGGCGATCGCTCGGTCGATCATCTCGCGACAGTCGTCTGCCGACGTGACATCGGCTTGAAAGCCGACGGCGCGGTGGCCGTAGGCGTTCGCGATTTCGACGGCGGCCGCGGCCGCCTGGTCCTCATTCCGGCTGACCAGCATCACGTCGGCGCCCGCCGAGGCCAAACCAGCGGCCATGGCGTAGCCCAGGCCGCGCGAGCCTCCGGTGATCACCGCGGTTCGGCCCGCCAGATCAAACAATTTGATTCCGCGATACATCGTGCAACCGCCTGCCAGGGGTTTCGGATTACCGACGGGCCTCGCGCACCAGATGGCCCAGCTCGGGGAGAATGATCTGTTCCATGGTCAACTGGACGGCGGCCGGCGAGCCGGGCATGCTCAGCACGATCGTCCGATCCACCAAGCCACCCGCCGCGCGACTCAGCATCGCCGCGGCGCCGATCTGTTGATAGCTCAGCATTCGCAATAGCTCGCCGTAGCCGGGCAGCGGTTTGGTGAGCAGTGCCGTGATCGTCTCGTAGGTTCGATCGCGGCTCGTGATCCCGGTTCCGCCCGTCAACAACACAGCATCGACCTCGCCGCCGTCGCACAGCGCGCGTAGCACAGCCTGCATCCGCGGCGGGTCGTCCGGAACGATCCGTCGTGCGACAACCCGATGTCCGGCCGCCGTCAGGTGTTCGACAACGGCTTGGCCGCCCGTGTCTGATTCGATGGTCCGCGTATCGCTGACGGTGATCACGGCGCAGCGGATCACGGTCGGCGCCGACGCTTTGTGTTCCGCGGGTATGGTGCGTACAGACATGTTCTTCACAAGTACGTGGGCGGACGCCCGACGCACGCCCCGCCGTCTGTTGGGTGCGTGCGTCGAGGCCTCGCGTCGGAGGTCGGTGGGTCAGTGGTCAGTGGTCAGTGGTCAGTGGTCTGGGGTCTGGGGTCTGGGGTCTGGGGTCTGGGGTCAGTAGTCAGTGGTCGGGAGGCGGGAGGTCAGGGGTCAGTATATCGCCGCCGAATCGTGACGGTAGCGGGCGGAAGACGAAACACGAGTTGTCAGCGGCGGGGCAGCGGCCTCCAAGAAAAGAAAAAAAGGGCCGCCAGCGACAATCGCTTCGACGGCCCCATGTCGCCCTGGTCTACGCGAGACCAGGGCGCGCAGGTTGGAAAACGAACCGGGCGGTTCGCGGGCTTACTACACAAACACCTCGAAACCCAGCGCGCCCAGCGCCAGTGCACTGATGTTGGTCGTATCCACGCCGGTTCCGCCGTCGATGTCGATCAGCCCCAACAGGGCGCTCGGCCACTCGGTGGCCGGATCCACGTTGCGGACAAAGAACTCGTCCGAGCCGGAACCCAGACGCACGTAAATCCCGACCAGGATGGCCGCGTCGTCGATCAACACCGAATCGTTGCCGCTGCCGGTGACCACGCTGAGCGCCGGCATCGAGGTCTGGCTGGTCAGATTTACGTCGTTGTTGCCATTGAACAGGTCCAGTCGCAACAGCCCGCCCAATTGGGTGCTGCCGACATTGACCACGTCGCGGCCATGGTCGCCCAAGAGAACCAGCGCCGTGTTGAGGAAGCCGGGAATCCAAGGTCCGAACGGGCTGGTTCCGATCTTGCTGCCCGTGATGTTGGTCGCGCTGCCCCACACGTCGTTGTTTCCGGTGACGTCGTTATTGATGTACAGCCCCCAAGGCGCCGAAGACTGGGTCATCGAAAACTGGTCGTAACCGGCGTCGTTCTGGATCCTCACCGCCGCCCCGATCACCGGCCCACCCGGCGGCGCCACCAGGTGGCTGCCGAGCGTGCTGTTGGCGACCGCGATCGACGTATTGCCATCGCCGTTCTGGATGTCGACCTGTCCCAGGACATTCGAGCCGTTGAACGTCACCGTATCGAGCGTCCCCGGCAAGTTCGCGCCGTTGCTGATGACCAAGCCGCCATACACCGTCGTGGTCCCAAACCCGGCGGCGGCGCCCGAGCCGGTGAACGTCGTGCGGCTGCCGCCGTCGCCGTTGCTGATCACGACGACCGGCAACGTCACGGGGAAGGGGCCGTTCCCGAACTGCGAGTTCCCTTGAACGTCGATGAGGTCTTTGCCATCGCCGTTGGACAGGACGAAAGCGGGCCCGGTTCCACCGTTGCCCTGAAGCCAACTGTTGTTGATCACCGTCCAGGTGTCGCCGCCCGTGCCGCCGCCGGTGTTGTCGACCGTGGTGTACCCGATGACCTTGGTGTTCTCGACGTGCAGCTCGCTGTAGCCGCTGGTGCCCGCGTTCTTGATGACAGCCAAGTCGCCATTGACCAGCACATTGTTCAGGTCGTTCCGGTTGCTGCCGTCGTCATTCTGGATCAGCAGATTTCCCGGAACGTTGGACGCCTGACCGGTCGCCGCGTACGTGCTGTCGAACGTAAACGTGTCGTTGCCCGTCCCCAGGGCGACCAGGATGTCGCCGGTGATCCCGTTGATAGTCACGGTAGGCATCGTGACGCCGGCCCCGTTGACCTGCAACAAGGTTCCATTTTGGCCGTCGACCCGATATTCGCCGGGGTTCACCGTCTGGCTGATCCGGACGTCGTTGTTGGACAGGTCGCCGATCAGGCTCAACTGGCCGGGCGCCAGCGTGGGAAAGATCTGGATATCGACGATGCCGGCCGCCAGCACCTCGCGTTTCTCCAGACCCTCGAACAGCAGACGCCGCGGGCTGGCCCGGCGGGCGCGGTTTTTCTTGACATTGGTTTGTGTGTTTCGTCGCAGTGGCCAAAACATAACGTAAAACCTCATTGGTAAGGAAACGAACAGCCGCGTCTTGCACAGGGCACACCGGCGAACTCGCCATCCGGCGCGAACCCGCCACATCGGATCGCTCGCTGCGATCGGAGACTGCCGAAGGGATCAAAAAGGGAAACGACGTGTACTCTCAAAAAAGCGAAAGCAACGACAACATGATTTGTTTTAATTGGGCTCCATGAACGCGTCAATCTTTCGCGAACTAGTTTTCATGGTTCTTTCACCCCCTGATTCGACGATCCATCATCACAACCGCTAAAACCATAACTTCTTACCAATGCGCGCCGGAGAATTCGCTGTATGCGGCGCATTCGCGCCATTCTAGCCAGTCGCCACGAACAGCATCTATTGATGTAATCGCTACAAACAGACCTGCAGGTCAGGGCTTGGCATACCAAGTGCCCTTTTCGGACGCGCGACGATGGAATTACCTTAGGGGGGCAATATAATTGCAGTCGAACCAGCATCTGTACCGCCACCCAGCAGCAACCCGGTCCACGTGGGAGCGGGCTAGTCATCCGATGATGCGTCTCTCCGGACGGATTCGCGAGGGTGCGTTGCGACTGTCAACCGCGGATCCTCTATGAGCATGTCTTGCCGACAAGTCGTTCGCCATCGTCTGCGCCGCTCGTCGCGGCATCGCTTTCGCCGCCTGTTTCTCGAGTCGCTCGAGACGCGCCATTTGCTCGCAGCCCCGGCCGAGGTTGGCCGGTTGCTGTACGCGGGAATCGCGGACGCGCAGACGAGCTCGACGAACTCGGGTTTGTTGATGTTGATCGACGCCGACTCGGGAGATACCGTTCCCTGGCGCTCGACGTTTGCTCCTGCGGCCGATGGGACGACATCGACTGCCAGATTCTTGGTCGGCGAAGGGATCAGTGGTCTGGCGTTTAGCCCGAGCGGACGTCTGTTTGCCACAACCGGTTCGGCCGGCGGCAATGCGGCCAGTCGCCTTGTCGAGATCGCCCCCGTGTCTGGCGAGCCGCTTTCGGGCGCCGTCGCGATTCGCGCGGGCCAGACGTCGCTGAACGTCTTCGACCTGGCCGCGGGGCCGGGTCCCGCGTTTCAATTGTTCGGCGTCGGCGCGCCCGTCGGCGCCCCGGCCGGTCAGACGCAGTTGTATCTGATCGATCCGAGCACGGGCCAAGCCATCGTCGCGCCGCAAAGCCCGACGTGGCTAAATCAGCTCGTCGCGGTCGAAGGCTTGGCAATCGGGCGCGATGCAGCGCTGTACGTAACCGGCGTCGACGCCGTCTCGGGCAGCTCGCGGCTGTACATCGACACACTGGGCGACCCGCTCGCCCAACCGCTCATCCGCGACCTGACGGAACGCGTCGTGGGTTTGGACGTTCTGACGCGCAGCGGCGCGACCGATCCGTCACAGGTCACGTTGGCCGGCGCCGTCCGGGGCGCGGCGCCCGCGGTCGCCGGCGGCGTCTTCGAGATCGACCCCGAGAGCGGCGCCTTCGTCCGTCGCCTGGACAGCGGTTCTCCAATCCACGGCGTGCCCGGCGACGTGGCGTTCTATCCGGACCCCCAACTCCCGACCGTACAGATCGAACATCACGAGGATTTCGAGCAGAACGACGGAGGTTATTGGGCCGATAACACGGGCGACGTCATCCCGGGCCTGTGGCACTATTCAGTCGGCCGCCGTAACGATCAACTGATCAACCACACGCCCAACCGAAACTGGTACTACGGACTGTTCGAGACGTCGACCGGCGGCGGCACGTACCTGACGCCGACAGGTCATCAAGGCGCACTGAACTCGCCGCCCATCGACATCCCGTATTGCGCCACCACGGTTCTCAGCTTCAGCTATCTGTTGGGAGTCCGCGAATCGCTCGATGTGGATTTCGCCGAGGTGCGCGTCCAGTACCTCGACGATGCGGGACAGACGCGGGTCGAGACCCTGCTGAGCCGCGCGGCAGGCACGTTGCCGCAGACGGGCAATCGATGGTTGACGGCCACGGCCGATCTGTCGCGTTTCGGTGGGCGCCAAGTGGTCATCCAGTTCTGGTTCGACACGGGCGACACGCCGGTGGTCGACCCCGAGGGCTGGTACGTGGACGACGTGTTGGTCGCCGCCATCCCCAGCGCCGCCTGTGGCTACAAATGGCTCGATCTGAACGCCGACGGACAATGGACGGCCGGCGAGCCCGGGCTGAACGGTTGGACTATCTATGCGGACCTCGATGGCAACGGCCGCTTCGATCCGGCCACCAGCGAACAGGCGTTCGCAGCCCGAATCGACGCCAACGCGTTTGCCCGGGGACAGCAAGTGACGGCCGCCGACGGGCGCGCCGTGCTGGAGGTCTCGGCGAGCGGCCAGCCGATCTGGGCAATGCCGGATCCCGACGATCCGACGCGCGCCGTGTTGGCTCGAGGCGTCGAGCCCACGGAAGCGGTGTGGCCGGACGGGCCGATGCTGCGAGCGACGTTCGCCCTCGGCGTTCACACGGCGGCGATCGGGGTGGCTGCGACGGGCGCCGCCGGGCAGACCCGCGCCGTCCTGCAAGCGTTCGACGGCCAAGGGAACCGGATCGGAGAACAGACGCTGACGCTGACCGACGCTGCGTGGCGGACGTTGACGATCAGCACGGCCGGCGAACAGATTGCCTATATCAAGGCGAGCGTCGATTCCGGGGCGGCGCGGTTCAACAACCTGCAATATTGGGGCACGGCGCCCGCGATCGAGGGCGACCCGTCGTTCATCACGCGCCATGACGGCCAGCGGGATGGCGCGTTTCGGTTCGATCGCCTGCCCGCCGGCGAGTATGCCATCCGCGAGGTCATGCCCGAAGGCTGGAAACAGTCGTACCCGGCCGCGCCGGACTTTGCCCATACGATCAACATAACGCCGGGCGAACCGGTCGCCGGCCGTTGGCAACACGCGGAAACGCCGAACTTTGGCAACTTCCAGCCGGACATCTCCGGCTACAAATGGCACGACGAAAACCGTGACGGCGTGTGGGGCGCCGACGAGACCGAAGGCCTGGACGGCTGGACCATCGAGCTGTATCGCGACGTCGACGGCGACGGTCGGCTGGGACCGGACGATCTGCTGGTGGACAGTGTCCAGACGGCTTTCGATGGCGAGCGGCACGGCGCGTTCTGGTTCGTCAATGTGACGCCGGGCGAGTACGTAATGCGCGAGCTGCCCCAGCCGGGCTGGGTTCAAAGTTCTCCGACCGGACCGGACCGCACGCATGCGCTCAAACTGGTCGCTGGCCAGCCGCTGGTCGGCCGCTGGCAGGTGAGCGATTTGCCTAACTTCGGCAACGGTCTCGCGCCCGACCTCGAAATCCGGGCCAAGACCGCGGCGCCGGACCCGGTGATCGCCGGCCAGACGCTGACCTATACCATCGAGTTTGTGAACCATGGACCCGGCCCGGCCGAGTTGGTGAACGTGATCGACGACTTGCCGGAACAGGTAAGTTTCGTCTCCGCGCGGGTCATCGAAGGCTCGGGCTGGGCGGTCGTCGAACCGTCCGAAGACCAGCCTGGCCGCGTGTCATTTTCCCAGCCGCTGGTCGGACACGCCGACACGGCCACGTTCCAGATCGTGGTGCTGACATCGCCCGCGACGCCCGACGGCGCAGTGATCAGCAATACGGCAACGGCGGACAGTGCGACGGAAGATCGGAACCCGAGCAACAATGAGAAAACCGTCGAGACGCGGGTCGCCACGGAGGCCGATCTGGAGGTGATCGCCAAGACCAGTTCGACCGCCGAGGCAGTCGCCGGCCAAAACTTGACGTACACGATCAAGGTGGTCAACAATGGTCCCAGCGATGCGCAATTGGCGCGCGTGACGGACGCGTTGCCCGCGGACGTGCGGTTCGTATCGGACGCGATCTTGGACGGTTCGGGGTGGGAGACGGACGAGCCGCCCGTGGGCGCAGCGGGCACCGTGACGTTCTCCACCCCGACGTTTGCCGCCGGCCAGACCGCCCAATTCCAGATCGTGGTGCTGACGTCGCCCGCGACGCCCGACGGCACGGTGCTTAGCAACACGGCAAAGACGGATAGCGCGACGGAAGATCCGAACCCGAGGAACAATGAGAAAACCGTCGAGACGCCGGTCGCCACGGAGGCCGATCTGGAGGTGATCGCCAAGACCAGTTCAACCGCCGAGGTAATCGCCGGCCAGCAACTAACGTACACGATCGAGGTGGTCAACCATGGTCCGAGCGATGCACAATTGGCGCGCGTGACCGACGCGCTGCCCGCGGACGTGCGGTTCGTGTCGGCCGCGATCTTGGACGGTTCGGGGTGGGAGATCGATGCACCGCCCGTCGGCGACGCGGGCGTCGTGGCGTTTTCGAACCCCGCGTTGGCCGCCGGGGAGACCGCTCGATTCGAGATCGTGGTCGCGACGCTGGCGACGGCGCCGGACGGCACGATCATCGTGAACACGGCGACGATCGACAGCGAGACAGCGGATCCCGACACGGCCAATAATTCCAAGACGACCAGCGTTCCCGTGCTTTCCCCATCCGAGGATGCAGCCCTGCATCAAACCGTTCAGTTCATTACGCCGATCACCGTATATCGCACCGACGGCGGTTTCGAGCCCGAGCCGACGGACCCGACGTTGCCGCAATGGATCGAAGGATATCTGTGGGGCGACCTGAACCAAGACGGGGTTTGGGATCCGTCCGAACGAGCGCTGCCCGGTTGGTTCGTCTTTGTGGATCGCAACGACAACGGCGTTTGGGATGCATTCGACCCCGCTGACCCAGAGGCGCCGCCCGAGCCGTTCGCCGTCACGCAGGCCAACGGCCGATTTGTCCTCGACGTGGACCCAGGCACGCACCACGTTCGCCTCGACCCAAGCGCACCGAGCCTGTCCGACGGCGCGATGCTGGTGTCCCTATTCCCAGGACCTGATGGACACGTGGTCGAGGTCCGCGCTGGCGAGCCGGTGATCGGTTCTCCTGGACCCGCGGCCGCGCCGAGCGAACCGAACTTCGGGGTGTTCTTCTATTCGCCGTTCGTCCGTCCGGCCGACAACTATGCCGGGCAGGTCTTGCAGTTGCCGACGGCCTCGCAACCGCGGAACGATCTGCTGGCGGCGCTGGCGCCGTGGCAATCGTTCACGATCGCTAATCCCGCCGATACGGACCTGACACTGACCGAGATCCGCCGAAACATCGATACGACGAAGATTCCGGCGGCTGACCAATTCGTCCAGATATTCCACAAACAGCGCGACGACGCGCTGGCGCCGGTCGAGCCGGGGCTGGTGATTCCCGCCGGCGATTCGGCTCAGTTCTTCGTGTTTTACGATCCGGCGATCCGCCAGGGAGATGCCGTCCTGGAACAGTATCCGGATTGGTTCGGCGCGGGCGCCGACATCCGTCCGGCGCACACGTTCAGCCGCGACGACCACCTGAGCATCAGCACGGATCGAGGGACGACGATCCGAGTCGATCTGGTGGGCGGCTCGACCTATGACAGCGACATCGCTTCGAATGGCGCAGTCGACTCGGGCGACCATGATCTACTGGACAACTTGCTGAGCCTGCAGGCGGACACCGGGCAACTGAGCATCCCGTTCGGCGACCCGCTGTTCGACCCGACGGCGGACATCAATGCCCGCTGTCCGAACGGCGCAGAAGGCACACTAGCCACCTGCGAGTGGGCGCTGTATGGGACTCCGGCGCGCGAGTTGGGTTTCGGCGACTTTGGACCGCTGAACGTCGAGTGGAATCGCGCGCGGGCACCGTTTCTGGATCTCGATCTCGACAACAGTTCCGGGGCTAAGGGCGTCGACTACGCAACCGAATTTTCCGGTCAACCGATCCCCGTCGCGGACACTGACGCGCGATTTGCCAACCATCGGTCGCGGTTCCTCGAAGGGCTGTCGTTGGAAATCGTCGGAGCCGACGACTCGAGTGACCGACTCGAGGTGGACGAGGATGCCCTTCCTCGGGGCATCGAGGTGGCGGGCAACGGCACGAATCGCCTCGTCCTCCGGGGCCTCGACGGCGGCGTAGCCCGCGCCAACATCGAGGCCTATGCCAGCGCGTTGCGGCTGGTCGTTTTTTCGAGCGATTCCCAGGAGGCCCGCACGGTTCAAGTCGCAATCCGGGCCAAGGGCGCCGCGGACGCGGAACTCAAGCCTGATGAACGATTCACGCGGCTCGCGGGCGACTGGGAACTCGAGGGCAATCTGGCCATCACTCACATCGAGATCCAGGCGCCCCGTGAAGCAGAGCCGAGCGAGGTACCGCGCGACACGCCGAGCGAGACAACAGCCGCTACGTCGGACGAAACGTCGGTCGCTGCGCCGGACGAAACGTCGAACGATATCGCTGGCGACGCGCCGAACGCAACGCCGGTCGAGTCGCCAAGCGATCCACCGAGTGCTTCCGTGTCGTCCGAGGCCGAGGCAGAGTCAAATCCGGGCGACACAGACATCGGTCCGACGATCGGTGAAGCCGAATCCGTTTCGGCCGCCGAACGCAGCTCGCCGCAGGAACTAGCCGGCTCGAGCGCGGCGTACTCCCCGCCGGCAGGCACGGCACGTGAAGATCGTTTCCTGGCGGACAGGGCAGCACGGCAACCAGACGCGCAAACACGCGGCACGCCCACCCGCAGGCCGCTCGCCGACAGTGCTCGAGACGGCTCCCGCGAATTGTCGGCTGTCAGCAGCCATCGACCCGCGCAGCCGCTCGACGGTCGGGCGGACGATCAAGCGGCTGGGCAGCGTCTGCCCGCTCCGCCTGTCATCCGACACAGCGAGGCGGCGATGGCCGTCAAAGCCGACGACGCTTGGGTGGCGCTTCCGACCGCATCGGATCGGCATCCGGTCGCGCCACCTTCGACGACCGATGACCGGACCGCATCGGCGACGGTGGCGAGGGCCGAGGTGTTTGACGAGTGGGACGACCTGATTTTCGGCGACGAAAGCCTGTTGACCGATCTCGCGGATCGACTCTGACTGTCACGTCCTGAGAGCGGCCCACGGCGTCGCCTGCACTCAGGATCGTTCGATCAATGAGTGCCTGGTTGAGATCGAGGATCAGCGTAACCGTTCAGGGAACGCGCCGCTAATGGAAGCGGAACGGCGCAAGCCGTCCGGCCCTTCGAGGTACGTAGGTTCTTCGTAGCGGGCCAATTGGATCGACCGCGAACAGACACACCGGAGGGCTCGCGCTCTTCCGCTTCAATTTTTGCGCCCCTTCTGCTTCAGTTTTTGCGCCCTCCCGCTTCGATCCTTGCGCCCTTCCGCTTCAATTCTCGGCGACCGTTCACCAAGGCTCGCTTGTCCCGCAACGCAGGTTGTCGCCATTAGGGCTGGCGTGACAAACCGTGAACGACTACAAATCGCCACGCCTTCCCGGTAAACGATCGGACACCAAATGATCGAACGATCCTAACGCGGGCTAGCGCCCGCAACCCAAAGGTGTACTGTACAGACCCGTGTACAAGATGCGCGTACCGTGCGCGCATGATACGGACCAAGATTCTAGTGCTTGAGGCGCGGACCTCGCTGGCCGGGGGAACGCCTGCCAGGCAGCAGTGAGATTTTGAAGTCCAGCTTGGGCAAGCTGAAATCCCTGGAAGGGGACCATCAGCAAAGCGGTTTCATTCAGTTGATTCTGAGCTACGCGGCTTTGTTGGGCGAAACCAGCAGCGAAGTGATCGGCCAGGCGCTGGAAGCCGTGCCGATCAAGCAGGTCTGGCGTTGGCGCCGCCAACACCTGGGCACGCCCCTTGAATCGCAACGCGTTACCATCCGTCGCGCCCTTCAGGCTTTCTCCGAGGCGCAACAAAAACCGGAAGAAACGTGACCTGGAACAAGGCCAAGTTTTCAACCGGCCACGGCGGCGCCACGGCGGCGATCTTGTACTTGTTGACGGCCAGCGCCAAGGCGAATCGAGTGCACCCGTACTTCTACCTTCGCGGTGTCTTCGACCGACTCCCAGAGGTGATTCACGATCCCTTGATCCTGCCGCACCTGCAGGCCGCCTGTGAAGCCGCGCGCCCGGCGTCGACGACTCGTGATCGGCCGCCACCTGGCAGAACGCATGAGGATCTCGCAGTGCCCTGCGCGGCCCCGAACGCCTGCAGCAGGCCGCTTGCCGCGTTGCTACTGACGAGGCCAGCTGGGTTCGTAACGAGCCTGCCAGCACTCGCGGCAACGGAATTCACAGCGAGGATCTTCACGATCTGCATTCCGCGGATGCGTCAGGAACCGAATCCCGCACCGGCGGCAGCAGACCGCACAGCCTGCCAGGTGCGGATGAGCGCGCAAGATGGCATCCAGCGTCCGCTGAAAAATACCAAGTTCTCGGTTAGAATGCTGATGTTATTTGGCATGTCCCCGCCTTACTCACTCGACGCCATCGCATCGAGGGGCAGGGCGGGGATGTTTTCATGAAGACCAGCCCCAACTACTTCTCTTCCAACTAGTGGCCCCATTTAGTAGAGCATGTCCGGGTCACAAAAAGCTGAGCGGCCTAGTGTTTGATGCCGGTCTCGCCAAGCTGCCTCACTTTCCCGCACCGGCGGGCGTGCGGGACTGGAACGTCGCGGGCAGCAGCGACTTGACTTGCTCCACAATCCGGTCTTCCAGCGGCGGCTGGAGGCGCTCGAGGCGGCCGTAGGTGACCAGGAAGTTCAGCGAGTTGTTCACTTCGTAGCCGCCTTGGTTCAGCAGCCGGTTCGAGGCGATGTAGATCGAAACGTCGTTGCTGTAGGCGTTGACCCACAACCGGCCGGCGTCCAGTTCGCGTTTCAGCCGCAGCGCGTAATCGACCACCACCTCGTGCGACAGGAAGACCATCGCCAAATCGTCGCCGAACGTCCAGGTGGTCAACGGGTACTGGGCCGATGCCGGCGGCTTGCCGCCGTCTTCCAACCCCTGCAGCAGTGGCTGAGCGGAATACGATTTCTTGGCCATCTCGCGAAATTCGTCCAGCGGCGGCAGCGGTTCGTAGGGAATTTCCAGCGTCGCCGATCGAGCGGTCACCGCGCGCGAAATGGGCCGCAGCGGGCCGGCCAGCAGCCGTTTCACCTCGTCGGCCATCGCTCGGCCGTGCTGCTGGCACAGTTCCACCGTACTGTGCGGGCACGGATCGGAATCCGCTCCGCAGCCGATGGCGATCAGGCACACCGCGCCCGGATGATCCGCCTCGACGTACTCCTGGGCACATCCCGCCCAGTCGCCGTGGATCTGCTTGAAGTTGCCCCGCAGCGTCGTGTTGTGGCAGGCGTAGTTGACCAGCACGGCCAGCAGCTTGCCCTGCAGGTCCGCGACGCGCAATAGCGGCAGACTGTGATCGGCCGGCGCGTCCGGCGCCGCGCCGAAGCCGGCCCACTTGCCGTCCTTCAGCACCCGGCGATTGGCGGCAAATCCGACGCTGCCCTGCCCGTGTGCCAACTGGGCCGGCGTGCGCGCCTTGAGCGCTCGCAGCACCACGTCCTCCAGCCGCTCGGTAAACTGAGCCGCGTAGCGGGTCATGTGTTCGAGTTCTTCGCCCGTGAACTGTTTCATGCCCTTCAGGTTGGGCCCAGAGTGATTGTGCGAATTGCAGAGCATGAACCGTTCCGGCTTCAGCGGCGTCTTGGCTTGGACTCGGCGGAGCACCTCGGCCGCGATGTCGGCCGGAACGGCGCCGCAGTCCACGGCCAGCAGCACGGCCGGCCCGTCGCCCTCATCGCCGCCCAGCGCCAGGGCCGACGCTTTCAGCCGCCCGGCGATCTCCTCCGATTCTGTTTTCCGCGCCGCATACCCGTACATCCGCACCGGCTCCTCCGGGGTGATGTCCACCTTGGCGACGCCGGCCAGCACCGGTTCCGCCGCACGCATCGACAACGGGGCCAACGCCGCGACAACTACGCCAGCCACAAGAACCAACTTGGCGCCAACAGCACCGGTAATCCTCGAACGACACATCGTTCTGTTTCCTCCCCACGAAGCTTCGGCCGACCTGATTGGAACGTCTAACATTGTCCAACGCGATGCCAGTCTAACCTGAAGTTTCCTTTAAGGCTATGGCCCTGATTGCCGAGCAACCGCACGGAATCAGGGCTTTTTTTACGTGCGGAAGCACGGTCAGCCCTACAGAATGCAGGCATGTACGATCTTTGACAAACCCATTCTCAGTCTTGTATTATTGAACTTACCCGCTATAACCGGTTGGCATGTACATCGCCACCATCCCCAATCGCAACTCCCCGCCCGCGATCCTCCTTCGTGAAGGCTATCGCGAGGACGGCAAAGTCAAGACTCGCAGGTCGGCCAACCTCTCGAAGCTGCCGATGGCGGCCATCGCCGTCCTGCGGCAGGTCCTCCAGGGCAAGCCCGTGGCGCCCGCCGACGAGTTGTTCGAGATCGTCGAGAATGGCTCGCGAACCCACGGGCACGTGGAGGCCGTCCTGACGGCCATGCGCCGGCTCGGCTTCCCCGCACTGATTCACTCGCGGCCTTCGCGGCAACGCGAAGTCCTTCTCACCAGGGGCGCCAGCGTTATGCGGAGCTAAGTGCCCAACAGATGGCCGAGGCGTTGAAGAACCATGCGCGGCACGTGAGGCTCACGCGTTACCGGAAAGGTCGCCGTGGCCCCCCCCGAAGCCCCCCCTGCCCAAACGCACAGGTCGTAAGTCACACGTCTCGACTGCTCGGGTGCTGGCCACACGCCGGCGGCGCGAATGACAGCTGTAAAGGGCGGGATGTTTGAGGTTAATAGTGTAGGGCTGCCGGGCTGCGATCTGTTCGCGAGAGAGGAAGTGGACCTCGATCTGCTGTCCGCGTTGTCCCGCCCAACGACGCAGCAGACAGAGCGCGACCAGTTCATCGATGTGTTGGGGGTAACCGTGCGTGGCCGTGCGGATCAGGTTCTTTTCCATCCAGCTCATGGATCTCAGACTAACCTTTCCAAGCCCGAATGCAATACGGCGAGATGCCCGCCGTGAGATCCGAGCAAATCAACGCCGCTGCAACAAGCAGAAGCGAATGACGTGCCAAAACGCGGATTGTAGTCGGCCACTGGTCCGGGGTTGCCACGAACGGGCCGTCCGCGCGTGGATTCGCCGCCTCCACGCGGCACACAAGTGCGCCCCACACGAGCTGAACGGACAAACGTGCGTCCTGCGCGGTTTCGCTGTCCAGCGAAGTCGCAGCACTCGGGAATCGTTGGGCAGAGAGATTCGCGCCGCAACTCGAGGCCTCGAAGACGATGGCCGCCGGGGTCGTTGGCGGAAATCGGAATCGTGCGCGTTCGCCGAGTGCGAGCAACGCGCCGCAGATTTCGAGGCCCGAGCCAGGAAGTCCGCGTTGCCATCGCGCACGGGGCAACCCTGGGAATCGAGTCGGCCGTAGGTGAATTGCCGCGCGGAAAAGATCGAGGACGCTGCCAGAACCATTCGTCCGCGGGCTACCGAATCCATGCCGCTGGGGCGCGCCAGGTGACAACGGATCCGTGTGGGCAAGTGGCTTCGGATCCAGCGCAAAGCTGCTGTGACGGCTGCGGCGAGCAGCAAAGGGCAGGCGGCGTCGTGCGCCGCACACCGTCACTCGCCGTCGTCAGCTCGGTGCGTTCGCTGCGGCCCGCCCAGGCCACCCGTGGAGACCTATTCCCGCCGTCCGGCCAGTTTCAACAGCCTGTGTTTGTCGGCCGTGATTGAAGGAGGTGCCCACGGAGCTGTACTACTGACTTCAAACATCGTGAACTTTGTGACAATGTCTTCAGGCAGCGACAGCGTTAAGTTGTTGAAAAGTTGCATGTTATGTTTGCAGTAGCTCTGTGTCCTCTGCGTCTCTGCGTTTCATCGACGTCCTTGCGCTGACGAACTGGCCGGGCAACATGAAAACACTTTTTTGAAACGCAGAGACGCAGAGGACGCTGAGATTGTGGGTACCCGTCGGAGCGGGAAGAGACATGACAGGCGGATGACCGCCGATGGACACGGATGGCAGAGACAAAGGAAAACGGTTAGACGCGATATCTTTATTCGTGTGATTCGTGGGCTTCTTCAATATTGTCTGGGTCTTGTTTGGTTGCGGCTGGTGGCCGCGCTAGGACGGATCCAGCCCACACGGTCGGTTTCATCCATCGATCACGTAGAATAAAATGACCGACAGCCGGCTTCTCTGCCCGCCGCGCGGATGTTGCGCCAGGCGCGACGAAGTGCGCCGGGCCGCGCGGGGCCGTGGCGGCGATGGTTGTGGCGAGCAAAAATCCCCAGATACCGGCCGGCGGCTGACGCCGCCGACCGCGGAAGGCCTCAGAATCATGACTCACAGAATAAGACGCTCGCTGTTGGCTCTTGGTACGCTTTGCCTCCCGCTGCTCGGTGTGCCGGCCCGAGCGACGGAGCCCGCCGCCGAGCTAGACGTCTACCAGACGTCGGCTGATCGCCAACAGGCTCGTGCGATGCTGCGACAGTACGTCGCTGACAAAATGCGGCCCATCTGGGAGGCCCGCGCACAGGAACTCGAAGGGCTCGAATCGCCTGACGCCTGGCGCGCACGACAAGCCCGGACGCGCGCTCGCCTGACCGAGATCCTCGGCGATTTTGGCGAAACATGCCCGCTCGATGCACAGATCGTCGGCCGGCTCGACCGCGCCGACTATGTCATTGAAAAGCTGGTCTTTAAAAGCCAGCCGAAATACTACTGTACCGCCAATGTATACGTGCCCAAGCGCCGTCCGTTTCCGCAGCCGGGGATCTTGTTCACCTGTGGTCACGCCAAAGAAGGCAAGGCTTATCCGTTGTATCACGAAGCCTGTCTGGGCTTGGTGCTCAAAGGATATGTCGTTCTGGCGCTGGATCCGACCGGACAGGGAGAACGCTCCGAATATTTCGATCCCGCGACGGGTGAGCCGCTGGCGCCGCTGTGCGTGAGCCAACATCACTATCTGGCCCGGCCCTCGTGGCTGGTCGGCCGTTCACTGGCAGGCTACCGCACGTGGGACGCCAGGCGGGCGATCGATTATCTTGTCGCCCGGCCCGAGGTCGATCCCGAGCGGATCGGTGTCATGGGCAATTCCGGAGGCGGGATCATGGCGTTGCTGGTCACGGCCGCCGACCCGCGAATCGCCGTGTGCGCCGCCGCACATCCGGGCGGAAGCATGGAGGAGACATACCTGACCGGCAACGAGCTGCCCAAGGCGGATTTGCTCAGCCTGATCGCGCCGCGGCCCTGTCTGTTCATCGTGGGACGCGACTCGGGCGAGGAGGCCGGGCATCGACGGAAGATGGACTGGATGCGGCCATTTTATCGCGGACTCGGCGCGGACGAGGATCGTTTACAAATGACGATCGTCGATGGCGTGCACGATCTGAAGCAACCGAAGCGTGAACCGGCGTACGGCTGGCTCAACCGCTGGTTGGGAAAACAGGCCGAAGGCGCCGCCGAGCCTCCGCTGACCCCCGAGACCCCCGAGGATCTCCGCTGCACGGCGACCGGATATACGCTCCGCGATCTGGCGAGCGAGTCGGGCCAGACGCTCAACGCGGCGCGGGCGGAAAACCTACGCAGGCATCAGCGTGTGCCCGAGGACGCCGCGGCGATTTCCCAGATTGAGGTCGCAATCCGCGAGGCCGTCCGCACACGGATCGGCCTCCACCTGCCCGCACAGCGCGACGCGCCGCGTTGTGTCGCGCACGGGGCGATCGATCGCGACGGCCTGGCTGTCGAGAAATTGGTTTTGGAGAGCGAGCCGGGAGTCCGCTTGCCCGCGTTGCTGCTCGGCCCTCAACACGCCGATGACCGCGGCCCGTTGGTGCTGTACATCTCGGACGAAGGCAAACCGACCGATGCGGGCCGACCATCGCTGGCCCTGGATCTGACGCGCGCCGGCCGCCGCGTACTGGCGCTGGATGTCCGCGGCACGGGCGAGACCGACCCTCGCGATCGGTCGAAACTCGTGCCTCTGACCCGCTATGATCCGGAGCAATTTCGCTTCGACTCGTGCGCGGTCGCTGTCGCGCAACTCGGCACGACCGTGCTGGCAATGCAGACGTGGGACGTGATTCGCGGGCTGGACTGGATCGCCTCGCGGCCGGACCTTGCCTCGCGACCGGTCGTGCTCGTCGGCGAAGGCTTGGGCGGGGTGTGGGCGTTGGCGGTGGCCGCGTTCGACCCGCGACCGGCCGGGGTGGCATGTGTCCGCACCGTGCCGTCTTACCGCCTGATCACCGGCTCGCGGCACTACGCCTGCCGCGATTACTTCTGGACGCCCGGCGCGCTGCAATCGTTCGACCTGCCAGACCTGGCCGCGTTGATCGCACCCCGCCCCCAGGTCTGGATCGATCCGGTCGATGCGATGCTCGAACCCCTGCCGACGGATCGCTGGCAGAGCCTCGTCGAATGGCCGTCGGCCGTATACGCCGCCGCAGGAACGCCCCAGACACTTCGTCGGACAGACTCGACCGACACCAACACCGCGGTCGACGCCATCGGCCAACTGCTGAAGACCGTATCCAAATGAGCGATCGTTCGTCGCACGCAGGTTCCGCCACCCGCGCGTCGGAATCGAGCCGACTGAGACCAAGTCTGAGCGGGCTTTCCCACCTGGGACTTCCGGCCATCTCGCTCGGTGAACACGATCGCCAACAGACGTTCTCGCGGAGATCCGCTCGGCGTGATGTGCCGGTCTTGTTCGTCCGAATGCATCGGATCCTAGATCGTGGCCGCCAGTCCGAAGCCTCCGGTTGCAAACGATTCGCGTCCCAACGCGCGATAAACGGGCTGATTCCCAGGGAGAGCACGCTTTTTCGGGCCTTGTTTCCCTGGTGTCCGTGACCGAGCGGTAGGTGAGGTCCAGCGACGCTCCTTGTGGACGACCAGTTCCAACAGGCGTCCACCGCAGAGACTGATTCTCGCGCCGCGGCAACGGGTAGACAACGAGAGTCCATCGGTAATTGCTGCCCGGCCGAAGGCCGCCAAATGCCTAAGCATCGTTCGAGCACTAATTGTCCGACGTCCCTCGCCCCGGGGCAGGGAGGCGAGAACGTGGGGCGAGCCGACAGGGCGTCCGTTGTTTCTCGAACGATGCTTAATTTGCGACCGGACCGTCGGCCATGCGTGGCAAGACGGTTGACGGGACGAAGGCCTGCGAGACCGGCAAATAGTTGCACGAGCAGCCTCCGGTCATGCTGGGCATGTTCAACACGCCATCGGCGGGGTAGAGGTTGTTGCAGCACGCCGCGCGGACGTTCCCGAACGCGCTCGTTTCACGCGTGGCCAAGTCGATCACCGCCGCATTGCCCAGGACGCGTGTCGTCACAAAGTGCGCGCTGGCCCTTGGCACGGTGCAGCCGCGACGGATCCAGGTGGTCACATCGCCCTGTGTGCGACCGGCCGCCAGGTCGTACAACATAAAGCTGTCCGCCGTGCCGTACACCGCCTGCGAACCTACGACGAACAACGCCTGCGGGTCGGACTTCGACGTTGGCAGGCCTGCATCCTCGGCGGGCGACGGCCACTGCCCCACGCGGCGCCCATCGGTGGCTCGATATACGCCGCTGGTCATGATCAGCATGTCGGCGGCGCGGCTGTAGCGGAGGTTCGATCCGCCGCGGACTTCCCACAGCACGGCGCCCGTTTGCAAGTCGAATGCCGTTGTCTTCGAATCGCGCAGCGGATCTTCGCCGCGTCGCTTCGAGGCCAGCTCGGCACAAAACAGCCTTCCGTTCCCCACGGCGACGCTCAGCCGAGCGTGGGCCAGCTCGTGTTTCCAGACCAGTTGCCGGCTATGGCGATCAAGGCACACGAGCTGCTTGCCCGCTTGGACCACCAACAGATCCTCGCAGATCCGCAGATTGCGCCAGGCGCCCGACAAGTCTGGCGGCAGTTCGATCCGACTCGTCTCGCGACCCGTGGCGGGATCGAGCACCAGGCACGTGTCCCCGGCGGCCAGGTACAGCGCCTCGGCCGTGGCTACGAACTGGTCGTCGGGCGAATGGAGAGTTGGCAAGGATATGTCCCACAGGCGGCGTCCGGTGAAGACGTCGATCGCACACAGACGGTCGTCCTTGACAAACAGGCGGCCCGCGCAGACGCGGACCATGGCTTTGTCACGAGGGCGGAGCCAGCGCCGCGGCGCGTCGAACCAGAGCATATCCAACGGGCCTTGGACGAAATCATCCTCCGAGGCGCCTGTGTTGGCGGCATCGGCCTCGGCGTGCGTCCAGTCGGCCGAGCCGGGGAGCGAGCCGTTGCGGGAAACCAGCAGCCAATCACCCACCGCATCGACCGCCGCGCCGGCGATCCCCGCCGCGCCGACCGCGGTTTTCCAGAGGTCGTGGCTCGCGACGGGCGCCGCCAGGCAGGCGGTCCCGCCGTACGGTCGAAGTGAATGGATCAGCGCGGCGACCGCCGCGCGGCTGGGCGTGGGGCAGATCTCGGCCCATCGTTCCGAGACGATCAACGCAGCCAGGTACGGGGGCAGCGGATAGCTCAGCGGGTCGCCCACGTGCAGGCTGGCCCGCGCGCCGTACAGACCGCCTCGATCCAGACGCTCGCGCAGCGCGGCGATCCGCTCGGCATCGGAGTCGATGCCGATCACGTTCAAGTTGGATTGCCGCAGCAGTTCTTCCACGAGACGTCCGTCACGGATTCCCAGCACCAGGGCATAGCCTTCGCGCGGCCCGGTCGCGGCCAGCATGTCGGCCACCGTGCGGGTCCACTCGTCGGCCTGCGGCGCGGGCGCGACGGGCGATTCGTGGACGATTGGATCGCCCGATCGGTGATCGCCAAAGGCGTAGATCGTGCCTTCGCGGCTCACGACGAACAGCTGCCCACAGGCGGCGAGCATCCGCTGGGGCGTGCCATCGATCTTCGTCTGCCACTCGATTTCCGGCTGTTGGCCGAGTTGCGGAATCCGCACGGCGGCGACCGTCTTGCCGCCGCCCAGATACAGGCGATCGCCGGCCTTGATATGGACCTTCAGCTCGGAACTCAGACGCCACGTCTCGGGGAAGCGCATCTTCCAGTTGTCGAAAAACGGATCAGTGCCGCGGTTCTCGACCACGCGCGGCTGGGGCTGCCGGACCATTTCGCCGCCGGCTAGGTCGAATGCCTTCACCGCGCCGTCAACGCTCTCGTACAGCTCGGTCGCGGTCAGCACCGGCTGCGAAAAATCGCCCAGATCCTTATGGTTGGTTGGATCGATGCGAACCCTGGTAAACGCGCCGGCATACAACATGCTCTTGAACTCCGGCCGTTTGCCGATCTCGCTTTTGATGCCGGTCAGATCCGGGAAATGCTCGTCGTTGGTCCGCGTCGTGTCGTACAGGTCGCCACCCTGGCTGAGATACTTGCCCGTCCCGGCCGCGAACCAAGTCCCTTTGGGCAAACCGACGCGCCCGCCCCAGCCCATGGTGTACGCCGTTTGCAGCCGGCCGGTATGGGGATCGAGAAATGCCGGAAGCTGCGCGCCGCAGGGAACCACCAGCATCTGGTTGACCAGAGTCAAGTATCCGTGCGGCGTCAGTCCGGCCACATTGGCGATTCCATGATCCATATTGGCCCTGGGGATGCGATCGCTGTCGACGTTGGACCACAGCGGTCGTCCGGATCGCGCGTCCAGCGCATGGACTGCGACACCATACGCCGACCAGAGACCGGCGCCAAAGTAGAGCACGCCCTGGTCGATCACCGGCCCGCCGCGCGCCGGCCACAGCGAAATCAGCCGTCCGTGGCCAAGCAGATGGCGATCTCTCTGCCCCGGCTCCCAGCCGCGAAATTTCCAGCGCAGCGTCCCGTCGGCGGCGTTCAAACAGTACAGATATCCGTCGTCCGAGACGAAGTACACGCCGCCTTCCCACACCACGGGCGCAAAGCGGACGGGCCCCTCGGCGAAGAATCGCCAGCGCTGAGCGCCGGTCTGGACGTCCAGCGCCGTGACGCTGTCGGCAACCATCGAAGGCACGAACAGGATTCCGTCCGCCACGACCGGCTCGTACGAAGCGTCGTACAACAGGCGGATCTCGTTGGCGAAGGCCGGCCGCGGCGCGGGCAACCGGCGCACCCATTGCAAGTGCAAAGCCGCGGGCAGTTGCTCGGGCGAGGCCGCCGTACGGGCGGCGTCATAACGGAACTGGGGCCAATCGCCGGCCGGCACGGTCGCCGGCAGCGTACAAGCCGCGAAAAAGAACAGAACCTGCGAGATCGGGCGGTGGTTGCGATTCATGGAACGCTCTGTACGGAAAGAAAGCGGTGCGATGGACGGACACGATGGTTTACGCTGCGTCCTGCGCCGCCGCGGACGCCGCGAACGCCGGTCGCGTCGGCGCGTAAGGCGAGCTGTCAGCGCTCGCGAACCGTTAATGCTATCCTGCCTGCGGCGAGTTTTGACCACGGGCAAAAAAATCAACGGCAGACCCAACCTGGGCGTGGGCCGCAACCGAACAACGGCGCAGCGGAAGGAAGCCACGGATCACACAGATTACACGGATCAAGGCCGTGCATCTACTCGTTTGCTTCATCCGGGGCGCTGCGGCCGGATGGGCGAAGGCGTGGCTGCGGCATCCTGCCGCAGGTCCATGGACACGATTCCGCGCCCGCGCCGCAAGATCGGCGTCTGCCCTGCCGTCCGTCCTAGTGAACGGTGGCGACCCAACAGGGCGTCGGCTGGCATGTTGTGAATTCATTCGGTATCCTCGTCCCGTGGTGCAAGGCCACGATCGTAGACGAGCAATAGGCCGACAAGGAGATGCAAGCGATGACGCAAAATCGGTCCGTCCGAGTGAGGTGGCTGGCGATGGGGTTGGCGATGGGGTTGTTCGCCTCGGCTGCCTGGGCGGACTCGCCGCCGCTGGAGATCGGGATGAGCGAAGCCGAGATCACGCCGCCGGAAGGCTTTCCGATCTCCGGCTATTATTACGAACGCAAAGCCACCGGGACGCACGATCCGCTGAAGGCCAAGGCCATCGTATTTCGCCAGGGCGAGCGGCGAGCCGCGTTGGTGGTTTGCGACTTGACGGGCGTCTCGGCCGATCTGTCGGGCGAGGTTCGACGGCGAGCTGCCGAGCAGACCGGGATCCCCGTGGCCCACATTGCGGTGGCCGCGACGCACTCGCACACGGCGCCGGACTATTATCGCGATCTGTTCGCGTATTTGGGCGAGCGGGCGGAAGATGGTCGTCAGCGATACGCGGCGCGATTGATCGAGAGGATCGTCCGGGCGATCGTCGGCGCGAACTCGAGCGCGCAGGCCGTTGCCGTGCAGGCCGGCACGACGCGGCAACAGACGTCGATCGCCTTCAATCGACGTTTTCTGCTGCGCGACGGCAGCGTGCGCACCTGGATGCGGCTGGACAATCCCGACGTGGTGCGGGCCGCCGGCCCGACGGATCCCGAGGTGGGATTGGTGCTGGTGCGGACGCTCGAAGGCGATCGTCCGCTGGGCGTGGTGTCGAACTTCGCCCTGCATTTGGACACTCGCGGGGGAACGCTGTGGAGCGCTGACTATCCGTTTTACGTCGAGCAAGCGGTTCGCCAGGCGCTGGGGCCGCAGGTGGTCTCGTTGTTCGGCAACGGCTGTTGCGGCGACATCAACCACGCCGATCCCGTGGCGAGCAGCCGGAACAAGACCGATTTCATCGGCCAATCGTTGGGCGCGACCGTCGTCGATGGGTTGACGAAGCTCGCACCGATCGAGCAACCCGCGCTGTGCGTCCGCACGGCCGACGTCCAACTGCCGCTGCAGAAGACGACCGCAGAGGAAATCGCGGCGGCCGGACCACTGTTGCGGGACGCGGCCGCGGGCAAGAAGGTCGACTTTTTCGACCAGGTCAAGGCCTACAAGGCGCTCGTTCTGGACCAGTTGCACAACCGGCCGCCGCTGGGTGACGGAGCCGAGTTGCTCGGCCTGGGCCTGACCCGCGCATGGGGCGGAATCGGCGATCATCTGCCGGGCGAAGTGCAGGTCATTGCCGTGAATCGCGAGTTGGCGATCGTCTGTCTGCCCGCCGAGATCTTCGTGGATCTCGGACTGGCCATCAAACAGGCCTCGCCGTTTCGCACGACGCTGATCGTCGAGCTGTGCAACTGCGACGAGCCGATCTACATTCCGACACGCGTCGCGTGCGCCGGCGGCAGCTATGAAGTCACGAACTCGCTGGTGCAACCGGGCACGGGCGAGTTGTTGGCCGCGACTGCCGTCCGCCTGTTGCGCGAAGCCGCCAGCGATACGTCACCACCGGCCCCGTGACCTTCGTGCTGTGCGTGCAGCGCTCGCTTTGTCGTCACTCGGATTGATCAGAGGACGGTCGGATGGAATCGCAGTCGCCAGCCGTTCGGCCCTCTCGAACCGGAGCGACCCTGTTGGGCGCGGTGGCGATCGTGCTGTGGAGCACGACGATCGCCTGTTCGCGAAGCATGGCCGAGCAACTGGGGACGCTGACTGCGGCGGCGGCCGCGTATTTGGCCGCGGGGGCGATCGGTTGCGGGACGCTCGCGATTCGCCGTCGCCTGCTGGGCACGTTGCGTTCGGCGGATCGGCGGTACCTGTTCGGCTGCGGCGCACTGCTGGTGGCGTACACCGCGCTGCTGTACGTGGCCGTGGGCTTTTCCCGCACTCGCGACCAACTCGTCGCGGTCACGGTCTGCAATTACCTCTGGCCAAGCCTGACGTTGGTGTTCGCAGTGCCGCTGCTCGGCTGCCGTATTCGTCCGTGGCTGCTGGCGGCGGGGTCGCTGATCGCGATCATCGGCGTGCTGCTGGCGATCGGCTTTGGCGACGACGT
This sequence comes from Candidatus Anammoximicrobium sp., assembly GCA_032229885.1. GTDB lineage: Bacteria > Planctomycetota > Planctomycetia > Pirellulales > Pirellulaceae > Anammoximicrobium. The sequence continues at coordinate 3,024 of JAVYAJ010000336.1, read as the reverse complement.
CCACGAGCCGTGGACCTGGACGACGCACGCGGTCACGACGGCGCCGGCCGTGGCGGCGGCCATCGCCTGGGGCCTGTATTCGAACCTCAGTCGCCGCTGGAGTCGCGGGCAAGACGCCAACGCCATGCCCATATTTCTGCTGGCTGCCGGCGTGGTGCTGGCGCTGCTGCGGACTTGTCGCACCGAGCATCCGACATGGTCTGCGCAGGCCATCGGCGAAGTGGCCTACATGGCGGTGTTTCCGACATTGGCGGCCTATGTGTGCTGGGATATCGCGGCGCGTCGCGGCAACCTGCTGCTGCTGGCGGCCCTAAGCTACGTGACGCCTGTGCTCTCGATCCTGGCCAGCAGCCTGTATCTGGGGTTGCCGATTCAGCCGCGACAGTGGCTGGCCGGGTTGATGGTCGTGGCGGGCGCCGGATTGTCCCACGCGTCGCAGCACAGCACGCTGCATACCCCGCGACACGACTCACGCAGCCGAACGATGCCCGGCGCCGCCGACCAGGAGTTCGTCGCTGACGGCGGCGACCTGGGCGGCCGCGACGGGCCGCTGGCGCTCGGCGAATCCGACCAGCAGGGCTAAGTCGCCCAGTCGGTTGATGCGCCGGGGGATTCCGCCCGACGCCCGATGCAGCGCCTCGAGCGCAGCGGGCTCGAATACGCGATGCACATCGGCAGCGCCGGCCACGGTCAGACGGTGCTGGACGTAGCCCAGCGAATCATCAAGCGAGAACGGCCGCAACAGACAGTGCATGCCGATTCGCTCGGCAAGGCCCGGCGTCCGCTCGAGCGTCGGCAACAGCAGATCGTGGGCCACCAGGAAAACCGTCCATGCCGGTTCGAAGTTCGTCAACAGGCGCAGCGTCTCGAGCGAACGGTCGTCGTCCAACAGATGAGCCTCGTCGATCACCAACAGGGCGTGGCAGCCTTCGCGAAGGCCATGTTCGAGCGTTCGCTGGATCGTCTGAATGCTGCGATCGACCGTGGCGCCCTCCATGCTCTTGCCGCCCAGTTCTTCGGCGATCAACGCCAACAGTTGAGGTGGCGGCATCTGCGGGAACTTGATGTGCACTCGCGGGCGAATCGATTCCGGCAATCCGGCCATCAGGCTTTCGATTAAGAGCGATTTTCCCATTCCGGGACCGCCGCTCAGCACTGCCGCGCCCAGCGAATGATCCAGCGCGTACCGCAGTTTGAGGAGCGCGACCTGATGCGATCGGCTCGCGTAATAGAAACGCCGATCCCCTTCGTTGTCGAACGGTCGCGTGTTCAGGTTCCAATAAGCCGTGTACATAACGGATGTTTGTCCTTCGCAACGCGGGCTATGGCCCGCAACCCAAAGCTCTCGTGCCCGTGCTCGTCATCCGGAAATCGAGTACGAGTACGAGCACGAGTACGAGCACGAGTACGAGTACGAGCACGAGTACGAGCACGAGTACGAGGATACTCCACAAACCACTGCACAAGATGCGCGCGTGACGCGCACATCGCACGGACCGAGACGCTAGTGCGGCAAACCCCAATTGGCCGATCACTACAGCCAGACTTTTGCCAGTCTGCGCAGTATTGCAAGTCGGGATTTGCGTCCACGACGATTGGTTTCTAACTAGCTTGTCAGCGGAAATGCGCTTGTTGGAGGCGTGTGCAGCGTTGGAGGGCCAGGCTCGACGCGTGGCCCTAACCAGACGGACACGACAAAGCGTGTCCCTCCAGTGCGGCGCACTTCGCTACGATCGACGGTCAATCCTTTCGCTTGCCATTATGGCGTGTTCAGCTCGTTCTTCTGTGGCGATCTGGGACGACTTGCCGTTCCATTCCATTCTGATTTCTGGCGCTAGTCGGCGGCCTCGAGCTCGTGGAAGTTCTCGGCGATGCCAACCGCGGGAACGCCGCGCTGCTGCAATAAACGGGCGACAGACTGAGCCTTGGTTTCGCTCGTATTTCGCAGGTCTCGCACGACGATGGCCGTGTCGATCGGACAATCGGCGCCCGAGGCGAACGGATGGTGGTCGTCCGGTTGCAAAGGGCCTGTATCGACAATGACCAGCGGAAAATGTTCGGAAATCAGGCGCAGCAAGTCGGTGGATCGCAGCTTTGCGATCTGCAAGTCGGCGGCCGCGCTCTGCATCAAGGGAAACAGGGTCAGCTTGTCCTCGAGCGACGTCACCGCGGCTTCGCTCAGACTCGACGTTCCCACGACCGCCCGAAGCCAGCTACAGGGCGTTTCCATTCCGAGTCGGGCGCCGAGTTGCGGATTGTCCAAATCGGCGTCGACCAACGCGACGTCGATGCCGGCCTGAGCCGCGCAGCGCGCCAGGCACAGGGCCAACGTAGTCCGCCCTTCGCCGCGTCGCGCGCCGGTGATCATCACGACATGGCGGCTGTCGACCGTGGCATCCTTGAGTCTCTTGCCTACGCTTTGAAAATAACGTGCCTCGGCTTCGATCAGCCGTTGGCAGATCGAGGGCCAGTTCCAACGGTCCACCTCCCAGTCCGGGACAAAGGGCCCAGGCGTCTGTGGTTTCGCTTCGCAAGCTTCCGACGAAAAGAGCGTCGGCGCCTGTGGCGGGATGTGCGTGGCCGCCGGCGAGGACGACTTGGTGGGATCCGTGGGCGGCGCGTCAACGACGACGTGCGGCGCAGGCGTGGGCGGCGGCGCAGGCGTGGGGCGAACCACGCTCGGCGGCGGTGGGATCACGAGATCGCCGGTGGGCGGCAAGATCGGAATTGCCGCGTGCGGCGGTGGCGCGCACGGAGCGTAGACGATGATGTGCGGGCAAGCCGGTTCGGCGTGCCCGCCATCGACGCGGCGATCGCAGCGTCCGTCTGCCTCGGCGGACGGTTGAGGTTCCGCGTGGGGCGTCTGGTCCGGATCGGCTCGCTGTTCAGCGCTCGGGCCGAGCTTCGCCTTCGTCGAGCCCGGTGACGACAGGTCGGTGTCGGCGATGCAAGCCTTGATGAAAGCCCTGTCTAACGCGCTCATAACTACACTCCCATCCGCGGCCGAGTTCATCTGTTTCGCAT
>JAVYAJ010000335.1:0-2608 GCA_032229885.1 Candidatus Anammoximicrobium sp. | reverse complement strand
TGACAACTGCCGTTAGCCGCGATCTCTTTATTCGTATGATGCGTGGCCCTCTTCAATATTTCGTGGCCGATGTTTGGTTGCGGCTGCGGGCCGCGCTGGGTTAAAAGCTGCGGTCTCTCATCGATTCGGACATGGGTCGTCGAGGTACGCGAGGTCGACGCGCCAAAAGGCGTGGAGCCCATTCGCTGGGTCTTGTACACATCCTTGCCAGTCACGACGTTTGACGAGGCCTGCCTCGTGATCGAGTACTACGGAGCCCGTTGGCTGGTAGAAGAATATCACAAGGCTCTCAAAACGGGTTGTCGCGTGACGAAGCGAACCTTGCGAGAAGCGGCCCGTTTAGAACCGATGGTGGGTCTGATGTCGGTCGTAGCGGTGCGTCTGTTACAACTGAAGTCCGTCGCCCGTAGCAATCCTGATCGCCCCGCACGCCAGGTTGTTCCTCAACTGTGGCTAGTGATGCTCAAGGTGGTCAGGAAGAACCTGCGACGAGTGTCCGATTTGACGGTCCGCGAGTTCTACCGCGAGCTTGCAAAGCTGGGCGGCTTTCTGGGTCGCAAATCCGATGGCGAACCCGGCTGGATTACGATCTGGCGTGGTTGGCAGAAGCTCAACACCATGGTCCGGGGCGCTGAACTTGCGTTGCAATTCAAATCCGAACTCGAAAAATGTGGGTAAAGACAAGGGCGCATGCCTGGGCTCGCCGTCCAGTCGTTCCGCCCACCATGATGATGGCGTGTCCAGGTCGTTCTTCTGGCCATCTGGGACGACTGCACGTTCCATATCCCATCCATTCTGGCTTCTGGCGCTAGAACCGCAGATTCCAACTCGGCTGGCGATATCGGGTCTGCGCCAACATCTGCGTCTTGTCGCGTGGCCACGAAGCCAGATTTTCGTGCGCCTGCCACGCGGCGACCAAGGCATCCCTCACCGCCGTACGCGAGACCGGCAGGTTGCGCACAAAATCCGCGTGTGATCGGCCCATTCGGTACTCGGGTTGGCGGGGTGGCGTCCGCAGGCAGGCCGGTACCAAGTCCATCGGAAAGTCGTACAGCACCGTGCCGTGATACAGGATGTGGCTTCGGCGAACGCGCATGCTATTGCCGGAAAACTTTCGGTCGCCGCATGTCAGGTCGCTGGTTCCTTGCGCCCGTACGCCCGGCGCCAAGGGCTGCAAGGCCGCGCTCACCACGCCCAGCGCATAGCGGTGCGCCGCGGTGATTTGTTGTAGCTCGGGTTGCCGCCGGGTGCTCAAGACCATCGAGTACATCAGGCAACCCGGGCCGATGACGACCGCCGCCCCGCCGCTGCACCGTCGTAAGATGGGGATCCCCCGATCTTGACAGCCCGATACGTCCACCTCGTCCGCCACGCGAGACGCCCGTCCGATGACGACCGCCGGCTGGGGCGATTCCCAGATGCGCAATACCTCGTAATCCGCGTCGGATTCGTCGGCCGTCTCCAACAAAGCCTCGTCCAATGCGAGGTTGGCCGCGGGTGTATCCAAGGTCAGGTCCAAAAGCTTCATCACCACCAGCCGGCACAAATGCCGCCCTTCGCTCCGTCAAAGGGCGTCTGGGTTCGTTCCAATCGCTTTATCGTCGTCAGCGCCGGCATCGGTCCGGCCCCGTTCGCACGGCTCGCCTCGGCGGCGTGCGGAAAGAGTCGAAGTATATCGCACACGGGCCTCTGATAGCAGGCGTTCGCCGCACGCCGACCGCCACGGAGTACGACAATTTGCAAATTTGGGAACCACCGAGGCGAAATGTTCAAGCGTGTCGCAGCCTCTAACGGTCTGTCGCAACGGTGTTCTCCATGCCCATAACAAACCCAAGTTCTTGTTACATGACATGTTATGGCACGCGGTCGAATCTGTGTCGCCTCGCTTCGCCAATTTGGCATTGGACTTGCACTTTCTGAATCCGTCAGAGGGACCGTCAACCAAACCTTGTCTCACCTGGATACGCCAAAACGGAGTTGGCCATGATCGAATCCTATGCTTGCCGTGCACAGCGCCATGATGAACTTGACCTCTTGCCGTGGGCCGATCCCTACATCGTCCAACTGTTCGCCGACGCCCGGTTCGAGCGCGACGCCGCGGAGGACGAGCCGGCCGCGAGGCGGACGCGGGCCGGAATCGCGCATGACGCTGAGACGGTCGCTGCGGCCGATTTTCGCCGCGACGGTTGGGCCATCAGGACAATCCGTCGTCCGGCGTCGTCTCGCAGGCAAAGAATTGAATCTGAACGCTTGTTGGCTCGTTGCTAGACGAACTCAGTTTGACCTCCAGCCCTGCGCCGAACGTTTCGACGAGCGAAACGCGGATTCGCGCGACAGGCCCCGCGACTTGTTCCAGGCTGAAGTGGGGCGCTCGGCTCAAGGGCGGACAGAACGCCAGGTGCACGTCCCGTTGGCGTTCGCCCGGTGCAAACCGGCAACGCACCAGCCCGGCAATCGTCTCGCCGCCCGCCGGGTCGCGGCGTCGCGAGATTCGCTGGGATTCATCTGCGGCCAGTAGCTCGTCCACTAGGTTGTCGTCCACCGACGCCCCGTCTTCCAGGTGCGCAAAACCATCGTTCCGAGCCACGGCTGCGCCGTGTACTCCGGC
>JAVYAJ010000334.1:0-6599 GCA_032229885.1 Candidatus Anammoximicrobium sp. | reverse complement strand
GTGTACTGTACACGCCACTGTACAAGATGCGCGCACCGTGCGCGCATGATACGAACTAAGACTCTAACCTCAACCATCGTGAAGTATTTGACAATGTTTTCAGCCAGCGACAGCGTTAAGTTGTTGAGGGATTACATGTTGTGCTTATAGTAGTTCTGAGAACCACAGGTGAACACGGATGGGCACGAATGGCAGGAATGAGGAAAAATTTCTGCGTCTTTCTGCGTCTTCGGCGGCCAATATCCGCGGATGGACACGGATGCGAGGATGAAGAACAACGGTTAGTCACGATGTCTTTGTTCGTCTGATTCGTGGCCCTCTTCAATATTTCCTGGCGGTTGTTTGGTTGCGGCTGCTGGCCGCGCTGGGAATAACCCACCTGCCGCAAGGGACCGGACGGCTTGCGCCGTTCCGCTTTCATCGTTCCGCTTCCACCGCCGACGCATTCCGTGGACGGGTACCGCCCCGTGCGACTTGCTCGCTAAAGGGCCGCTTGTCTGAAACACCGAAGTCGTGTTTCATGCGATCCTTACGAACGGCCGCTGGCCGCGCGGCGGGCGGCGGGATGGCGGCCGGCAGCGCGGTAGGCCTGCGACAACTGGTCGATCGCCTCGTCGCCCAGCGCGCGGCCCGCCCGCAACTGTGTCTCACAGACATCGATGACGCGTTGCCAACGGCCGGCCGCGTTCCAGACCTGACAGGCCCAGTCCAGTCTGCTTGCACCGAGGCGTCCCGAGTCGTGCAACGCCCAGACCAACTCGGCGGCCAACTTCGCATCGCGGGTCAGTTCCGCTTGACGGATGCGTAGGTCGGCGGCCAGATCGGCATCCGCCGCGGCTTGTTCGGCCAACTGGGCGGCCGCCTCGGCCTGCGCGGCCGTGGCCAACTCGGTCCGCAAGAGACTCCAACATTCGCTGCGCGGCTCCGATCCCACGGGCAACAACATGGCGGCCGCGACGAGCTTGCGCCAACGCGCCATGCCCGACTGGACGGCGGCCCAGCGCCGCAACAAGTCGCTGCGCGACGGGGCGGCTTGACCCGCGGCCCGGGCGGCGGACAGCGCGTGCTCGAACAGCTTGTCGGCGTCATCGGCTTGTCCGAAGCGGGCGAACACTTCCGCCAGCGTCGCCAGGCTATCGGGATCGGGGCGGTCCTGCGCGACCCAACGTTCGGCGGCCGCGACGGCCTGCCGCGGGCGATCCAATCGCAGCAGCAACTCGATCCGCAGCCGTTGCCGAGCCTGCTGCCGACCGTCATCGCCCAGAGCCTTGGCCGCGGGCATGTCCGCGCCGCGCTCCTGATCCGCGCCAGTCTGAGGTGCACCGGCCAACGCCGATTCGATGTGCGACAGCGCATCGCGCAGCCGCTCGGCTGCGATCGCCGCGCGGGCCAGGCGATCCCAGTCGTCGACGCTGCGCGAAGACTCACGCTGCAAGCACAGGAGCGCATAGCGCTCGTGGGCGTCGAGCGACGGGAAGTTCTCCGGCGTGATCAGCCGCATCAGGTCCGGCAGACCGCTTTGCGCTACATCCACCAGCCGCCAATACACGCGTTCGGCCCGCACGCGATGCGGGATGTTCTCGACGCACCACGCTCGCAGCAAGCGGGCCAGCGGGCGCCGCGCCTTGGCGTCGGGCAGCCGGCCGAGCAACTCGTCGGCCTGTGCCCAGTCCAACTTGCGGATCGCCTCCAGCGCCACCGCAAACGGCGCGTCCGGGAGCGACGGCGCGCCACGCCGATCCAAATGCAGATAGTCGTCCCAACCGCCGTCCAGATCGGGCGGCTCGCTCGCACAGGCGGCGAGCTCCCACCGCACGAGTTCGCGTCCTTTGGCGTCCTGCAAAACCGCCTGGCGCCAATGGGGTTCCCCATCCGTCGCCAAGCTCGAGAAATGGATCCGTCCCGTGAGTTCGCCATCCAGGTACGATTCCCAAAGCACCGGCAGACCGTTGCGACGCGAGTAGGCGATCCGCAGGTAGGTGTTCTCGCTGGCGGCCAGACCGGACGGCACAAAATGCAGCACGACCGCATCGCGGACCTCGGGCTGGCCGTCCTGGTCCGTGTCCGTCCCATCCGCGGCCACGACGCGCACATCGAACAGGCGGGCCAACTCGTCGTTGCTGCGATGCGGCAGCCAAGGCAACTGGACATCGATCGCCCGACGCAGCGGCTCGCCGTAATCGCCATGTTCGACGAGTGCTAGCCCGGGCCACAGGATCCGCGCGTCGTCGCCCGTGGTGCGGATCGTGGCTTGTGGCAGGACGAATTCCCGCTGGTCGGCCGAGCGGCGCACGGTGAGAAGCTGTTCGCCGGCGACGGCGAGGCCGGCACGCTGGCCACGTTCCACGGGCCCGCGCCTCCATGTCCAACTGCCCACGGACGGGTCGCGTCGGATCTGCAGCGCTTGCAGCTCGGCGGGCCGTGGCTCGGGGAAGTCCGCCAGACGCCAAGGGGCCGTGTCGGCCGTCAGCCGTGGTTCGGCGGCGGCCGGGCCGCTGGCGCCATCACCGTCCATGATCCCCCACGGCCGGCCGCCGTGGACGGCCGCATAGCGGCTGCGGCGCAACAGCGTCAGAAGCCGATCGACCGCGTCGTGGACGTCCGGCGTTTGGCTTACGACTAGCGCCATCCGCGGCGCATCGGCCGTGATGCTGCCGGATCCGCCGATGGCATCCCATGATAGGGGCGAAACCGTCGAAGTGACCAGCTCGACCAGTCCATCCAGATTCTGCTCACGAGGAAACTGGTCGGCTGTCGACTCGCGCGCGGGCCGGATGCCGCCCTGGTCAAAAAGGGCCGTTGGCTGGGCCCGCAGCCGATCCCAAAGAACTTCTAGCCGCTGATGCACCTCGCGCGTCTGACCGACGACAAAATCGAGCGTGTGTGGGAAAAACTTGATGCTTCCCGACCCGCCAACTGCGTCCCACGATCCCGGCGCGACCGTCGCTATCACCAGATAGTACAGGCTGTCCGAATCGATCTCGTAGCGGAACGGTTCGGTCGGTCGGACCGCGAGCCCCGACGCTGCGGGCGGTTCCTGTGGCGGAGCCGGATCGGCGTTGATCGGGGCGCCGGGGATCGCCGACGACTGATCACCCGATTGTGGGCTGGACGCCTCCTCGGTGATGATGCCCACACCGATCACGCCGCGCAGTTCGTCCGCGGGTGGCGTTACGTGCGAGCCGTCCGCGCCGGCCAGTCCGCCCGCGGGCGGCGCTCCGAACATACCGCCCATGCCTCCTATGCCGGCTGGTACGGCTAAGTCCGGCGCTCCGAACATGCCGCGCATGCCGCTTGGTCGCCATCGACCTCCGGCGGGCCGATGGCGACGCTGCGCCAGACGTTCCATCACCAAACCGCGGCCCGAATACAGGTGAACTTCGGATGCCAGTTCCGCTTCGTCCTTCGACGTGATGACCAGCGCTTCGTCTTGAATCGTGTAGGTCAAACCCTGTTGTTCCAGGATGAACGACAGCAACTGAGCCGCGGGCGCCCGGCGGTAGGAGGCGGTGACAGGCTGTGTCCAGTCGACCCCAACGTCGCTCAGGGCCGCCTGGTCTGTCCACAACGGTTCACCCAGATCCGTCGCGAGCCGGGTGATAACGTCGGCCAGCGGTGTTCGTTCAAAGCGGGCATCCAACGGCCGTTTGAGCTTGGCTTCGATCCTCGAGCGCGCAGCCTCGTCGTGATCTAAATACGGATTGTTCAGCAACCATGGCGGGGCGACTTGGGTGCTGTCGAGCAGATCGGCGACGGGGTAAACCTCGAGCATCAGCCGTGATTCGGCCGACTCTGGGGTCGTGATGAGGAGCCGGTTCGGTTCCTCCAAGAGGAGCAAGCTCAGGGGGTTCAGCGCGAGTCGGACGGCGCTGCGCAACGAGATCCGGCTGTCGGCCAGCTCGGGGACATCGTCCCCGCGCGAGCACTCGATCGGGGTGTCGCCGCGGACTCCGATATCTTCGATCGCCCGCAGGTCCAGCGCCACATTGACGCCGGTCTGCTCGGCGAGCCACGCGCGAAACTGGTCCAGCGGGCGCTGGTCCACGAGCGCCGACACGGGTACTGGTCGCAGCAGCGCGTCGGCGTAGGGATGGCGACGGGTGAATGCCGGATTGCTCTGGAACGACTTTCCCACCAGCGTCAAGATGCTGGGTCGCCCCGCGCGTCGGCCGGTTTCCAGTAGCGATGTCTGAGCCGCCGATCGATCCCCCACCGCAAATAGTCCTGCTCGCTCTCCAGGACCAGGAAGGCCGTCAACGGCGACAGCAGGCTCCATTCCTGGGACAACCGGATCACCCGCTCTTGGAATATGTCTTTTTCCGCCGCCTCGGGGTCCTGACGCAGCAATTCAGCCAGCCGCCGCTGCGCCCACAGCCGCCCGGCGAACACACCGTCCTGATCGCGTTCGACAGCCAACGTCCAGCGGCGGGCGGCGGGCGTCGCCGAGCGGCCGAGCTGTAGGGTCAGCACGACCTGCGGCGCCGGCGGCATCCGGCCGTAGACGTACAGTGGTTCGTGGGGCAGCCAGGCGGTCGCGCAGTACACATCTTCGGCGGCCGCTCCTTCCACAGCGACATGCGCGATTTTTTCCGGGGTCGGCAGGCCGGCTTTCAGCCAGTTGTCCAGCATCGTCGCGGCGCGTTGATCGCCGCCCAGATCCAGCCACAGGCCGGCGCTGGCCTCGGCCAAAGACGGCACATATTGCCCCGACGCCGTGCCCGGCACGGCGATCCCGATCAGCGGCGCCTGGGCAGCGTCCAGGAGCGCGGCGTCGTTCCGGCCGGCAGCCACAAGCGATCCATTTTGCGTTTCGTCCACGGCGTCCCCGACGTACACCACCAGACGCCGACGGCCCGCGGCCGGAGATTCGTCGAATGCCGACAGGGCCTCGCGCAGGCACGCCTGCAACTCGGTTCCGCCCAAGGCAAATTCCTGGTCGAGTCGCGCGAGCGCGTCCTGGATCGCCCCAGCCGGATCAGCCGCCAGCCAGCCTTCGTGCAGCGGGCGGGCGGCGACATCGACGCAGGCCAGCCGCACGCGGTCCCCCGGCGTCAAGCCTTGGACGATCCGCCTCACGATGCGCCGCGTCTGGTCCAGATCGCCGACGCTGGCGGACGTGTCGATCAGGATCAGCGCGTCGACGGGCAGCGGCGCGGACCGTTCTGTGCGCGGGGGAATCTGAGCCACGAAGTACATGCTGCGCTCGGACCGGGCGCGAGGCGCATTCGGCCGATCGGCGCCCCGGCCATCGCTTGTCAGCGGATCGGCGACGTAGCTGCGCAGCGTAGCGGTCGGTCGGGCCGGCGAGGCGAAGGTCAGCAGCAGATCCGTGTGCGGTTGGTAGTGCTGGGCGCGAAAATCCAGCTCGACCGCGTCCTCGGCCACTGGCGAAAAGGCCATCCGCAGGTGGGAAGAACTGGCGACCGAATCCGGCCGCAAGGGACCGCGGATCACGCCGGAGATGCGGAAGTCCCAGATCGGACGCAAATCGGAAAGCAAGGGCAAGCGGAACGCATAGTGTTGAGATCGAGCTTCGAGCGGCAGCGTGAAATCGAGCAGGATCCGCGTTTCATCCCGTGCGGCAACGGGGAAGACGCGGATCCGGAACAGGTTGTCGCCGATCTGTTCCAAGATGGCCGGATCGCGCCGCCGGCTGACGATCGCCCCGTACACGCTGGACGCCCGCTGCCGCTCGACCAACTCGCCCTCGACCAGCTTCGTCCGCGAGACGTACATCGCAAACCGGCTGACTGCGGCCCCCGGCGGCAGGCTGAAGACGAATGTGCCTTCCTGCTCGACACGCCCTGGGTTGTAGAACGACTGGTCGATCTGCACCAAAGCCACAGGCGGCTCGAGGACCACGTGTACGTGGTAGCGGGAGATGTCCAGTCGCACGAGCGAACCGCTCTGCGCGTCGGGCACGAGCAGTTGGCCCAGCCCTCGCGGGCGCGCGCCTTCGACCCTCGGTTCGCCGTCGGCAGCCGCCGCTGCCACCCCCGACGACGACATAACCCCCGACGACGACATAACCCCCGACCACATAACCGCCGCCGCGATCACCGCCGCCAGCCGGCATACCATCGGCGTTCTCGCCAGCGCCCGCGCGGTCGCCAACGCCGCCCAACAACATCGCCTGACGCCCATTTCGCCTCTCCTCGGATCGTGGCTGTGCCCCCAAACTCGATTATGCCGGGCGTGGGACGTCCTGCCCACAGTTTTCTCGGGCGACAGTTGAAGGAGGCTGGCGTCGGCCGCTGGCACCGGGCGGCACCCCGACCCGCGGCGCGCTCAGTGGTTCATGGCCGTAAGAGTCATAGTCCGTATCATGCGCGCATCTTGTACACCGGTCTGTACAGTGCACTCTTGGGTTGCAGGCACTGGCCCACGTTAAGCTCGTTCGATGAATAAGTGTCCGGCTGAGATTTAGGATCAGCGTAACCGTTCAGGGAATACGCCGCTAATGGAAGCGGAACGGCGCAAGCCGTCCGGTCCTGCGACGTACGTAGGTTCTTCGTAGCGGACCAATTGAATCGACCGCCAGCAGACAAACCGGAGGGCTTGCGCCCTTCCGCTTCAATTCTCGGTGACCGTTTTCCAAG
>JAVYAJ010000333.1:0-27841 GCA_032229885.1 Candidatus Anammoximicrobium sp. | reverse complement strand
CAACGCCCCAGGGCTGGCGCCGCGCGTGTGCCTCTGTTGGCCGAAGGCCATATTCATCCGGGCCGCGGCGATACGGTGATGTTGGCCGTCGGCCAACACGGGTTCTGTCCTCTCTGACTCCTGGGGCGTTGCCCCAGGCTACGGTGGTGATGGCCTTCGGCCAACACGCCCCCTGTCGTCTGGGGCGCGCAACAGTCATCCCACCCCAATCCCACCTAATCCATTCCCGTGCCACTAACCCACAAGTGTACTGCACACACCACTGTACAAGATGCGCGCACCGTGCGCGCATGATACGAACTAAGACTCTAACGCAGTTTTCACGCCATGCTCTGGACAGTTCACGCGAGGCTGCCAAGCAACCAAGAACGTCTTGAACTGGCACGAGTCCAAATGCCTCCACGATCGCGTTTCCGCATGGTCGTAACAGGGCAACTTCCGCTCACAGTCCGGGCACTCGAACTTCGTTCCCCGTGGATGATCGATGTGGATTCGTATCTCTTGCGCGGTCGTGTCCAGAGGCACCTTGGAAATCGTTCACGGCAACGCCAAATCAAGAATCACCTGATAAAGTTCCGTGTCCTACATCTGTGCGTCCCTCTCGCCCAACTCCGACCAAACCCACGACAACCCCGGAAGGAAGGCTCTTCTCTTCATGTCCCATCAATTGTGATTTGCAGCACTAGGCTCCATCCGCGTTGCCGCTGCCGCCGCCCAGGGCCTGATAGGTTTGGACGACGGCGCCGAGCTGCTCGCGTTTGGTGTCGATCACCGTCGCCTGGGCCTCTAGCAAATCGCGTTGGGCCATCAACACGTCCATGTATTCGACGCGGGCGTTTTGGAACAGCAGGTTGGCGATGTTGACCGACGATTCCAACGCTTGCAACTGCTGGCGTTTGATCGCCAAGCTCGTTTCGTAGTTCCGCACCTTGGACAGGCGGTTGACGACCTCGGTGAACGCATTGAGCACGACACGTTGGTAGCTGTAGACGGCCTGTAATTGTTTGGCGTTGGCGCCGAAGTATTCCGCCCGGATGGCCCGCCAGTTGATCACTGGGGCGATCAGTTCGCCGCCCACGTTGTACATCAGGGCGTCCGGGCGCAGGAGATACGTCGGGTTGAACGCTTCGTAACCCACGCCGGCGCTCAGGGCAACCCGCGGGTAGAAGCGGGCTCGGGCGACGAGTACGTCCAGACCCGCCGCGGCCAGTTCCCGTTCGGCCTGCCGGATGTCGGGGCGGTGTTCGAGCAACTGCGCGGGAAGCCCAACGTGCAGTGAGTTGATGGTCAAGTCCAGGAATTTCGTCAAGTCCCGTTCGACGGGCTGGGGATAACGGTTGATAAGGAAGTTGATACGATTTTCGGCTTCGATGATCTGTTGTTTGACGATCAGCTTTTCGCTTTGATTCTTGCGCACCTCGGCTTCGAAGCGTTTCACGGCCAATTGCGTATCGCGCGCGGCCTCCATGCGGACCTGGGCCACTTTCAGACTCTGCTCCTGGAGGGTGATGATCCCGTCGAGCGTCTGGATCTGCATATCCAACGCCATCAAGGTGTAGTAGCTTTCCGCGACCTCGGAGATCAGTTGGGTTACGAAGTAGTCCCGCTTCTCACAGGCCGCGAGATATCGCTGAAAGGCCGCATCGCGGGCATTGCGGAGCTCGCGCCAGACATCCAGATCCCACAGGATGTTGAAGCCAAAACGGAAATTGGGCCGCGGATCAGGGAAACGCACGCCTGGAATAGGTTCCAGTTGATCCTCCACCGCCCCATGAACGGTATAGCGGCTGGGCTTGTCTACTTCGACGCCCGGAATGAATCGGACAAACGGCAGATAGGTTCCGCGAGCGGCCAACACCTCGCTGTTGGCGACCTGGACCTCCTCGCTCAAGATTTTCAACTCGCGATTGTCGGCCAGCGCTCCATCGATCAGGCCGGCGAGCGTTGCATCCTGGAAAAAGTCCACGGGGTTGAGATCCGCGGAATTCTCGACCGCCAGATCGTCGGATCGCGTGGCCTCCATTGGATATACGGTTTCCAATTGCGAGTGGTCATCGTTGCCGGAACTGGCGGTGATGTCGAAAGCCGACGGCAAGCAAGGCTCAGGTTCCGAGTCCCTCAGGTGAGGGATCGCGCAAGAGGGCAAGACCAGCAGCGCGCCGCCGATCGCGACGGTCGCTAGCAGCCGTTTCCATCGTGTTGTGTCTGGGAGTCTCATTTGCCGGAACATCCCCGTCGACCTCAGCCCATTGTCTCACAATCCGGAGCCTCCCATCGCCGACGCAGACGCGTCGGAACGAACGCGCCGCGCTCTCGCACACGGTGATCGTCACGTTGGCCCCCTCCAAGTTTTTCGGTTGCAAGAGATCGGGTTATTAACAATTACAACGATGATTCCGATTGCTCCGGCCACGGCTGGTGAATGCAGGCATGGATGCGATGGCCTGGATCGAGTAGATGATCGCCCGCTCACAGCGTTGCCCGTCCATCGGGATTCCGGCGACGACGCGCGTGTCGTCGCGGGAAATGCCGGCCAACGCGCAAACGCAGTCAGCCCAGAGACAACGCCGGTCGACAACGGCGGGCAGCACACGCGCGCCGCTAGCACACGGCATCCGCCCGTGTGCGCACTCGCGAGGTCGGCCGTGCGCCGGGGATCAGGACAGCTCGGAACCGGGCGAATTGCCGGAGGCGCCGGGGGCTCTCGGAGCATCATCCGCCGCGTGGGCTTCGTCCGCCCCGGCAGAGCCCTCGTGCCTTTCCTCGTCGCTGTTGGGCAGCAGGATCCCGTCTTGAGGAAGTTCACTCAGCGGCGTGTCCACCTCATCACGGAGCAGTTTCCGTCCGCCGCCGAGTATGGCGAACACATAGTACAGCCCGGGGATCACCAACACGCCCAGCACCGTGCCCACGAGCATCCCGCCGACGCCTGTGGCGCCGATGGTCCGGTTTCCGAGCGATCCGGCGCCGGTGGCGTTGAGCAGCGGCAATAGGCCCACGATGAATGCAAAAGACGTCATCTGGATGGGCCGGAATCGCAACCTGCCACCCTCGATGGCCGCTTCGCGGAAGGATAACCCGTCGCGGCGCCGTTGCACGGCGAATTCGACGATGAGGATCGCATTTTTGCCGAGCAGACCCACCAACATGACTAAGCCGATCTGGGCGTAGACGTCATTGGTCAGCCCCAGCAGCCACAGCATCAGGAACGAGCCGACCACGCCCACGGGCAACGATAGGATCACCGCCAGCGGCAAGCCGAAGCTCTCGTATTGCCCGACCAACACGAGATAGACGAACGCGACGACGATCAGGAAGATATAGATCGATTCGTTCCCCTTCCTCGCTTCATCGTACGACAGCCCTTCCCAGCCGATGTCGTAACCGCGAGGCAATGTCTGGGCAGCGACCTCCTTGATGGCCTGAATGGCCTGGCCGCTGCTGTAGCCCGCGTTGGGAGCGCCTTGGATCGAGGCCGACGGATACAGGTTATAGCGGGTGATCTCGTTCAAGCTCTGCTTCTTCTCGATGCGGAGGAACGTCGAATAGGGCACCATGTCGCCGTGGTCATTCTTGACGAACAACCGCTCGATATCCTCGGGAAAGCGACGGAACTGAGGCGCAGCCTGGACGTAGACCTTGTAGTATTGCCCATAGAGAATGAAGCCCTGTTCGTACGTACTGCCGATCAGGATGTTCAGATGGTTGAGCGCCTTGCCGATGGACACACCCTTCTGCATGGCGACGTCGTTATTGATGATCAGCTCGTACTGCGGATAATCACTGGTGTAGAAGGTGAACAGCCCCTTAAGCTCTTTGCGCTCGCTCAGCGCGGTCATAAAGGACTTCGTCACCTCGCCCAAACGCTGATAATCCGTGGCGTTCGTCTTGTCCAACAGGCGCATCGAGAATCCGCCGGCGGCGCCAAAGCCAGGGACCGCCGGAGGTTCAAAGAACTCGATCTTGACGTTCGTCAACTCGTGGCACTTTTCCTCGAGTTCCTCGATCAGTTGCCGCGCGGTCCGCTGGCGGTCGGACCAGGTTTTCAGGTTGATGATGCATGTTCCCGCATTGGAGCCGCGGCCTTCGGTCAACACTTCGTAGCCGGCCAGCGACGTGACCGAAGTGACCTCATCCAATGTCTTGGCGATTGCCTCGAGCTCGTGGGCCTTGGAGTTGGTGTACTCCAACGTCGAACCCGGCGGCGTCTGGATGATCCCGTAGATGATGCCCTGGTCTTCGCCAGGGATGAAGCCCGTGGGGAGGCGGAGGTTGACGAAATAGGTGGCGACGATGAATCCAGCGATCGCCAGCGCAGTGAGCGCCCGGCGGTTGGCCACCAGGCGCAGGATCCCCGCGTAGCCGCGCGTCACCAGTTCGACGGCCCGATCAAAGGGTCGCTGGACCAGCGGGGCCAGGATCAGCAGGAATCCTAGCCGGCCCCAGAGGTAGTAGGCCAGATAAGTCAGCGGGACCAACAGCAGCAACCCCAAAATCCAGCGAGCCACTACGCGGAGCATCCGTCGCGCGATGTTCGCGGGCTTGGGGGCCGCCGGCGGCTTGAGGATCATCGCGCACAGGACCGGCGTGAGCGTGATCGCCACCAGCCCGGAGAGTAGGATCGACGCCGCCATCGTGATCCCGAACTGGCGATAAAACGTGCCGACCGGACCCGGGATGAAGGTGACCGGGATGAACACCGCGGTCATCACCAAGGTGATGGCAATGATCGCTCCGGCGATCTCGTGTAGCACTTCCATCGACGCCCGGTAAGGCGACAGATGGTTCTCGTGCATCTTGACGTGCACCGCCTCGACCACCACGATCGCGTTGTCAACCACGATTCCGATCGACAGAACCATGGCGAACAGCGTGATCAGGTTGATGGACAGGCCGAAGACCTGCATGAAAAAGAACGTGCCGATCAACGACACGGGGACCGCCAGCGCAGGGATCACCGTGGAACGGACGTCGCCCAGAAACATGTAGACGACCAACGAGACCAGGATGAATGCTTCGAGCAGCGTGTGCAACACCTTCTCGATCGACGCGTCGACGAATTTCGATACATCGTAGGCGATCTCGTAATCCATGCCGGGCGGAAAGGATTCTTCCTTGATCCGTTCGAGTTCCTCTTTGACCTCCTTGATCACCGTGGCCGCGTTGGAGCCGGGGGCTTGTTTGAGCACGATCGAGGCCGCGGGGTGGCCGTCGATATCCGAATAGATATCAAAAAACTCCGAGCCCAACTCGACGGTCGCGACGTCTTTGAGCCGAAGGATCTCGCCGTCTGGGTTGGCCCGCAAGATGATGTTGGCGTATTGTTCGGGCTTGTTGTACCGCCCCACGTACGTCAAGACGTATTCGAGCGATTGCGAGGTCTTGCCCGTGGCTTGACCCAGCCGCCCCGGCGAACCGATCACGCTTTGTTCCGCCAAGGCCTCCATGATGTCTTCGGAGGAGATCCGATAGGCCCGCAACCGCTCCGGGTTCAACCAGATCCGCATGGCGAACGCGCGGTTGCCCAGATTTCGCGGCAACCCCATGCCCTGGATCCGTTTGATCACGGGCATGATGTTGACGTTGGCAAAGTTGTAGAGGAACGTTTGGTCCGCGTTCTTGTCGGTGCTGAAGATGTTGACATACATCAACATGCTGGGCACGACCTGGCTGACCAGGATACCCTCGCGTTGCACCAACACCGGCAAGCGGTTCATCACGATGTTGACACGGTTTTGCACGTTGACCACGTTGATATTGGGGTCCGTGCCCGGCTCGAAGAAAATGCGGATCGTCGCCTCGCCTGCGCTGGTGGCGTCCGACACGATGTAACGCATGTTCTGGACGCCGTTGATGGATTGCTCCAGGGGGATCAGAACCGAGTCGACCAGGACGTTGGCGCTGGCGCCCGGGTAGGCAATCGCCACCTCGACCGTCGGCGGCGCAATCGACGGGAACTGCGAGATCGGCAGAGTGACGATTCCCAGCCCTCCTAGGAACACGAGGAGGATCGAGATCACGATCGCCAAAGCTGGCCGATGGAGAATGTTGGTAAACATAGGCGGGGAGCGATCCGATGGCCGCGAGTGAGTGCATGGGCGGGACGGAGACTATTCCGCGTGATACTTCAAATGCGTGAGGACCTCCTCGGGCTTGCGAAGCTGGCACGCGATCTTCTGGCCGTCATGCACCTGGCGAACGCCTTCGAGGATGAACCGCTCGTCCGGCTTGAGCCCGCTTTGTAGCACGAAGATATCATCCATTTCATGCTCGACGACCACCTCTCGCTGTCGCACGACGTTGTCATTCCCCACCACGTACACATATTGTTTGTTCAAGATCTCGAACGTGGTCCGCTGGGGGATGACGGTCGCATTCTTCAACGTGTGATGGATCACGATATTGCCGGTCTGGCCATGGCGGAGCAGGCCGTCCGGATTGGGGAAATCCGCGCGAAACGGGATGTTGCCGGTTTCGTTGTTGAATTGGGCCTCGACGGCCACAATCTTGCCCTCTTGTTGATACTTGCTGCCGTCGGCCAGGACCAGCTCGATGGTCTGCTCGCGTTTCTCCTCGGGCGCGGCCGCCTCGTACTGAAGATAACGCGCCTCAGGCACGTTGAAATACACCCACATGACGCTATTGTCCGACAAGGTCGTGAGGACGTCGCCCTCGGCGATCAAGCTTCCCAACTGTTCGTGGAGACGATCCATGATCCCATCAAACGGGGCCTTGATCTCCGTGAAAGCCCACTCGGCCTCCGCGAGCTTGACCTTCGCTTTGGCCTTGGCGAGTTTGGCCTCGAACAATGCGACCTCCTGGGTCGAGACGATCTTCTGTTCGAATAACTTGCGCGTGTTGTTCAGTTCGAGTTGCGCGAGCTGGGCTTCGGCCGATTCGGCGTCCAGTCGCGATTTGTAGAGAATCGGCAGGATGCTGAACATCACGTCGCCCTTCTTGACGACCTGCCCTTCATTGACGTGAATCTCCTGGAGATACCCACCCGCCAGCGCACACACCTCGATGTTGCGCTGCGAATGGATCTGGCACACATACTGTTCCGTAAAGTCGATGTCCTTGATCTGGGGCAGCGTGACGACGATCTCTTGTTCGTGGTGCGTCTCTGCCTGCGCATCGTGCTGTTGGCATGCGGGCAGGCAGATCAACAGCGCCGACGACATCATGGCTGAAATCCATCGAGGTTTCATACATTCTTCCCTGCTAAGTGAAATGTTTATGACGCGACACGTAAATTCAGCACGATAGCCGCGGCTGGTTTACCATCCGCGAGAACGCGTTACACGGTAAAAGGCAGCCGTTTTACGACAGGAGGGCTCGACCGCGGGCCGCTGAACACAATGGAAGCCACCCCAGTGCTACATCTCGTCGTTTAGGTGGGGCGGGACCAACAGCACGAGGTCCCAATCGGTTCTGCCCGGTATGGCGGAGAGGACAACGACGCTCGCGCAATGTCGGACCCCGAGGCACACCGGGCGATGCCTGGAGCCGGCGAGCGCCGATGCAAGCGGATCAAATCCGCAAATGGCGGGCAGCCTCGGGTGCCCCGCGGCCGGGCGGAACACCCGAACGATTCCAGCCCCGTCGGGCGAACTCCGGGCGCTGATTCCAGGCCAAAGGGCTCACGTCCAATGGGCCTTGGAGAGGGCCGCCTTCGTCGACGGCGTCATCAGAAGCCTGCCATTGGCCACAGATGCTCGGCTCGTGGCAAACAGCCTGGCCTCGAGTGAGAAGCTGGTGGTCGAAGCGCCCGCGCGCCTCCACAATGGCGACCGCGATCCCCAAGAGGATCCCCCAGGTGATCAGCGCCAGTCTCGACCATCGCGAAAGACTCATGGATGTTCTCCCACCAAAACAAATATATTTACGCTCTTGCGGTATTTGGTCAAGACAAGCGCATGACCCCAAGGCGCAATTTTCTCCGCGTTGCCAACCTCTACAACTACCTTCGGGCGTGCATGTCTTCAGAGCAATAGATATGTGAACTCAAATAGCATTCGTATTGTGAGGCTGCAATGCTGAGAACGCTCGGATTGATTCTGATCATGGTGGTTAGTCGGGGATCAGAAGCGGTCGTCAGCTTGCCGCGTTCTATTCGCAATCCGGGCTGGCGCGACGGGCTATGATCGCGGCTTGGCGGATGGATGAAATCCTGGTCATCGCCTAGCGTCGCGAGCGAAATACGGGGCACTATTTGGCCGTGCGGTCGTTGCTCGGCTTGGCGACGCAGGAGAGACGCCGCGGGCTCGTTCACCAAAACGGTTTTACGCGCTAAGCTGAGGTTCGCGCGACTAAAGCGGAACGCCGCTTTCGGGCTCGCCCGCGGCGCACAGGATTCCAGGTGATGCTCGATGGAGGCTGGACGCTGGAGGCTGGGGGATGGACGCTGGAGGCTGGGGGATGGGGGATGGGGGCTGGGGGATGGGATGGCGACAGCGTGGCACCGCGGACTGGCTGGTTTTCTGCTTTTTGTCAGCGGCATCGGCTGCACGCCAGGGCGGTCGGGCAAGAAACGCATCTGTGGGGCGTGGGCGCCCTGACGAAGTTCTTACGGGATGCGACGCCGCCGGCCGCACACGCGGCCAGTTTTGAAGGGACGCGGGGCGCGGTCGTCGGTGGCTATAGGCCGTGTTCCGCGCCGAGGTGGATACAAAGTCGCTGCGCGCAGCGGCCAGCGATCTGGCAAGCGGCGACCGGGTGATCCCGCAGCCTTGACTTTACCCAAATTGTATGCTTCATCGAAAGGTAGGACTCAGGGTGCTGGCATGGATGATGCTAGCGTGCCGAAGACGGCCAGACCAAATCATTTACGATAAGAAACGATCTTCTTACGACTTGGGGTCGCAATGAAAGCAGAGAGCCTATCAAGAGGATGGGCGAGGTCACGTCGCCTAGCAGGGACTGCCAAAGGCGACGGTCGCGCTCTTGGGCAGGGAGGTGTGATCCATGACATTCATGTTGGACAGCAAGACTTGGGCGCGAGCCCAGTTCGGTGATTGCGACTTGGGCGATAAACGGCGCACGAAGAGGTTGATCAAGATGGCCGAACAGGTCGCCAACAATCCGTCAGCCAGCTTTTCCGAACAGATGGAAACCTGGGGTGATCTGAGGGCGGCGTATCGTCTGTTCGACCAAGGCGATGTGACATTTGAGGCCATCCCGCGGCCTCATTGGGAGCAGACTCGGTGAGTGGCGTCCGGCCAATGTTTGGTCATCAACGACACGACGGAATTGGATTTCGGCCAGGCAATTCAAATCCGAACTCGACAAAGGTGGGTAAAGACTAGGCCAACAGCTCCCCTCCGTCGCTTCGATCACCGCAGGTGTCTATGTGGCCGGCTCGCTGGATTTGGCGCCCGGTCCGTAGATCCAGCCCACGGACGTCTGGGCCGACCGGGCGTTCGTTCTGTTCGGCGACGCGGTTGCTGAGGGTCTGCCAACCGCTCCCCTTTTCGCCGACGTCCATCGGATTAACATTACCAAGGAGCCTGTGGCTGGACGGTCAGGGAAAGCCCAGAAGGGTCCCAGGTACATTCTGCCTGACCTGGCAGCGATTCTCAAGGTCGCAGGAACAAAGACCTGACGCACTGGCGTACGATTCCTGTCCAAAACGACGGTTCCGGGAAGGTTATGGGCCACAGTGGATTGCGCTACGAGGATGAACGCTGATGACGCTGTTTGAGCCGGTTACTATCGCAGCCTGTCAGGATCACCTGAGGGCACATGGAACGGGCGTCTCGCTCGACCTGGCCTCGATGCCAAAACCAGCCGATGGCTATGCCGCGTTCCGAGCCACGCTCGAAGACGGAGACGTGGACCGGATATTCCTTTGGTTTGAATTTCAGAAGCACACCAAGAACAGGTCGGGAAAGCTGACCGAAGCACTGCCGGAATTCATCAACGAGAAGCGGATCAGGCAGCTCGTCGAGGGCGATAAGGCGAAGGGCTGGGGGCCGATCGACCTGCGGACTGCGTCTCGCTTCGAGCCTGAGACAGGACGCGACGCGTTGATCCTGCGTCGCCAACCGGCAACAGGCGGTAGTCGATCTCGGCGGCGGCCCTTGCGCGAGGAACAGTAATCTCCCGTGTCGCTTTCAAGATGCCGGCTGGTTCGCGTCGGGGCTGGCGTCGCCGTCGTGCAATAGCGTGAAAGGCTCGAACAAACCGTAACCCAGCGTATGGTAGGCGTCTCCCGGAGGCGGTCCGTGCTCGGGCCCGCGTTGGAACATGCCCGGCCAAGCGCTGCCCGTGGCCGAGCCCGCGTGGTGTGGTCCGAGCGTGTTCTTGAGCGTGCCGATCACCACGACCTCGACCGCGTTTTCCCCCTCGCGTATGGCGCCGGTGACGTCCACTTCCCAGGGTTGCGACACCAGGATCCCGCGGACCTGGCCATTGGCGACCACCTTGGCAACGCTGCCATACCAGCGCGGCACGCGAACCCGATAGCGGCCCGTCGCGTGCGCGACGTCGAACGTTTGCCGATAGGCGACGCCCGCGGCGTAGAACGGCATTCCCTGTTGATCCCAACCCACCGCGGCCTCTCCCAGACCGCTATCGTCCACCAGGTGGACCGCACGGCGATCGAAGCTGCCGGACGCCGCGAGTTCGCTGCTTGCCGAGTGAATCTTCACACCCTGGATCCGCTGTGGCCGGCCGTCGGCGGCTGGAGCGAGGAACCGTACTTCGCTGAGGCCCACGAACGCATGGTCCTTGCCGCCATCGGCCGCGGGAAAGCGGACGCCGTTGTAGTTGGCCAGGATCGCGAACTTGACGTACCGCACGCCAGGGGCGACGACGGCCAGCCGCTGGGCCAGCGCGGTATGCGCTCCGCGCGGGCCGCCCGGCGCGGCCGCCAGCTCGAACTCGCCCAGCGACTTCGCCCCGGCCGCAAAATCGGGCGTGGCCGCGGCCAAGATCTCCAAGGATTTGACTCCCCGGCTCGGCAGCGTGGCTTCGTTGTAGTTCCAGATATCGATCGCCGCCAAGTCCACCTGCCGGCCCAGGTCGAATACCACGCTTGGCGCGGGGTCGTTGCCTTTGTTCGATCGCGGATCCCGTTGGAAGCCGATGCCCGAGCTGAGCCACGACACGCCCTCGAGATCGGTCGAGTGCGCCAAACCACGGACCAAACCGGGCGGGCGGGGCGAAACGATCGTGAACCCGCCGGATTGCTCGGGCCGCAGGGAAAAGTCGCCCAAGACGTATGCGGCCGCCAGTTCGTGGAACATCGTGAACGGCTGGGCTTTGAGTGTAACCACGGTCTCCCCCGCGCGCGCCGACGCGGTGATGTCGAGCTTGCCGAAGGCCTTGTCCAACCACCACTGGCCCGCTTGCACTTGCACCGCTGCGCCGTTGCACTGGATGGTGTACAGATCCGGCCGTTCGATCACCAACCACAGCGGCCGAGGCACGGCTCCGTCGATCGTAAACCGATAGCTGACCTCGAAGCCGCTGTCCGGCGGGAATGTCTTGGAGATCAACTCGTCGTTGTATTGCACCGCGCTATCCCACGGGTTGCGGGCCATCCCATGCGCGCGCCAGACGAATTGGTTGGCGGGGTAGTAGTACAGGTCCCGGCGCGATTCCCCGCCCGCACTCACGTCCACATAGTCCAGGGTGAGCACATTGGGTTCGATCCGCCGCGCCTCGAGCGGCCCGCGAGGGGCGACTGGCGTGGCGGCCGGCGGCTGGCCAACGGCGCCGACCAGCGCGCCGGAGATGGCGCATGGCGGCGTCTGGCTGGCCGCTTGGCCGTGCGAATCGGCGGGCGGAGCGGCGTCGCGCGCCAGCCACAGCAACAGGCTGCCGCAGGGCGGCAGCTCGAACTCGATGCTCACGCCCGCGGCGTCGGTCGTACAGGGCCAGTCGCGGGCCGCTCCGGTAAACAAATCCCACTGTTGTATCGCGCGGGCTGGCGTCGTGACCGTTCCCCGCGACGCGTGCTCGCTGCTGGTGTTGACCAAGAACAGGAGGTCGCCGTCGGCCAACTGACGCCGTTGGTGGAAGAGGATGCCGGGATCGTCCGCCGCGCGGCGGATGACGCATTGCTCGGGGCCGCGGGGAATCAACGCTTCGACCGTGGCGGCCGGTTCGAGCCGCTGCCACGTGGGGCTGTCGGCCAATTTGGCCAAACGCGGCGACGGCCGCGCGTCGACCAGCGATGGGGGCGGGCCGCAACACAGGATTCGCAACCCGCCGGACGCGGCCTGTTCCAGCAACGCGACCGTTTCCGCGCGGAGCGTTTCCGTCAACGGCGGCAAGACGACGGTCGCGTATTCCCGTTGGCCGACGACCAGCCGGGCCGATCCGCTTGCCGTTTGCCCGGCGCCGATGCCTTGCCCACCGCTTGCGCCGCCGGCCACCGAGCCGTGGCGGGCGATCACATCCTCGCAGCCGATGTCGTACTCGACCTGTGCCGCTTCGAGCGCCTTGAGAAAATCGAAGAACGTGGCGCCGAGCTCGTTCAAGCGGCCACGGTGGGTCGGGTCGGCCTGATACATCCAAGCGGTGGTCGTCGGTTCGAGGACCAGAATCTCGTTCCGCTGCTGACCCGACGACATGGCCGCCGACAGCCTCGTCGTATAGTCGGCCAGCACGTGATAGGCATCCCACCATGGCTCGTGATACGAGAAGGATTGCGGGTGGTCGGCCTTGCGGGCGCCGCGCAACGTGACGTAGGACAGGTGCTGGTCGAACAGGTTCACCCCCAACACGCCCAGCCAATCCGCGATCCGTTTCATGTCCTCGAAACGCAGATCCCATCCCCCGGCCCCATACACCTCGCACAAAAACCGCTCGCGGCCCAATTGGTTGCACACGCTTTGGGTCTCGCGAACGAACCGCAGGTTGCCAAATTGGGCGTGGGTGTGCTCCTGGTACTGGTTCATCAGGCAGTCGATGCCGGGGATATGCTGCCAGGCGTTCATCGCCATATTGTCGGGCACCCCGACGCAGTTGGGCCATTCGTGATCCCAGTAGTGGCCGGTGAAGGCGATCCCGTTTTGCTCGCACCATCGGGCATAGGGCTTGGCCCAGTGCTCGACGAACTGGTCGAGCACCACTTGAAAATAGTCGTGGCGAACCTGTTTCCAGTTGCCCACCGCCGCCGCCAGACTGGGCAGATGCGGCAGCAGATCATAGCCCCACCGCTTGTGGAATTCGGCGGGCAGGCGATCCGTCCAGGGGAGCCCGCCGGCGGGGCGGACGTTCGGCTCGTCGGTGAACGAGCCCAAGATTCGTCGGCCGAATTGATCGCCCAGGTGTTTCTTATAAGCCTGCTGCGTCACTTCGAGAAATTTCTCGGTCACGCCGGGGTACATCAGATCCACGTATGACCGATCACCGTACCAGGGCGAGTTCGCCGCGCGGGCCACGGTCGCCATCCAGAACGGCCCCTGGCCGGGCGAGCGGCCCTGGCGGATGTCGGCGGTGACGTCGACGATCGAGTCGCCCTCGACGCGGTACGCGCCGAGCGTCTCCGAGTCTAGCGACGGCGGCTGCGGCTGGGAACGCAGCACCAGCCCGCGGCCTCGCGATTCGGGCATCTGCTGGGGCACGTGCCCGCCCGCGAACCCGGAGGGATACGAGTTCTCGTCATAGATCCACACGTGCATGTCCAGCCGTTCCGCCTCGTCCAGGGCGACCCGCCACAGGCGAAACCATTCGTCGCTGAGGTAGGGCGTCATCAGCCCCGGGCGCGGGTGGACGAACGCCTGGCGAACGCGCTGCGCGGCCAGATCCCGCAGGGTGCCGCGAATCTGGTCGTCGGTCAGCAGATCGTTCCAGACCCACAAGGGCGCGGTGGCGTATTCGCGTGGCGGATCGACGAAGACCCGTCGCGCGGCGGCCGAGTCGCCGATTTTTTGTGCAAAGGTCGGCGGCGCGGCCATCGCGAGTGCGATGACGTTCAGCGCGATGACGGCCAGCGCGGTGCAGGGCAACCAATCAGCGATTCGCCTGTTCATGGGCCAAGCTCCTTTGTTTTCCTTCCGGCGCGTGGGGCGTCTTGTACGCCCTCACGCCGCCGTCGGCCGCGCTCCGGCCGTTCAACCACCTGCGTCGCGTCGCCGTGGATCCGAAATCCAACCCCAGGGCACATCTCGTCGCGGACGTTGTCGAGACTGCGTTGAGCCGCCGGACGCTTTTGTCCGCTGATATCGCTCATCGCCACCGGCGCTGACCCGCTGATTCCCCCATCCACTCAGGGCCACCCGTCGAAGGGCCGCCCGTCGAATCGAGCGACCGTCCACGGGCCGTGCGCACGCCGGCGTCCCCTTCTTCCACGCCTGGCAGGGTTTGACTCGCCTGAATCTGTTCGCCACACACTCCGCAGATCATAGCGAACCACGGGTTGCGTGGAAACGAGTGTCGAGCGATCACGCGCCGCTGGAATCGGCGGGCGGATCGCCGGCGAATCGCGTACTCCATCGAGTCCGAGTCGACGTTCAGCCCAGAAAGTGTGGCCAGATCGCATCGCTGACCAGGAGGCCGGCGCGGGTCAGGTGGATCCGATCGCCCGTGTCGGCCAGCAGGCCCGCGGCGACAAAATTGCGCAACGACAGACCGGCCAGGGCGTCGATCTCGAAGCCTGTCTCGACGGCGAACGCCGCGCGGGTGACGCCCTCGAGCATCCGCAGGCCGAACACCAGCCGCTCGCGAGCCGCGTCGGCCGGCGCCAGCCGCTCGCGCTCGGCCACCGGCGAGCGGCCCGACAGGACTCGCGTCAGATAGGTGGTCGTGCTGCGATGGTTCGTCTCGCGCCAGCCGTCGACGTACCGCGCCGCGCCGGGCCCGGCGGCGTAGTACGGGCGGCCGCGCCAGTAGGCTTCGTTGTGGCGACAGCAGTGGCCGGGCCGGGCAAAGTTCGACACTTCGTAGTGTTGCCAGCCGGCCGCCTGCAACATGTCGATCGCCATCAAATACATCGTCCGTTCGGACTCTTCGGCCACCGCACGCAGTTCGCCGCGACGCTGGCGGGCCCAGAACGCAGCGCCCCGTTCATAAGTCAAGCCATACGTGGACAGATGGTCGACGCCGCTGCGGAGGGCGGCTCGCAGATCGGCCTCCCACACGGCGGGCGTCTCGCCGGGCACGGCAAAGATCAGATCCAGGGCCAGCGACGCGACCCGCGGCCGGCAAGCGGCCAGCGCCTGTTCGAGCTGCGCACGGCGATGATCGCGCTCCAGGCACGCGAGCTTGGCGTCGTCGAACGACTGGCCGCCCAGGCTCAGCCGGTTCACGCCCGCCGCCTGCAGCACGTCCAGGCGCGCCGCGTCGAGATCCGCCGGATTCGCTTCGACCGAGAACTCGTAGCCGTCGGCCAGCGGAAACCAGTCCTTCGCCAGACTACAGAGCCGCGCCAGCGCGGGCGGCGACAATTGGGTTGGCGTCCCGCCGCCGAAGAACAGCGTGTCGACCGCGTGCGGCGTGCCGAGTTGGGTCAGTTCGAGCTCGAGTGCCCGCAGATAGGCGTCGATCAGATCGTCGCGCCCGGCGACGACCGTAAAGTTGCAGTAGCCGCAGCGATGCCGACAGAACGGGACGTGGATATAGGCGGAACGCGGTGGCGGGTGCAGATCGTTGGCGGAATTGTTCACAGGTCAGCGTCCTTGTCGTCGCTACGCGTCGTGTACCGCAAGGCATCCGGATTACGCAGCTCGAGGATCGTGAAACTCGACACAACCGCGAGCCATCACCAAAGTAGGGCGGATTGGCAATCCGTTACTCCTGAGACGAACGCCAGCGAACGCCGGACGGACGTCAGGCGCCTGCATCCTCCGGCCCACCTCTCTCAGACCGTCCGTCCCGCAGGGATGCGCTGCGTCGCGCCCGTCGTTTGGTTGTTGCGCGTCGTTGGGTTATTGCGCCCGCCGGTGCTGCGCCGACCACGACGCAGCGCGGCCTTCCACGCGCCGCGTCGCGTCTGGCGAGAGTTGTACCGAGCGCGGGTAAGAATGGCCTCGCGAACATCAGGTTCCGTATGACAAAGGCGAACTGAAGTCCGCCATGCCAAGTGCCATTTCGAGCCGCGCGAAGTATATCACAGCCATAGGTGCAGACGGTCGGCCAGCAGGTCGGGCAGCGCGCGGGCGACCGCGCGGCGGATCTGGTCCTCGCTGCTGCGGGCGGTGAAGTGCGAGGCGATGATCAGTTCGTTCTGGAATCGTTCGCGTCGTTCGCGAAAATCGTCCAGGTGCATGTGGCCGTGTTTGTGGATCTTGTCGCGTCGGTGGCCGGGGGCGACGAACGTCATCTCGACGATCAGGATGCGGGCCGCGTACATCTCGGGGTTGTCGTCCAGCCCGCGCGGGTCGGTGTCGCCCAGATAGCCCAGCAGGGGAATTCGCCGCTCGTCGGTGACCTCGACTCCGCTCAGACGCAAGTCGCGGATCTGGTCGCCACCGAGCGTCTGGTACTCGGACTTCAGCTTGCGCCGCCGCTCGGACACCAAATAGCCCACCGACGGGACGGTGTGGCTCGTGGCCACCACGGCGACGACCAACTCGCGCGACAGCTCGAACTGGTCGCCCGGCTGGACGGGGATCAGCTCGCAGGGCAGGCGGCCGCGATCCAGGCGGCTGACGACCTGCAACAGCCGCTCGACCAACGGCACGGCGTGCGCGGGCAGATAGATCGTCGGCGGCGTCATCTTCATCAGCCGCCGCCGAGCGACGTACACCGGCAGGGCGACCACGTGGTCCAAGTGGGTATGCGTGACGAACCAGGTGGGCGTGCCCATGAAATCCCAGGGCTGGGCGCCCAGATCGAAGCCCAATTTCAACTCGGGCACGCGCCAGTAGGTCTGGACGGCGGCGCGGGAATAGCCTTCGATGGTCAGCCCGCCGTGGACGAGCCGTTTGACAGGTGCGTTCTGGATCATGGTGGTCTTGGGGTACTGGGGCGGCGATCGAGGGGCGCGACGCGAGTCGGCGGGTGCGAGCCGACGGGCATGACGGCGCCAGTCCGTTCCTTCCAGGCGCCTTTCAACGCAGGCTGGCGGCGGTCGGCGACGCCCGCAACAGATGCAACAGGTCGGGCAGTTTGTCGATCACGCCACTCTTGATTTTGAGCGCGGCGCCGACGGTGGCCATAATCAGGGCCACCGCCAACACGAGGTTGAACAGCTCGCGCCGCGGCCAACGCATCATGCCGTCGCCCAGATAGGACTCCTTGTTGTTCAACAGATAGAAGATCAGATACGCGACGGGCAGCAGGGCAAAGCAGATCGCGGACGCGGCCACGGGAAACCAGAACGGCAGCTTGGTGACGACGCCCAGCAGGCCGATCGCCGGAACCATGGCGAACGTCCGAAAGCGGGCCTTGGTGTATTCCAGCCCGAACATCTCGCAGAACGTAAAGCCGCACACGACCATGTGCGTGCTGATCGCGGTGCAGGTCATGGCGATCAGCCCCAAGCTGAAGATGATCCGTCCGGCCTGTTCGCCCAAGATCCCCTGCAGCGAGGCCGCGGCGGCCACGGGCGTGATCGTGTCGCGCAGCGAATCCTGGCCGGGATAGACGCCGGTGATCGTCATGGCCACGATCACCAGCGAGGTCACGACGGTGAACGGCAGGAACATCGACATCCCCAGATCCCAGCGGGCCAGCGTCTTGTGATGCCGCCCCCAGCCCTTGGCCAGCAGCGAGTAGGGGTACAGAAACGTCATGTTGATCCCGA
Source organism: Candidatus Anammoximicrobium sp. (assembly GCA_032229885.1). GTDB lineage: Bacteria > Planctomycetota > Planctomycetia > Pirellulales > Pirellulaceae > Anammoximicrobium. The sequence continues at coordinate 10,146 of JAVYAJ010000333.1, read as the reverse complement.
CCGCCGCGCCCAACATGCCGAGCACCAGCGTGACATGGTTCGGGTTCTGGTACTCGGGGATGCCATACCAGCCGATCAGCCCCTTGCCCAGTTCCGCCCAATCGATCCGCGCGCGGCCCGCGATGACCACGATGAAGAACATCAGCGTGATCGACCCGATCACGATCCGCAGGAACCATTCGTACAGCTTGATGCCGCGCGGGCTGCTGCCGTAGCTCCACACGGTGAACGTATTGATGCCCAGGATCAGCAGGCCGACCCCGAAACTGACCGCCAGCCCGGTCGGCGTGAACCCGAGCGCACCGTGAGGGTCGTCCAACGCCGCGCCGCCCATCGCGGCCAGGTCGCGCGCCGCGCCGGCAGCCAGGCCGTACTGGGGAAAATGCCAGATCACCGAGGCGATGATCGTGCCCAGGCCCCACAGAAAGGCCAGCGTCCGGCTGAACTCGCGGCCAAACGCGCGATACGGCCGCTCGCCCGTGCTCAGTACGATGTTGCTGAGCGCGGCCAGCATCATCACGCCCAGGAACATCGCCACCGGCTGGACCCACAGCAGTTTGTAGCCGAACGATGCGCCGGCCACGACGGACGCCGTCGCGCTGCCGGCGCCCAGCGTCATGCCGCTCTGCAACAAGCCTGGCCCGCTGCGTCGGATGTACGCCGCCGCGCGGCGGGCCAACGGCTGACGTTCGATCGCCTGCAACGCGGCGATCTCGCGCTCGAGCTGGGCGGGATCCCAGCGCGCGGTCATCGGCAGGCCCTTGGATTGCGGTTCGGACATTACGGTGCTCCTGGGACGACGTCGTGCCCGGGGGGTCCTGCGTAGAAGACGGCAGCCGGCACGGCGTCTCGCCGGCGACACGGCGGTGCGCGGCTGAGGTTGTACGTGATAACCGGGTTTTTCGCGGGGCACAACGGGGCAAGGGCAGAAAGCAGGCGGGCGCCGACGGCCGGGGCCGGTGCGATGGACGAGGTGATAGGCCTAAGGAGACTGACGGGACCAAGAGGGCATGGCACAGTGGCCGGGCTGTGCCCGTTTTGATGCACTATGGGGAGGACGCCGTTTTCTCCAGGGCTTGCAGCGCCTCGAACGGTTCTTTGCCGCGCCACAAAGCCAGGGCGCGGACGGCGTGCGACAGGAACGAGTAGTTCTTTCTCAGCTCGTCGTCGCTGACGCTATCGACCGTCCGCACGATCCAGGCCGCTGCGCCGGCGAGGGTCGCCCGCTTGGGCAGGAGATACTGCGGCGCGATCCCCCAATATTCCAGCGCATGGCCGGTGACGATGATTCGGAAGGCGAACTGGTCGCCCCGTTTGCCGGTCGGCTCGACACTGGCCGGCGGGGCAAACGGCCAGTCTCCATTCCAAAATCCGTCGGGGTGCTGGTTGGCGACCAACCGCCGGTTGGCGTCCCGAAGGAACTCGATCACCTGGTCGCGCATCGGCGGCGACAGGATCGGGATCTGCTCGTCCAGTCTGAGATAGGCGGCCAGTCCGTACAGCCGGTGCATGGCGTAACAGACGCCTTGCGGCAGCGGCTCGCGCATGATGCGGCTGGCCAGCAGATCGAACGACAGCATCTGCCCCTCGGCGCTAGGCCAGCGCGTCGTCGGCGGGACGTACAGCGAAAAGGTTTTGGTCGACCATTCGTACTCGTCCTGGTTGGGGTAAAAGTCGTGCACAGCCTGTTCGAGCAACGCGCGAAAGGTCGTCTGTCGCGTCGCCGTGACGATCGGATACGACAGGGGCGTACCGACCTCGGCCAGACAAGCCAGCGTATGATCGGTATGCGAGGTCGTGGCGATGCCCTGTTTGACGCGGCAACAGACGCCAAATGGGGTGTCGTACAGTGCCGGCGGTTCGTTGGGGCCGTACAGTTTGGCAAAGCTGCGGGTGTCGGTCAGCACAGCTCGCAACTGAGACCCGGAGGCAAACTCGGGATCGGCAAATCGAGCGTCCGCGCCCCAACAGCGCAGGGCGTGATCGATGTCGGCCAATAGCGTTTGCGGACCGTTCAACCGTGGCCGCAGCCGCAGCAGGGCGCGGTGCAACTGGTCGTCGGAGACGAGGTCCGGCCGATCGTACAGCGGGGTGATCCGCAGCGGATCCTCGCGCAGCGGCGGTGGCGCCCACGCCTGGCGAAATTCACGCCCGCCCGACACGGCCGCGTAGGCAAACAGCGTCCCGATCAGGGCCTGGGCGGCCCAGAACAGGAACCAGCCGCCCCGATTCGCATTGTGGGACAGGTCCGTGCTAGTCATCGATGCCCTCGTCATTCTGCATGTCAGCGTTTCCCAGAGCCGGCTGGTCCTCCGTTGCCGGGCCCTCGACCAGCGTGAACACGAGGCTTGACGAATCCTCGTGATCCAGCCGCCATTTGGACGAGTCTCGCAGGAATCCGGCCAGCGTGGTCTGCCTGTATCGGTCCAGGACGACGTGCCGCACGCCGTAGCGGGCGAGTACGCCCTGCCAGCCAGAACGCGTCTCGCGAACGATCCGATAGTCGGTCCACACCTTGGGCGACACCAGGTCCAGGCGGCCGGTCAGAAAGGGCCGTAAATCCGGCGGGCCGTCCCAGACCAGCCAGTCGCCCCACCAGTACGGATTGTAGACCAGCCCGTCCGGCGGATTCTCGCGCAGATACTGGGTCAACTGCCAGGGCAAGCCGCCATACAGACGCTCGGGCGGTCGCGGGCGCCCCCGCGCGATCCAATCCCAGGCGGGCGATAGGGCGAAACTGATCCAGATCAATCCGGCCGCCAGTACGGCGTAGCCGACCCGTGGTTCGCGTGGCAGGCCGCGCCAGCGGCCCGCGGCCTGGCGCCCGCCGGCCTGGCGCCGCTCGCGCAGCATGCGGGCGACGCGGGCGATGACGTCCGCCAGGTGCGGCGTCACGACGACTGCATACACGGCGGCGTACCACCATGCCAGTCGCGTGCCGCCGCCAAAGGCAAAGCTGAACACGGCCAGCAACAGGACGTCGCAAAGCGTCAACCGCCGACGGCTGAACTGAAATAGGACGATGGCGGCCAACAGCGAGCCGACCAGCTCGCCCCCGCCAGGCTGCAGCAGCGCCAGCGGCTGCCACGCCGGCAGATCGAACAACTGCCGATAGTCAGCGAACCAGCCGACGTACAACAGCAGCGCGACGCCATAAGGGTTCACACACGCGGCCACGACGCCCAACTCGGCAAGCCAAAGCTTGCTTCGCCACGATCGGTCGCCGACGATACGGCGCGTACCGCACGCGCGCCCGACGGCCTGGATCGCCCCGGCGACGACCCAAATCGCCAGAATCGCCAACCCCCAGATGAACGTGCCGTGCAGATTCGCCCACAGGGCCAGCAGCACGGGGACACCGATCCACAGCGCCCAGCGCGAGCGGCCGAAACGTCGGCCGCCCCCCTCGATCTGCGGAATGGTTACGGTGTCGGCCGCGGTGGGTGGCCGGTCCGCGTCCGAGGCGACGCCTGACTGGGCCGCGGACCCGCGAGATTCGGACTGCGCGGCGTCGTCGCGAATCACCAGCCACAGCAGCGTCGCCAGGCAGAACATGCCGAACATGTCCGGCTGGGCGTCACGGATCCGGCTGGCGGCGAGGGCGATCGTCAGCAGCACGCCCAGATGCGCCGCCAGCAGGCTGCGCGTTCGATAATACAGGGCGCGGCCCAGAATCGCGTGCGCCGCGACGACCACGACCGCCAGCAGCAGCGACAGCGCCTCGGCGCCGCCCCACGCATGAACGGCGGCGAACGCAGCCTGGCTGAGCCACGCCGTATCGAACAGGCGCATTCCGGCGGTCAACGGCGAAAACGGCGCCTCGGCAGGCAGCGCCTGGTTGGCCAGGATCCACCGACCGAACGCGGCCTGGCCCCAGAACTCGGACGACTGCAGCGCCAAGCGGTTCAGCCAGCAGAAGAACCCGCCCCAGAAAAGAGCTGCCACCACGTGGCGACCCGCCAAACGCCAGGGACGCAGCGGTGGAAACGGACTTGTGTAGGCTGAAGAATCTTGCATATCACCATGGTAATTCGATCCGCTGCGCTGTGAACCCCCTTCGAAACGGATTGCCCCGAGTGCACAGCGCGCCTCAGGGAGCTGACCGGGACGTCCGGCGCGCGACGCGGGCGAGATGGGTTGCATCCCCCGCGGTCGGCAGCACAATGGGTAGCGGAGCGGCCCGTTATTCATGGCGCCGTTTCCGCGCGGTGGTGGTTGGTCCACCCGTGCTGCCCGCCGACACGAGTGCATGTACTGAAGAGGAGAAGTTGTCGCCATGTCCACATCGAACGGCTGTGCGGTCTCGCGCCGCGGGATGATGCAGATGTTGGGGGCGTGCGGCGCCGCGGCGCTGGGCGCAGGCGTGGTCAGCGCCGCCGACGTGGTCGCTCCGCCGCGTCCCACCGACCAGTCCAGCGTCCTGGGCCTGAAACATCCGCCGCTGGAAACGGTTCGCGTCGGGGTGATCGGCGTCGGCTCGCGCGGCTCGGGCCTGTTGAACGATCTGCTGGCCATCGACGGCGCGGTGGTGACGGCCGTGTGCGACGTCGTCTCCGAGCGGGTCGCCGCGGCGCAGGCTCGAGCCACGGCCAAGGGACAGGCGGCGCCAACCGGGTTTTCTCGGAACGAGACCGACTTCGAGAGTCTGTGTGCACGCGATGATGTGGACCTTGTGTACATCGCCACGCCCTGGCAATGGCATGTGCCGATGGCCGTGTGCGCCATGAACCACGGCAAGCACGTGGCGATCGAAGTTCCGGCGGCGATCACGGTCCAGGAATGCTGGGAACTGGTCGATACGTCCGAGCGCACCCAGCGACACTGCATGATGTTGGAGAACTGCTGTTATGGCGAGACCGAGATGCTGGTGATGAACATGGTCCGCCAGGGCCTGTTGGGCGAGCTGACGCACGCCGAAGCCGGCTATATCCACCCGTTCGCCGCTGGGATCTTGAGCCAGGCCGAGCACGGAGTCTGGCGGCGACGGCACATGATGAAGCTGGACGGCAACCTCTACCCGACGCACGGCCTCGGGCCGGTCGCGCTGTACCTGGACATCCACGGCGGCGACCGGTTCGACCACCTCGTGTCGATGAGTTCCTGTGAACGGGCGCTCAGCCTGGCCCGCGATGCGCTGCCGGCGGACGATCCGCGACGGCAGGAGACGTATGCCTGCGGCGATCGCAACGTGACGCTGATCCGAACCGTGCGCGGCCGGGTGATCACGCTTCAGTTCGACCTCGTTTCGCCGCGTCCCTATACGCGGATCAACCTGGTCGGTGGGACGGGCGGCACGTTTGCCGACTATCCGCCGCGGCTTGCGTTGAAGGACCGACCGCACGTTTGGGAAACCGACATGGCGCCGTACCACGCCAAGTATGGCCACCCGCTGTGGCGGCGGCTGAAGACACGGGCGCTCGAGGCAGGCGGCCACGGCGGGATGGATTTCTTGATGAATTGGCGCCTGATCCACTGTCTGCGCGCGGGCAAGCCGTTGGACATGACGGTCTACGACGCGGCCGCGTGGTCGAGCATTTTCCCATTGAGCATCGCGTCGGTCGCCCAGGGCAGCGCGCCGTTGCGCGTCCCGGATTTCACCCGCGGCGGCTGGCAAACGCCGCGCCCGCTGCTGGCCGGCGACGAAGCCTAGGCGCAGCGAGTGCGTCGTCCGATTCTGACTTCCCCGGGCGACAGCCCGTCGCTGTTTTCGCTCGACCGCGTCCGAGCGGGGCCATCATCGGTCACGCGCTCGGGCGGCCGTGATCGGCCGCGCCGTGCGACGCGGCGACGGCACGGGGCGGCACGTGCCCGTCGCGCTCGCGACCGTCGATCGCCACGACGATGTCGTCGACCGGGACGCCACCCGCTTGGGCCGCGGCGGCTTGCGCGATTCGCAACAGGCCCGTGCAGCACGGCACTTCCATGTGCAAGACGGTGACGCTGCGCAGCGGCGCGATCTGCATCATCCGCGCCAGCTTGTCGACATACGCGCGGCCGTCGTCCAGCTTGGGACAGCCGATCAACACCGGCCGCCCGCCGGTCAGAAAGCGGCGGTGAAAGTCCGGGTGCGCGACGCTGACACAGTCCGCCACCAGCAGGAGATCGGCCTCGTGGAGAAACGGCGCGTTGGGCGGCGCCAGGTGCAGTTGGATGGGCCAGTTGACAAGTTGGCTGGCGCCGTCGCTCGGCCGCGAACTGGCGTGCGGCGGCGTATCGGGCGCGGACGCCGCCGGGGACGCGCGCGACGCGACAGACGGCAGCGCAGGGCCATCGGCCAGAATGTTCAGTCTCCAGTTTCGCACGGCCGTCCCGGGACAGCTTGCGGGCGGGCCCGCCGGCGCGCCGGGGTGTTGCTGCGCCGCGACGTGCGCCAGAGTTGCTTCTTCGTCGAACGGCGCGGCCTCGCGTTCGATAACCGTGATCGCGCCGCGCGGGCAATGTCCCAGACACGCCCCCAGGCCATCGCAATAGATGTCAGAAACCAGGCGAGCCTTGCCGTCGACGATCTGGATCGCCCCTTCGGCGCACGACGGCACGCAGTCACCGCAGCCATCGCATCGCTGCTGGTCGATATGAACGATCTTCCGTACGAGCATCATGGTCCTCTTTCTGCGCATCGCGCAAGACCGTCGGCGCCAAGCCATCGCCCCGCGTCGCTCGACGTCGATAGACGGGCGGCAGAGGGGGGCGCCAAACGCGATCCGTCTATTGCCCCGTCCGCTGGCGCGCCAATTCGTCGCGGATCTGGGCCGCCAACTCGTACCGTTCTTGAGCGACTGCGTCGCGCAACTGCTCTTCGAGCGTCGGCTCGGCGGGCGCGTGATCATGCAGCGACGCGCGCAGGTCCGTCAGCCGTTCGATCAGCTCGCCGTCAGACTCTTCGATGTCGCGGACGACGAGCAACTCGCGCAGTTGTTCGAGTCCGGCGTCGATCGTCCGTAGCGCCTCGTCCGGTGCGTGTCGTTCCAAATGGTCGAGCGCGGCCGCCTGGATTCGGTGAAACAAGACGAACGGCCGATATCGCTCGTGCGTCAGCATCCAGTGCTCGTCCGCGCAATGCTCGATACAGAAGTCCATCAGAGCCAAGGTGTGGTCGGCGTCGGCTACGGCTCGGGCGAATTGGCGAAGCGTCAACCAACAGATCCGACGGTGGTAGAATTGGGCCAGTTCGCGATCTACCTCGGCGCGCTGCCGATCGCGCAACTGAAACGCTTCATCCCGCACCGTTCGGCTCACCAAATAGTCGAAATAGGTCTCGTAACCCTTGGGTCGCTGGCCGTCGGGGCGTCCGGCGACCTCGAGCTGAAGCACCCCTAGATCGACCCGCATTTGAACAACCTCGCGGCCGTCGTCGCCGCGCACGACGCGCGCGTTGATCATTCGCGGATCGAAAGACCAGTCTGCCAGAATTCGGTCGATGTTTTGCTTCTGCTTCCGCGACATTTCGCTCGTGCATCCCACTGAAAGTCTTCATTCTCCCGGATCGGGATCAGCGTTGTTCGCCGAAACCGCACGAAAATCCGTGTGGCCCGTCTCGCGTAAAACGCGATGCGACCGGCCCACCGCCGGTCCGCCTTCATTATACGCATCCGATTCAAAATCGGTGATGCCCGTTCGCGAAATGACGCGCGTCACCGCCGCGTTGGTTCGGCAGGCGCTGCTCGCCTGGAATAGTTATTGACATCCCATTTTCGCCACGTTCTATTATTTCCTGCACGGGCGAGAATGGCGGGGCGAATGCCTCGTGCGTTGTCCAATTTCACTGTTGGCGTCGCCGCACGCGCCGCAGCACGGGATTTCGGCGGCTTGACGATCGCCGTGACGCCAATGTCAAGCCTCGGCAACGCACCGGGCGTGCCGTGGCAAAAGCAACCGAAGTCCACCCCTCCGGAGCGTCCCTGCGAACCGGGCAAAGCCCGTTGTGACCGACAGCCATCGTGCCGGGCCGAGGTTGTCGAGGACAAGCGAACACTCCCGATCGCCCGGCGCCCGCCGTGATTCCGTTTCCCAATTCCTTCGTGGAGCTACCCGATGAGCGCGTTGAAATGGTTGTTTGCGAGTGCCTTCCTGGTCGCCTGCCTGAGCCACTCGGCCCTGGCGCATCCTCAGTATAGAGCGGTCCTCGAGGCCGAATCCAAAGACAAGAAGATCGAACCCGTGGTCAAGGAGCTGAAATGCAACTTCTGCCACGTCGACAAAAAGCCGAAGAAGATTCGGAATACGTACGGCAAGGCTTTGGAGAAAGTCGGCGTGTCCGAGGCAAAGTATAAGGAGCTGAAGGAGGACAAGGAAAAATTGGCGGACTATATCAAACAAGCGATGGAAGCCGCCGCCGCAGAGACATCCCCCAGCGGCAAGACCTTCGGCGAACTGATCGAGGCTGGCGAGGCCCCCGGCACGTCGCCCGAGCCTTGATCACGATGTGGGTGGACGACTTGGATCGTAAACGCAGCCCGCTGTTTTCAGCGGGCTTTTTTGCGCTCCGTGCCGACGGGCCGCCTCTCAAAATGGTTGGACAGAAAGGCCGAATATCGAGTACGATCGTTGAGGTCGCCCGTCGACGCGCCGGAAAAAGAGGCGGATTTCGCAAAAAACCTCGCGGGAGCAAACAAGCCGGATTAGACTTGCGCTGAGGGGGTCGTACGGAAGCGCGCGGCAGGCAAGACGTTGTCGTCCGGACCGCGTGTACGTTGGGGGCGCGTTCGTCGGTTTATCGATCGGATATGGTCGCAACTGGCCGGTTGGACGCGCAGACGCGCGGGTGTCCGCCACTTGGCTGGTGCGACCGCCGAGCGGATCCGTTGTCAGCCAACAACCGCCGAGGGCGTCATGGCCGTCCCATCCATCCTTTCGCTGCTCGATGCGCTGCTCGATGCGCTCGCCTCTCTGGCGGTTCGGCTCGAATTGTGGAACATCGTGGCTCGGTTGCAGGCGGGTGAACCGCGCGCCTGGCTGATCGTGCTCGGATTATTCGCCGGGGCGTGGGCGGCGTTCTCGCTGATCGAGTCGCCCCGCCCGCGCACGACGCGCCACCGGCGCCGCGATCCCGGCGCGAGCGCGACATGGGGGCGGACGGATGGTGAATGAGCCGGACGTCACCGACCGCACGCCGCGCTGAAGCGGCGCGCGGCCTCAAACGCATGCTCTGGCGGCGGGCCGGGCGGAATTGTGCGTATTCCGCCTATTTCGATGCAGCACGCTGACCCAAGCGGCCATCCACCATCAAGATGCCCATCGGATGGTTGGCGACCATCTTCAGTTGGTCGACAATCGCCAGCACGCTCGCCTCTTCCTCGACTTGCTCAGAAACGAACCACTGCAAAAAATTGACCGCCGCGTGATCGTGCTCGGTGATCGCCAGATCGACCAACGAGTCGATCCGCCGACTGACTTCGCATTCATGATCGTACGCCTGTTGAAAAGCGTCCAACGGCGTGGCCCAAGCATGGGGCGGCCGGTCGATCTGTTGCAGCTCGACACGGCCCGAACGCTGGTTGATAAAGTCCATGAACTTTGCCGCGTGGCCACGCTCTTCATCCGACTGAGCCAGCATCCACGCGGCCATGCCGTCCAGATTTTCCGCGGTAAAGCAGTTCGCCATCGACAGGTACAGATAGGACGCAAATAGCTCGGCGTTCACATGATCGTTAAAGGCTTGCTGGATCTTGCTGTTCATCGATTTATTCCCGTGGTTTTTCCTCTCGCGTTTTGGTTTTCGTTCAAGACATGATCGAGTTCGTCGGTCTTCTCCTTACGATATACCGGTCGGTCCTCGGATGACAAGGGTAGAAGACCTTCGGCCAAACAGATTCTTGGGTTGCGGGCACTAGACCGCGTTAGAGTCTTAGTCCGTATCATGCGCGCACGGTGCGCGCATCTTGTACACCGGCCTGAACAGTACTCTTTCGGGTTACCGGCACCGGGCCGCGTTAGGTGGAATTGGCATTGAATGACTGTTGCGCAGCACAGACGACAGGAAGCGTGTTGGCCGAAGGCCATCACCAACGTAGCCTGGGGCAACGCCCCAGCAGTCAGAGGTGATAGCAACCGTGTTGGCCGAAGGCCATCATCAACGTGTCACCGTGGCCCGGATGAATATGGCCTTCGGCCAAAAGAGGCACACGCGCGGCGCCGGTCCTGGGGCGT